>JAEWMZ010000257.1 GCA_023392995.1 Bacillota bacterium
CTTCCGTGTACTGTGTAGCCATGTCCATTCCTCCATATGTTTTTATTATACCTCTATGTTAAGAAATTTCCATGTCTAACTTGTACTATATATATTCTAGCACCAATGTTAGCAAGCAGATGGCGGAAACAGACGCTCGAATCACAGAACTCGAAGCCATACTGCAAAGCCGTTATCAGGAAAACTGGCAGCCGTGTTCTATCATTGAGAGCTTCAAGAGATATGAGGGGTTTACGGAACTTTCTAAAGAAATGGCCGATGAGCTAATCGACAGCATCTATGTCTACGGAAATGAAACGATTGAAATTGTATGGAACCATATGGACGAGTATATGAGGCTTGTTCAGTGTGGTGAAAAGGGAAAGCTATTTAGATGAAAATAGGTAATAAGAACTTTACTTTGAAGAACTCATATGTAATAGGGTTATAATGAAACAAGCCGTTGCATCTTTATTGAATGCAACGGCTTGTTTCATAAAATACTTTTCTTACCTTTTATCAAAGGCATGAACCAATGCAGCTATATATTCTGCCGTCGGTTCAATCAGATTCATATCAACACAATCCAATGTGTCGTTTAGCGTATGTGTGTTTAAAAGCCCACCCTCAAATAAATCAGCAGAAGTGACGGCAATGCAAGGCGTTCCGGTGAAAGCGAATGCACAATGATCGCCTGCATACCATGGTTCTCCCTCTGTTATCACAGGATGCTGTTCAAAGAGTTTTACTGCAAGTTCTTTATCCTGTTCACCGAAATTGTAGAACGAGACAGAATTTAGCGCACCGATATGACAGGGAGAATCGATGTTGATCAGCAAGTCCACAGTGTCGCCTTTTTCTTTAAGGTGTTGTAAATAAGCCAACTCACCGGAAGCTCCAAAGTATTCTTCTCCATTAAAAGGAACAATGTCGATACTATAGTTTGCCGGTAGTAGTCTTTTGGCTGCTTCCATCAAAACGGCAGCCCCGGCAGCGTTATCCAGTGCGCCGGGCGTATGATATTTAGAATCCATGTGTGCGCAAAGAACGATTTTTCTACTTTTCTGTTTTCCAATTTTTGTTGCTACCAACTGCCTGCTGTTGCGCAATGTCTTGGAAGATATGATCGACAGTTTGACATGTGCACCGTCAGACTCTTTGATAGACTCTAAAAAAGAAAGTCCCAGATAGGCGGAGGGAATTTTAAAATTCCCATCCTCAAAGAGAGGAAACGGCTCCAAGCCACACAGAGGATGACGACCCGTTAGCGCAACAATTGCCTTTGGTGATTTCTGTTCCAATACAGAAATAAGTTCCCTATGCTCGTCAGGGAAATAAAATGGGTAATCCTTGGGTTGTAAGGGCGATTGTGTAAGGTTTCCACATAAAAGTAAGATAGCACCTGCACAATCGGCCTGTTTAAGGTCTGGAAGCGTATTTGCTAAGACCAACCTGCCTACGCCTGTAAAACCCTCTGAAAATGGGCTGGGGGTAATAATAAAACTTTTATCTTCAATGTTCATTTGTGAAGCAGCACTATCCCAAACGGTACAGGTAAAGGGTAGCGACTGCAAATCGAATTTCATCATATTAAACTGCTCTTCAAAATAATCAGTTACAGTTGCGTTGCCATCTGTACCAACTGGCCGTTCTCTGCAAAGAATATGCATCAGCTGCTTCATTAATCGTTCACCTCTTTGACTGGATGAAGCTCGATATAGCCTCTGGTTCCAATGGGTTCCAACTGTATACGGGGGTTTGATGAATCCCACTGCGCATCAATTACTTGCGGATCATACTTTGCTATGGCTTCTTGTATTTCCTCAATCGCCTGACAATAATCTTCTTCGGCAAAGGGTTCACCTCTAAACATCAGGTATTTTGCGGAAGGAAGCATAATGACATCAAAACCCTCAGGAACAATTCCATCATATGTGATGGGCACCTCTACTCCCTGTACGTACTCTGAAGTGCCGGGAGCAATGTACTGTACAGGCAGCCATAAACACACAGGCTCTCCGCTGATAGACTTAATACTTTGCAGCAGCCCCCATACATCACAGCCCACCTCATCGCAGTAGGCAAAATAATCGGTAGCTTTAATGCCCCTCTTGATTAGCACCTTTCGTTCAGGTTTTTCAATAACTTGGATAAATACATTTCTTACAACTTTCATATGTTTCTCCTTTTTGGGTGTTCGATATTTAACTCCATAGGGAGTAAAAAGATGGAGAGGAATAGGGTTTTTAGCATATTCTCTGGGATTGCATCCAAACTCCCGGAAGAATGCTCTTTGGTACCCATCCACGCTTCCATATCCAAGATCCAATGCGACATCTATGATTTTACAGGATTCATCACGCAGCCGAATGGCAGACTTGGAGAGGCGTAACCTCCGAATATAATCGGCCGGTGTCATATTTGTATACTGTAAAAACAGACGGTGAGAGTACCAAGGTGAAAAACAGGACACCTTTGACAGGCAAGCAAGAGTAATATTTCCCGACAGGTGTTTTGCAATATAATCCTGCATGCGCTGGACAGCTTCGATTTGTTCTTCCATCTTTTCACCTCCTTCTGTTTTCTATTTTACCTTTGTAGGAGAAAAACTTCTCGACTATTTTTGCTAAGCTGTATTTAGTGTACCATATCTGTTGTTTTGATACTATTGACTTGAAAACATTGATTGGAAGCTACTGTTATTCAGATAAAAGCACCGGGTAGTTTTGGTAACTACCCGATGCAATGTGTATAAATTTACTTTTTCAGCTTGAGCCAGATTTCCATGCTTGTGGTTTTCGGAGAATGACTTGCATATCGCTCCGCACAAAATGTCTCTGTCTGCAACTTGTGATTTGGAAGCCATGTGTTATAGACATACTGCTGTGCTTTATAAAGAGCATCCATGACAAGGGCTTCAAAGGAGCAAACAATATATTCTCCTGTAGGCAGTTCCCAGGGCATAAAACCATCTGGAAAGTCTCCTGGTTTTGACTTTGCACCTGCAAAATAGCTGAAACATTCCTCTTCTAAAGCTGAAAAGGTCACACCAATTTCTTCGTCATCCTCAGAAAGACCAAGTATTGTTTGTTTCTGGATATGGAAGTTTTGCCAAAGGGTATCAAGCGGGTCAACCACTGATTCTGTTCCCAGTCCAGCTAAATGCTGAATCGGTAAATCCTTTTTAGCACCGACAAAATAAATCGACTCCGTCATTTCTCTTCGGCTTACTTCCAACACAATACCATCGGTAATGAGCGGTACACCTTCATCAATTATAGTGTAGTGAAGTAGAAGCTCCGGTTTGGTCATGTGATTTAGAGTTTGTGGATTTTTACGGTATTCCTCTGGTGTCATGCCAAAGGTATCCTTAAAGGTACGGGTAAAATGTTCGTGGGATGAAAAGCCAAGTTCTAATGCAATATCCAATATGCGCTGCTCCTTTTGCAGCAGTGCTTCAGCAGCTTTTGCCATCCGACGAAGCTTAACGTACTCGGCAACCGGCTTTTTTACCAACCGACTAAACAGGCGTTGATAATAAAATGGAGACAGTGCCGCCATCTTTGCGAGGCTTTCAATATTTAATTCCTCGCCCAAGTGTTCTTCAACATATTCTAAAGTTTTCTGTATTTGTTCCCATGCGTGCATAATAAGCACCTCCTTTGACCATAGAATACCACGGTTTAAGTCAATGCCGCTTGACTGTGTATGTCTTTTTTGACAAGAAACGGATGCTTTAATAATGTTAAGCATTGAATAAGTGCTCAGAATATATCAAAAAAACAGGAGTCTCTTTCTTATAGAGCCGCCATCCATTTAAGTTCTAATTGTTCACTTAATGTTCATTTCACTAATAGTTAATATCAGCTTTTTTTGCTTGACTACAAAGCTGTCTTACATTAATTGTATAGGTTTTCCCGTCTTTTATGAAGTGTGTTCCGCATTGTCTAAATTCAAAATGGGTATCTGTATTGATGCACTGCTGTCTTAGCGACAAAACCCAGTCATAGTTCAAAGGCCGTGCATTAAAATCTGATTCGCCACCCACTACTACAAGCTCTACATCATCCAGATATTTTTCTATACTAACCTGCTCTATAAGTGGCTGGCAAATAACGTTTTTATGCTTGATTGGCAGCTTGCTGAAAATAGACAATCTAAAATCGGCCATGTTTTGATTTTCTATGGTACAGCCCACTGTTACATTTTCATACCCGGTTCCCCAATCATCAGGAATACAGTCAATAAATCTCTCAATACGTTTTGTTAAAAATATGAAATGCAAGTCGAAGCGTTCTTTTATCATCTGCCAGCAATCAGTTCTCCAAGCATCTGCGTCAGCAAGTAAAAAATCGGAAGAGAAGCAAAGATATACTACTTGTCCGGATTTAATCTTGTATTCATCTTTTTTATTTTTTTCAATAGGGGTGGAGAATTTATCTGTTTTTAAAATGTTGTTTGTATCAACACCACGCTTATGATCGCCCTTGTGAATATAACAGAACTTGCAGCCTTCGCTATATTTATGGCAGCCTCGCCAAGGATTCCACATAGCCATAATTAAAACCTTGACTTTTCATAGTTATATGGAATGCTGGTTCCCACAACCACATCCTCTATTTTTTCAATGATTAACCAGTCGTCCATATTGCCTTGATGGTCAAAAGGAAGAGTGGGGGCAATAGCTGTTACTTCGGAGAACTCAACAAGGCACAGGCACTTTTTATGCCAGCGCTCCTTTTGTTTATCTGTTAAGTTGAGTTTGGACTGATTGTCTGCAATTGTGTTCTCAATTTCGGCTTCTGTAAGCTTTATATAGTTTTGAACGAACTTTACCTTTGCATGAGCAGAAACTTCAGCAGTACCTTTTTCCATAAAATAGAGGGTTTCACCCTCGAATACTCTGCTGTGGGGGATTTTTCGACCAGCTGCACCCCTGATAACCATTGTGATTTCTCCATTCATAATTTTATCCAGCATGCGTTCTCCACGTTTTCCTTTATTATCACAATAAACTAAATGAACCATTTATGCTTTGCTCCTTTCCAGCTTATTAACAAGTATTTTTAAGCAATTATACCATATTTAGCCGCATATTTCCATCGCTTCATATAAATATCACTGGAAAAGCTGTAGGCTTTTCAACAATGAACATAGCATAGAAAAACAATATGGTTATAACAGTATAGGTCATATCAAATTTAGTCCATTTAAAATGAGATTACTAATAAATTTTTTAGTCCTGACTTGACACCGGCAGGGTCTACGGGAGCCACGGGAGCAATGGGACGCTCCGGTTCAATAGGGGCAACCGGAGCAACGGGAGCTACTGGACCCGCGGGAGCCACCGGACAGAGAGGAACCAGGGGAGTAACTGGGGCTACAGGAGCAACTGGCCTTACCGGAGCAACCGGAGCCACGGGATCTGCAGGACCAATAGGACCTCCCGGAAAATCTTCAAAATGCTGTGCAGCCTTTTCGGAGGCTTCGATGGAATATCGGTGGAAATGCTCCCAGTCCCTCCCATGGAAATATGACTTTAGCTCCGGTAGATGTATTTATTATGACGATTGCGAAGAGGGTAGGATTTTACTGGAGCCGGACCGGTGTTATAGTATTTCCTTCTCTATTAATGTTATGGGAGTAGAAAGTACCAGACAGAATCTGGCAATCCTTTTGACAATTACATCACCAGAGCTGTGTAAGGATTTATTCACTTACTATAAATCAAACAGTTTATGCTACTACACTCCATATACGGCAGCTTCCGGAACAATCCTTCTATCCACTCATGGCTTTTGCGAAAAAGCAGTTTTAGCCACACAGTTAAGGAGCCCTAATACAGTAATATGTGGTCAATCACATCTTTCTATCATAGAAGTGTAATATTTACTTAAACTTAAGGGGATTAGGTATTTGTATGGAGAAATCGATCAAATGTCTTTATCCCTTATTCTGTATTATCAAAATAAGGGATAAAGTAACTTATTATGTTCATGCTGTGGGAGGGTAAGAGCTTGTTTTTAAAAAATTAACTTTCTTTTTTAATTGGAGTCCATTCCTTCTTTAATATAGCATATTCACAGGTGTTTTCATAAACAGGAGTTCCATCTGGATTCTTCACGAAGGATATAAACTCCAGATAACACGCTTCCTTTCGCATGCCGAGACGTTCACAGAGCTTTTGGGAACGAGTATTGTAATCCTCTACATAAGCATAAATCCGTCTGGCATCCTGAGAATGAAACAAATGATTTAATAAAGCTCTTGCGGCTTCGCTGGCATAACCTTTCCCTTCGTATTTTTCATTAAACTGCCAGCCAACGCTGTAGGTATCGGGTTCATCCTTATGCGTAAACAAATTACCAATTATCATATCGTTTTCTTTCAGGCATACAGCAAGTTGGGTATCATCCTGACTTCTATTTTTTGCAGTTGCTATTGCATCCTCAAGGGTATCAAGCTTTTCATTGGAAAAACAATTGACACGTGGATGGGAAAGATAATCCCATAATCCAGTCGCATCCCTTTCATCAAAATTCCTTAGCAATAATCGTTGCGTTTCGATTCTTATCATAATGTAGGCCACCTTTTTCATTGAATTCATATTTTAGCTATGTTTGCTGAAGCGGTTACAGCGCGAGTATAACCTGAACAGCTGCCTTCAAATTATAACACATAGAAAGAATTTATACTGTATTCTTAGCTTATTCTAAAAAGAAAATATCCTCAACTGCTAAATGCAGTAGTTTAGCAATCTTCATTGCTAATTCCAAGGTAGGATTATACTTGTTATTTTCGATAGCAATAATTGTCTGGCGACTGACCCCTAATTCCGTCGCCATATCTTCCTGGCGTAGACCTGCTTGTTTTCGAAATTGCTTTATATTGTTTTTCATAGAGCCTCCGGTATATTTACTTTAGAATAAAATAAGAGCCAAAGGATATAACAACTGCAAGAACAGCAAGCATAGCAATCATACTCCATAGGAATTTATTTGGCTCGGAATACTCCATATCACCGGCGATCATCTTTCTTTTTATAAGCATTTCAGAAAAGCTTTGAATTACTAGAGTCAATACTAAGATTAGTGCAGGCAAAGGATGATACTTCCCGTCGAGAAATAAAGTCTGCCAGCTTTCGTACAAAGTCCATAAGGCCAAAGCAAGTACCGCAGCCTTAAAACCAAGCTCTTCGGAATGTAATCTTATATTCCGGTCTAACTCATCCATTTTCTTCATATAACATACCTCCTATAATAAAATGTTAAAAGATCTTTACATTTATCTTATCAACATTGGTTTGGAATGTCAAGAGTTCTTTACATTTATTTGTTTTTGTTGACAATCTATTTCAATGTCTAATCTCGAGATCTTATTTCGCGGCAATGATAAGGGCAATTTATGGGCGATTATGAGAGTGAATTATCACAGGGGTGGGTGCCGAAGCACAAAAGTTTACATATCAATCACAATATTTTACATGGTTAAGCAATTAACAAAGTTTTAAACAATAAAGTACACAAACAAAGAAATTCTGTTTCTTCAGAATACAGATCAATAATGCTATAGTTGTTTCAGAAGCAAGGATCCCCCCGAAACTTGCAAAAGTGAAACAGGTGAATGCGAAATTCAAAAGCTGCCACCGTTTTTCATGTAATTGATGCAGGTTCCCGAATGAATTTTTAGCACTGATCCTTTTGGTCATGCTACAGGTAGGAGTGAAGGAATTTGCATCAATAGTACAAAAGAACAAAAGGATTTTCACGGATTGTGTTTCGCAGCCAGCTCATTTTAATCTGAGCGAAAGAAAAAGAGAGTCTCCACAGCGAAGCGCACCGCAGTTATTCTTACTTTGGTAATACTTTATTGTATTATATATCATTCAACAAAAAGAAAGGATGGACGAGGGTTTATGAAAAAAAAGTTATTAAGTTTAGTTTTATGCCTTTCCTTAGTAGGAGCTACTTTTATGGGATGTAGTTCTACTGACAGCGGTAAGGGACAGAGTACAACCGGCAATCAGGGAGAAGCAAAAGGTGAAGATACAGCAGGAAATGAGGCAGGTTCAAAGCAATACCGTGTTGCTTATATCGCAAGAACGCAGTCAGACTCCTTTGCAGCTTGGCTTGCAAATGAAATGAAGGCAGCAGCAAAGGGATATGATGATATTACCCTGGATGTATTCGATGGCCAAGCAGATGATGAGAAAGAAAATGCTGCTATTGAAAATGCAATTACCAATGGTTACGATGCTATTATCGTACAGCCAAACAATGGTGAGGCTCAGAGACCTTATGTTGAAAAGATTGTAAAAGCAGGCATCATTGCAATCACAACCAATGCACGTATCGATGGGATTGAAGGAGCTTCCTCCGTGGATGCGGATCCTTACAAGCAAGCAGCGGTTAATGCGGCATTAGCATTAGAGCAGGTACCTCAGAATGGTAAGGTGGTAGTATTAAACGGACCTTCCGGTAACTTCCATGCAGATGAAAGAAGAAAAGCCTGGAAAGCAGAGTTCTTTGATAAGAGACCTGATGTAACCATTATTGCTGAAGATATTGCAAACTGGAATAAGGATGAAGCTATGGCATTCATGGAAGACTGGGTAACAGCATATGGTCAGATCGATGCGATTATCTCTATGAATGATAATATGGCAGCCGGTGCGTTAGAGGTTGTTGCTGATCCTGCAAAAATATTATCCTACGGTGTTGATGGAACCGCAGAAGCTTGCTTATTGATTGAAGAAGGTAAGATGACTTCTACCTGTTTACAATCCGCAATTGATCTGGCAGCATTGAACTTAGAATCTGTTCACAAGCTTTTAACCGGTGAAGAGAAAGAAATCAATGTTGATATTAAAGAAGTACTAATTACAAAGGACAATGCAAGTGAGTATGTGTCCATGTATAAAGAAAGAGGCTTAATTAAGGAGTAATGTAATAGTTATAGAACTCCAGATAACAAATTCAGTGGGGCTGTTGAAAATGTAGATATGCGGATATGTGTTGCCGTAGCTGCATTGGAAGCAGCCCTTATTGCTATATCCGAGGAGGAATATGGGGTGAAAATACAAAAGAAGTTCCATAGTATAAAAACAAGAATGATTCTGTTATTAGGGCTGATTATATTGTCCATTAGTATTGGCATTGGAATCTTATCCTATTATATTTCATCACAGGCACTTGTTCAAAATTTTGAATTAATGCTGTGTGAGATGGCAGAAGAATCTGCAGTATTACTTGAAAGTAATATTGAGGGCAGCTTTGAACTGCTGGATATGATTCTTTATGATCTGAAGGATGCCAAGTTAACCAGGCAGCAGAAGCTTGCAAAGCTAAAGCTCCAGCAGGTCAGGGGCAATTATTATTTGTTAGGCCTTGCGGATACGAAGGGCAGGCTTACGGTCTCGGATGGAAAAGAGATTGAGATAAAAGATCTGGGAGTTTGGGCTTTTTGCAAAATAAGAGGACTTTCCCTAATTGAGGGCTTCCCCATAATGCAGTTATGGTAAGTTAAATCTCCATAGCTCAATTATTGGGGAAAGCCCTCTTTTGTACTCATCACAATATATTGCATCCCAACCACAATATTTTACATCGTTAATTAATTAACACGAAATTTGATAATAAAGTACACGAACACAGAAATCCTGTTTCTTCTGAAAAAACCCTTGAAATGTTATAGTTGATCCAGAAACAAGAGAAACACCCTGGTGAATGAAAATTATGAATTGGGAGGCACTCAAATGAAGCAGGAAATCAAGCTTAGGGTATCTCAGATTGAGAAATCCTTTCCCGGCGTCAAGGCTTTAAATAAAATTGATTTTGAAGTTAGAAAAGGTACGGTTCATGCACTGTGCGGAGAAAATGGTGCAGGCAAATCCACTTTAATGAAGATCATCAATGGAATTTATAAACCGGATGCAGGGCAGATCTTCATCGACGAAAAGCCGGTTAAGATTCAAAGTCCGATCCATGCCAGACAACACGGCATTGCGATGATTGCACAGGAATTGAATTATGTACCGGAGATGTCCATTGAAGAGAATCTATTTTTAGGACGATTACCGATTACGAAAACAGGAAAGGTAGACTGGAAGCTGTTACGAAAGAAAACGCTGGAGTTTTTAGAGGCAGAGCAGCTGCCCTATAAGCCAACGCAGAAGATGAAAACCTTAACTGTATCAGATATACAGATGCTGGAGATTATTAAAGCCATTTCGAATAATGCAGATATTATCGTAATGGATGAACCGACCTCTTCCATTACTCACAAAGAGGTAGAGATGCTCTTTAAAAAGATAGCAGAGCTAAAAGAGCAGGGAGTTAGTATCGTATATATCTCCCATAAACTCGATGAAGTATTTCAGATTGCTGATGATATTACCGTCTTTCGGGATGGTACGGTAGTGGAAAGTCATCCGGCAAAAGACATGACCATGGATCAGGTAATTTCTCTCATGGTAGGACGAAAGATGGAAAACGTATATCCAAAGGAGACCGTACCGGTGGGAGAAACCCTGTTGGAAGTAAAAGGGTTGCATAGCGCGGGGATTTTCAAGGATATCGATTTTCATGTTAAAAAGGGTGAAATCGTTGGTTTTGCCGGACTTGTTGGGGCAGGAAGAACCGAGGTAATGAGAGCAATCTTTGGATTAGATCCGATTACCTCCGGAGAAATCCATATCCACAATAAGAAGGTAGTGATCAAGAGGGTTGCAGACAGTATCAGACATAAGATGGTAATGCTTTCTGAGGACAGAAGGCGGTACGGAATTATTCCGATTCGAAGTGTAATGGAAAATGCCAGTATATCAAGTCTGGAAAGGGTCATCTACGGAGGCTATTCCCATGATAAGGAAGAACGAAGGATAGTGGGAGAGTATTTCAAGAAAATGAATGTTAAGACACCTTCCCTGGACACACCCATACAATCTTTGAGCGGTGGTAATCAACAGAAGGTACTGCTCGCGAAGTGGATGCTAAGAGATCCCCAGATATTAATCCTGGATGAACCTACGAGAGGAATTGATGTAGGAGCAAAATTTGAGATCTATAAGCTGATGGTGGATATGGCGAAGCAGGAACGATCGGTAATTATGGTATCCTCTGAGCTTCCGGAGCTTATCGGTATGTGTGACCGTATCTATGTTATGAATCAGGGTAAGATCACCGGAGAACTAAAGCAGCCTGAGTTCAGCCAGGAAGCCATCATGAAATATGCGACTAATACGAAATAGGAGGAGAAGAAATGTTCGCAAAAATTAAAAATACTCCTGCCAAGGAGAAATATTCAATCTTTATTGTCTTATTCATCATGATTTTTCTATGCAGCTTTTTAAATAAAAACTTTTTATCACCGGCCAATCTGTCCAATATTATGAAGCAGCTGGCGGTAAGTACCATCTTAGCCTATGGTGAAATGCTCTTAATTATCAGCGGTATGCTGGATTTATCCTCCGGTGCGGTACTGGCGTTGTCCGGTGTACTATCCATTATTGCCTATAAATCCACCGGCTCCTTAATCATAGCAGTTATTGTAGCAATAGCTGTTGCTGTAGCCTGTAACCTGGTAAATGCGTTTATGATTACCAACCTCAATGCGCCTCCCTTTATTGCAACCCTGGTTATGATGCAGGTTGCCAGAGGTGTAGCCTTATTGATTACAGACGGTCAGAATATTCTGCAGTTAAAGGGATATGTCATCTTTGGCCAGGGCAATATCGGACCGGTTCCTATTTCCATTATTATTACAGCAGTTATTACAGTGGTCATCTGGTATATCTTACGGCATACCAGACTGGGACGTTCCCTCTATGCCATCGGTGGTAATGAAGAAGCCTCTGTAGCGGCAGGTATTACCGTGAAAAAGAACAAATACATCGTATTCATTATCAATGGTGTCTTAGTAGGTATTGCAGGTATCTTATTCATGTCCCGTGTTAACGCAGGTCTGCCAAACGGAGCAATCGGTTATGAAATGGAAGGTTTAACCGCAGCCATTGTCGGTGGAACCAGCTTCTCCGGCGGTGTGGGTACCACAATGGGAACCCTGGCGGGTGCGTTTATTATCGGCTGCTTAAATAACATCATGAATCTGATCGGCGTGGATTCCTATGTTCAGCAGATCGTTAAAGCTTGTATTATCGCACTTGCAGTTATCTGGGATATCAGATCAAAGTCCAAGAAGACGAGAAAGGTTATTCTCGTAGAAGAAAAGAAGGAAGTTTAATTAAGTCTACAATGCCAAAAACCTTGCGACTTGCGGACGAAGGTGTGCGAAATGCAGAGCATTTCACATCAGGAACCCTAAGACCTAAAGTTTGAATGTCCGTTAGTGTGAATAGTAGCAGTAAGGTTTGGATTTTCAAATGGAATTAATAAGTTCAAATAAAGAAGGAGAAGATAATTATGGAGAATAAAGCAGTCTTTATGACAGGGTTAAACAAAATGGAAATCAGAGATGTAGAAGTACCTGCAATCAAGGAGAATGAGGTACTGGTGAAGCTGGAGTATGTGGGAATCTGTGGTTCGGACGTACATTATCTGGAGCATGGCTCCATCGGCGATTTTGTGGTAAACGGTGATTTCATTCTTGGACATGAGTGTGCCGGTGAGATCGTAGCCCTGGGCAGCAAGGTAACGGAATTAGAACTGGGTGATAAGGTAGCACTGGAGCCAGGCTGCACCTGCGGACAGTGTGAATTTTGTAAAACCGGTAAATATAATCTTTGCCCGGATGTAGAATTCCTGGCAACCCCTCCGTATCATGGCTGTCTGGAGAATTATATCGCGTTTCCGGCAAATATGTGCTTTAAGCTGCCGGAGAATATCACCTCCAAGGAGGGCGCTTTGGTAGAGCCTTTGGCGGTTGGTATGCATGCGGCAGCCCAGGGAAATGTGAAATTAGGAGACTCCGTAGTGATTCTGGGATCCGGCTGCATTGGTCTGGTTACCCTGTTAGCTTGCAAGGCATATGGAGCAACGGACATTACCGTAGTGGATGTTATGCCTAAGAGACTTGAATATGCAATGAAGCTGGGCGCAACGAGAGTAATCAATGCAAAGGAAGAGGATACGGTTGCAAAGCTGGAGGAGATCACAAAGGGAAAGGGTGCTGATGTTGTGATAGAGACCGCCGGCAGCAAAATTACAATCAAGCAGACTGCATATCTGGTAAAAAGAGGCGGTACGATTGTATTGGTAGGAATGGCGCCGGAAGATATCATAGATTACAACTTTGCGAAAATTATGGCAAAGGAAGCTACCATCACCTCCGTATTCCGTTATAGAAACATTTACCCGAAGGCGATTAATGCAATAGCAAAGGGAATAATTGATGTTTCCGGTATTGTTACCCACGAGTTTGATTTTGAAGATACAGCAAAAGCCTTTGATTTTGTGATTAACAATAAGAACGATGTTGTAAAAGCTGTCATTAAAATAGGATAAGGTGAGATGATGTATTATATAGGGATTGATTTAGGAACCTCAGCCGTGAAGCTGCTGCTCCTGGAAACAGGGGGAACCATTCGCAAGAGCGTATCAAAGGAGTACCCTTTATATTTTCCCCATCCCGGATGGTCTGAGCAGCATCCGGAGGACTGGTGGAAGGCAGTTTGTGAAGGGATCACAGAGCTCACGGAGGGGATTGACAAAAGTAAGGTGGCAGGAATCAGCTTTGGCGGTCAGATGCACGGACTTGTGATACTGGATCAGAAAGATCAGGTGATACGCCCGGCGATTCTTTGGAATGATGGAAGAAGTACAGAAGAAACGGATTATCTGAATCAGGTGATTGGCAAGGAGAAATTATCGAAGTACACAGCTAATATTGCCTTTGCCGGATTTACAGCACCCAAGATTCTTTGGGTGAAAAATAAGGAGCCGGAGAATTTTGCAAGAATCAGCAAGATCATGCTTCCCAAGGATTATATTGCCTACCGGCTGACAGGAACCTTCTGCACCGATGTATCCGACGCTTCGGGAATGTTGCTGCTGAATGTGGAAGAGAAAGCCTGGTCGAAGGAAATGCTGGAGATCTGCCATATTAGTGAGAGCCAGGTACCAAAGCTCTTTGAAAGCTATGATATCGTTGGTACGCTAAAGCCGGAGCTGGCAGAGCAGCTGGGATTAGAGAAAACGGTTAAAATTGCAGCCGGAGCAGCGGATAATGCGGCGGCAGCGGTAGGAACCGGCACGGTAGGTGAGGGCATGTGCAACATCTCCCTTGGAACCTCTGGAACCATCTTCATCTCCAGCAAGAACTTTGGGGTGGATAAATACAATGCATTGCATGCCTTTGCTCATGCTGACGGCAATTATCATCTTCTGGGCTGTATGCTTAGTGCCGCCTCCTGCAATAAATGGTGGATGGATGAGATAATCGGTTCCAGAGATTATGCAGAGGCTCAGAGTAAGATTACAGCTCTTGGTGATAACCGTGTATTCTTCCTGCCCTATTTGATGGGCGAGAGATCTCCTCATAATGATCCAAATGCCAGAGGAACCTTTATAGGAATGACAATGGATACGACCAGAGCTGATATGACTCAAGCGGTACTGGAGGGCGTAGCCTTCGCTATCCGGGACTCCTTTGAGGTGGTCAAGGCTCTGGGAGTAAAGATAGAAAGAACAAAAATATCTGGCGGCGGTGCGAAAAGTCCGTTATGGAGAAGGATTTTTGCAAATGTATTAAATATAAAGGTAGATATCCTGGAAAGTGAAGAAGGGCCAAGCTTAGGTGGTGCTATGCTGGCAGCAGTTGCCTGCGGAGAATATGCCAACGTGGAAGAAGCCGCTAAGATTGTGAAAATTGTGGATACGATTGAGCCGGAACCGGAGCTGGCTGCAAAATATGAGATGAGATATCGCCAATTTGCTAAGATTTATCCGACGGTAAAAGA
>JAEWMZ010000396.1 GCA_023392995.1 Bacillota bacterium
ATTATGCGCCCTTAACCTATACCAATAACAATGGTATCTATGGATTTGATCCGGATTTCACAAATCTGATTTTTAATTCCAGAGCTTATAATATAAAATATTCCTTTGATTCCTGGGATAAGGTCTATGAGAGATTAGTAAAGGGAGAAGTCGATATAGCTGGTATTATAGCTGTTACAGAGGAAAGAAAAAAAGAAGTGTTATTCACTAAGCCGTTATTCTCCTCCAGTGTCTCCGTCTATACTCGATCCAATTTTAAAAAAATTAAGCTGGAGGAGCTGTCCCAGCTGTCCGTTGGCGTTGGTAAGGGCTATTATACGGAAGAAATTTTAAAAAATAAATTGAAAATATCCAATTACACTACCTATGGGGACATGAATCAAGCCTTGGAGGATCTGGAGCATGGTGTTATCGACGTGATTTTTGAAGATCATTGGATGATGAATAGTGCACTGATCGCCTCTAAAAATAAGGGCTCTGTTATTGCTCAAATTGAGCATTTGTATCCGCTTCCCCATGCTTATGCAATCAGCAAGAGCAGACCGGAGCTGGTTAAGTACATGAATGAGCGGATTGAGGTCTTGAAGAAAAGGGGTATTTTTGATGAGTTATATATGGAGTATTTTTATAGCCATTCCGATTATTATCTAAAAAATCAAAAAATTCAGATCATATCCATCATCTCTGCCGTAGGAATTGCCATTATTATCATAATATCAGTGATGAAGATATATATTGATTTTCTTAAAAAGAAACTTTCCATAAATTATACGAAATTAGAGCAGGCAAATCAAGAGCTGGAGGATGCCCATGAGACGCTGCAATCCCAATATGAAGAGATCCAGGCTCAATATGAAGAAATACAGGCACAGTTTGAAGAAATACAGGCTCAGTGTGAAGAAATCGATGTTAGCAAAAAACACTTGGAAGTAAGTGAGGAACGTTACCGTCTGATTGCAGAATGCGCGAATGACGGTTTATTTGACTGGAGTCTGGAAGAAGATGTACTGTACCTTTCGGAAAAGTGGATGAACTATTTCGGATTGAAGGGAACGAGTATTGTTGGGTTTTCAAGCTATTGGAAGAAGCTGGTCAACAAAGAGCATGTGGCTCAGCTTTTACAGCAATTTGAAGCCTGTAGTAACAATAATCAGGAGAATTTTTCTACCGAGATTCAGATAAAGACAGCGGAAAATGAGCATATCTGGGTTGCAATTAAAGGAAAGTTAATTCGCTCTGAAGATGGCGGTATCGTTCGTATGGCAGGTTCTGTCAGTGATGTGAATGAGCACAAGAAATATGAGGATAGAATTTACCGGCTAGCTTATTACGATAATCTTACGAATCTGCCTAATAGGGTATCTTTGAATGAAACGATGGAGAGGGTGTTAAAGGCTGCTAAAGAAGAGCAATGCCAATGCATGGCGGCTATTTATTACGTAGACCTTGATGATTTTAAGCACATTAATGATACACTGGGACATTCCTATGGCGACTTGCTGCTAAAGCTGATCGCTAGAGAGCTGCTCTTAATAAAGCAAGCAGGCTGTTCTGTATTTCGTGCCGGGGGAGATGAATTTATTATAATTCTTGATCAGATCAACGGGAAGGAAGAGATTAGTCTTTTTGCGGACAGAATTCTGGAACTGTTACGAAAAGAATGGAGCATTCAAGACTGTGAAGCCTATGTATCAGCAAGTATTGGTATTACAGTAATACCGGAGGATGGTACCGATGCGGAAAAAATATTAAAGAATGCAGATGCTGCTATGTATGTGGCAAAAGCCTCCGGGAAAGGAAAATATAAATATTTCCATGAAGATATGCTTCACCGGGTGGAGAAGAGATCTGAGCTTGAACAGAGCATAAGAAAGGCCATAGAAAGAGAAGAGTTTGAAGTCTTTTACCAGCCTTATTATAACGTTGCCGAGGAACGAATGGTTGGGATGGAAGCCTTGATTCGATGGTTTCACCCTCTTAAGGGAATGATATCACCAGCAGAATTTATTCCGGTTGCTGAAGAGACAGGGTTGATAAGGGAAATTGGACACTGGGTATTGGAAAAAGTATGTTATCAGAATAAGGAATGGCAGAAGAGAGGCTTATGTAGGCTGCCGATTGCAGTCAATGTCTCTGAACTACAATTGGAGGATAGGGATTTTATCTCTGAGCTGAAGGAAATTATCAGAAAAACTGATCTGGATCCCAGGTATTTACATATTGAAATTACAGAAAGTAATTTTATGCAATCCATTGATGATAGTATTGAAACCTTGGATCGAATTCGTAAGCTGGGAATAGAAATTGCTTTGGATGACTTTGGAACGGGATATTCCTCTCTAAACTACTTACAGCACCTGCCAATTAAAACAGTAAAGATTGATAAGAGCTTTATTGATGAAATAATGAAACGGTCTTCTGATGCATTGATCTTAAGTGAAATCATATCAATTGCGCACAAGCTGAGTATGCATGTCATTGCCGAGGGAGTGGAGCATAGAATGCAGGTTGATTATCTGGCAGGTATGGGGTGCGATATGATTCAGGGCTATTACTATAGCAAGCCTCTTTCCGTGAAACAAATTGAGATGATGTTATTAGAAGCAAGGAATGGTATAGAGATATGAAGTGTTATGTAAGGTTGTTTGAGGGGAGGATGCATTATGCTAAGTGATGCACCGTTTTCATTATTCTACATTTTGTGCAGAATAATGACGTTTTATGCAAAAACACCCACAAGCTGGATAAAAAGTGGTAGGGTGTTTTTACTATAAAGCAAAAGGAGGCGGTGGTATTTGAACAATTTCTTCAGAAAAATACTATCCATTTTCATTGGAGTTGTACTGGCTTGGCTAACAGCGATCCCGCTGATTCCTTATACCTATGCTCTCCGGGGATATCGTGCCATAGGAGGAGAATGGTTTCTCATCCTTGGTGCAGGGATCTTTGGTTACCTGGTGTTTCATGCCCTTTTTAGACGGCGGGGATAGTTGCTGTTTTTTGTTCTAAAATCTGATAAAATTAGAGAATCTCGATAGAAAGAGTGCCTTCCGGCTGATTGTGACATAAATTAATGTATAGAGACTTTTGAATAAATATTATAGTATCTATTTCATAAATTAGTTGATATAATTTAAGAGTAGTTGGACATGATTCACGCAAGGAGATGACATAAGTATGAAGAAAGAATTGCAATATTTTACGGTGGATAAATCCTATGGCGGCAATCAAGACTGGTTTCGTGATCCTATGATGAAACTGGGGGGATGTGCGGCAGCTACCGTATGTGATACTAGCATCTATATGAGTTTATATCAGGATAAGAAACACTTATATCCCTATGATATCAATAATTTAAATAAAGCGGATTATATCAGCTTTGCCGCAAAGATGAAGCCTTACCTAAAGCCAAGATGGAAGGGTATTAATACACTAAATATCTATATTGACGGTATTAATCAGTATCTGTCAGATACTGGAGAAAAGGCGATCAAAGTGAGCGGGTTATCAGGAGATATGCCATATGAACAGGCAGCGTCTCTACTTTGTAAGCAGATCGATAAAGAAATGCCTGTGCCTTATCTGCTATTAAAGCACAAAGCTTCCAGCATGAGTTTTTTTGTATGGCACTGGTTTCTGCTGGTGGGATATGAAACGGACGGAGATGAAATCCGCGTAAAGGCTGCAACTTACGGAAATTATCACTGGCTTTCTCTGAGAGAGCTATGGGAAACAGGGTATCAGGAAAAGGGCGGTATGATTATATTAGCACCAAAATAAAAGAACAATAGAAGCAATTTGGGGGAAACCTTTGTCCCTGATAGTAAATCATCTTTTGTTATAGCAGATAGAGCTGTCACTTTGAACCAAAGTATAAAAGATATATTTCTATAGAGGTTTATCTGTCCAGTGCAGAATGAACGTAAAACAGAGAATGAAATGTGCACCCTGTACATTTCATTCTCTGTTTTTAGTTGATAGAATAATAGAACTTGCGCTAATAGTAAAAGAGTAGCAGTTTTGTATTATATATTTACAGAGAAAAGCAGTAAAAGAGGAGAAGAAAATGAAATATTTAGAAACAGATAAAAAATTCTATATCAGAGTTGCATTAATATCCCTTCCAATTGCAGCCCAGAGCCTGATCACGGTTGGCGTCAATCTGATGGGAACCTTGATGCTTGGGAGCCTGGGAGAAACACCGCTTTCTGCCGCTTCTCTTGCCAATCAGTTCATTACCTTATATCAGATTTGCTGCATGGGAATTGGTATGGGTGCCAATGTCCTGACAGCGAGGTACTGGGGAATGGGTGATAAGGAAGCCCTAAAGAAGACCATTACAATTATGCTACGTTTCTGTATGATATTTGGGGCTGTATTTACTATTGCCGCACTTTTTTTCCCGGAAGCAATTATGAAAGCATATACGACAGACCCGGTTTTAATTCAACAGGGAGTACGTTATTTTCGCTGGGCAGTACCTACCTTTTATTTAATGGGATTTTCCTTAACCTGCACAATTGTGCTTCGCAGTGTGGGAATTGTAACCTTTCCTCTGATTAGCTCGATTATTGCATTTTTCATAAATATCGGTGTAAGCTATGTCTTTATTTTTGGAAAACTTGGAATGCCTAGAATGGAGATTGAAGGAGCAGCGCTTGGTACCTTAGTCTCAAGAAGCTTTGAGTTTTGCTTTATCTGCGGATACTTTCTGTTCAAGGATCAAAGAATTGGATACCGTATACACGATATCTTTATGAAATGCAAGGATTTGGTAAAGGATTATTTTTTCATCAGTATTCCGGTGCTGGTCAGTGATACGCTGCTGGCCTTTGGTAATACTGCAATCGCTATGGTAATGGGACGAATTGGTTCAGAATTTGTTTCTGCCAATGCAATTACAATGGTAACACAGCAATTAACAACCGTTTTAATACAAGGTATTTGCAATGCAAGTGTAATTATAACAGGAAATACCCTGGGAGAGGGAGATAGAGAAAAAGCACAGCGGCAGGGCTATACCTTTTTGCTTCTGGGGACTGTTTTTGGTATACTCTCCGGAATAATTGTATGGGGGATCAGTAAGCCGGTGGTGGATTGCTATAATATAAGAATTGAGACAAAGATCATTGCTCAACAGCTAATGAATGCAATCGGCTTTATCATCATCTTCCAGTCCATGAACAGTATTCTGACCAAGGGAGTCCTCAGAGGCGGCGGGGATACAAAGTTTCTGATGGTTGCCGACATACTGTTTCTATGGATTGCCTCCATACCCCTGGGAGCTCTGGCAGGGCTGGTTTGGCACCTTCCTGCCTTTTGGATTTATACCTTATTAAAAATTGATCAGATCATAAAGACCGTCTGGTGTGTATTCCGGCTTAGAGGCGGAAGATGGATTAAAAAAATATAGAAAATCGCTGCTGCTGCAGCGATTCTCTACAAGTCCTTCTTTGCAAGCTCAAAGGATAGGATATCCTTTTTTAAATATTCCGAGATATATCGGAGAATCTTATGTGAGAATAAAACGGATTGGCTCAGGTTGAAATTATCCAGTGATATTTTCAAAATAGACTCAATTTTATCTAACTTCTTCAACATCGTATTACGATGGTAATTAAGTAATCTGGCACTCTGTGCCAGGTTGCAGTTCAATTCAAGATAAGTAATTAGTATAGTTAGATAATTGCTTTTATGTTTCCTGTCATAGAGATATAAACGGATAACCAACGGGTCACACATATAGATCAAATTCTCATGGTGATATAGATCAACGAAGCCATCTCTGCACATATCAACCATATGATAGATTCGATAATCCTCATAATGGTAGATGGAGGAAGCGTTACCTAAAGCATTGCCAAAGATAGCTCCAAAATGAAGCGCCTTCACTGCCATAATATAAAAGGTGCGAAATTGATCTCTATGGGAGGTTGGGGTTGACAGTCCGGCAGATGCATTCCAGCGCTTTAGTAGCTTCTGAAGGGCTTCAAAAGAAAAGGCAGGGTCTGTATCCTGAGCTTCCGGCAGGAAGGAAACAATGGTATGCTTATAAATACAGAAAAGACCGTCTGGGAAAATCTTTTGCAAAGCAGCAATCATCGGATTAATCGGTCGTATTGAATCAACCTCACTATTATATTTGATAACCATGCAAGAAAAGTGAAGCTTGGAATTGATAAATAAACCTTGGAATCTTTGATCAATCTCTTCACTGGTGCTGATATTCATATTGATTAAATCATGAACCAGTTGTTCAAACTCTACCCGGTAATAGAGGGCTGATTCCGGAGAGGGTGCCGGAATACGTGATTTTAAAGCATTTTGCAACAGTTTGAGGTAGTGGTTCATCATATGATTGCTATCCTCGTTCGTAATAACAACAAGAAAGCTTAAGATACTGACGCCTCTTCGGATCGGAAGATATAATATATCAGGAGATTCTTTAAGAGCTATAATGTGTTCCAGAGTTAGAAAGCCCTTATTGAGTAAGTCAGCTTTCCCTGGAAAATCAACCTGTTCCTCCATCTGATGAGCAACCATCGAATAGCCGCTGTTTAGCAAAAGAACGGAGGCTTCAAGCATCCGGGCACCAGCTTCAATGATAAGTTGTAAGCTGGTTTTTTGATATCGCATGGCTTCAAAGATATGGAACCAATGGCGGTAAGAGCCAAGAATATCATTTAAAACATTATAGATATGCCAGGGCTCCTGTGGTATTACCAGTAGGTTGCAGGAATAGGAGCTGATTCGGCTCCAGCAATCCTCCTGCCAGTCAGTAATAATGAATAGCACGGGATAAGAAAAAGACCCAGTAGTAATAAAGGGGAGCAACTGCTCTGAACTTCCAATATAGGCTGCTTGCTCTCTTGGGTTGAGCGCAGCTCCGGCAGCTACATAAAAATATTCAATATCAGGGAACTCTTCATAGCAGATAGACTGCTTTTCTATGGTAAGATCAGGTGATTTCAATATCATATCAATATGCTGCATCTTTTGTTTCCTTTTCACGTCCGGTATTTTGATACAATAGAATAAGTTTAACATTAAGTTTCGGTAGATGCAATATGCCTACGAATAATAGCGGAAGGTACTTTTATATGACAGTTCTGGAAAATTCTATGGATCAGTGGTATATTAGTTTTCATAAGCAGACGCTGGTATAGATGGGGAATCCTACAAAATAGTACCAGCTTATGTGGATTTAAATTTTTAGCAGGGGAATATGATATAGGTCGGTATTTTATTAGGATTAGGTCTGAATAATAATAGATGGGTTAATTGTACTTTGTTATAATGATACTATCTAACGTAATGCCTTTCTCAAGAAAAGGCACCGTGTATCGGCAGAATGGAGGTATCGGCTTGAGGAAATATAATTTTTCAAATATCATTCGATGGATAGAGATTACGTTAGCCATTATGGTTGTTTTAAATTTTGCTATGGCGATCTACGCCATAAACCGTATAACAGTGAATTCGATTAATTCTGTTTCGAACAGACTTTATATGGATGTGGATGATGTATCAGGAGCTTTGTCGGGAATCCACACAATGATGCTGTCAGAGGTTGGATATGACAGAGATCTGGATATCTTACTGGTAGCTACCCTGGATAAAAAGAAGAAAATTGATGAGGTAACTATAACCTCAAGAATAAAATCCATGATCCGCAATTGGTCTAGAGAATTAT
>JAEWMZ010000075.1 GCA_023392995.1 Bacillota bacterium
CGATGGATATATTAGATATAAAATATGCTGCCGAGGTGGCAAAAACCGGTTCCATGACCCAGGCAGCCGCTAATCTTTATATGAATCAGCCAAACTTAAGCAAAGCTATTCAGGCACTGGAGAAGGAGCTTGGTATTACCATCTTTCGCCGTTCTTCCAAGGGGGTATCACTGACCAGGGAAGGCAATCAGTTTTTACTTTCCACAAAAGAAGTGCTGGAGAAGTTCGAAGCCATTGAAGGAAAGTATAAAAAGATAGAAACCAAGCATTACTTTAGTATTTCAGTGCCAAGAGCCAGTTATATCTCCTATGCCTTCACCAGCTTTGTAACGGAGATTTCAGCTGCGGGCAAGCTGCAGATCGATTTTGCTGAAACCAGTTCCATGCAGGTGATTCAGAATGTATCCTCCGGTAAGCACCATCTTGGGATTATACGATATTCCCTGGAATATGAAAGATATTATCATAAGATATTAAAGGAGCTTGATTTATATGGTGATACACTTTTGGAATTTGAATACTGTGCGCTTATGTCAAACAGAGAGTCTATTGCCAGTAAACATATACTTCAATTATCCGATTTAACCGATATGATTGAGATTGTTCATGGAGATACGGGGATTCCGTCCCTGGTTTCTGGGGAGATTCGTAAACCGGAGCATATTACCAATAGTAAAAAGATAATTTATATCTATGAGAGAGGAAGTCAATTTGATCTATTAACCAATGTTCCTTCCACATATATGTGGGTGTCGCCGATTCCTCAGGAAATGCTGAACCGATATCAGTTGATCCAAAAGAAGGTAGCGATCAATGCAAATAAATATCGTGACGTGATAATCTATCCAAATGGATATCAAATGACAGATACAGATCGCAAATTTCTGGGTTGCCTTTATCGGATTCGGGATCGAATGAAAGAATAAATGGTGTTACCGATATGTTTTGGATTTTTTGCATAGCTGACCAGATAAAAGGTAAAACAGCTCGTAGAATTGTATTCAGAAACAAAGGAGCTTTAAGCTTTGACGGATCTGTAATAAAGATATAATATACAATGTAAGCAGGGAATTAGATAAAATTTAGATATTTATATTGTAATATTAACAATTACGATATAAATACAGGGTAGAAAGGGCAGCCACAGACAAGAAGATATCGAATTTGCCATACCTGATTACAATAAAACAAAGGGGATACCTATGAGACTATTAATGATTGAGGATGATGAAGAACTTTGTGAAGCAGTGGCACTGCATCTGAGAAAAGAGGGCTATGAGATCGATCTCTGCCATAGCGGAGGTGATGCGGATTATTACATATATAAACATATCTATGATGCTGTTATTCTGGATCGTATGCTTCCAGAGATGGATGGCCTTACGTTGCTGCAAAAAATACGTAAGAAAGGAATTGTAACTCCGGTCATTATGGTTACAGCTTTGAATGGAATTAATGACAGAATTGATGGTCTGGATTGTGGTGCGGATGATTATCTTGCAAAGCCCTTTGCGGTAGAAGAACTGCAGGCCAGAATCAGAGCGCTTCTAAGAAGACCAAGAGCGATGGAGAATATAGCAGTGCTAAGCTATGGGGATGTTACCTTAGAGGTTAATACCTTCACTGCTGTCTGCAAAGATAAAAGAATATCTCTATCCAAAAGAGAAGGAGCACTTTTTGAATTCTTTTTAATGAATAGAGAGCAGATCTTGACCAGAGAACAAATACTCAGCCGGGTATGGGGCGTTGAGGATTATGTAGAGGATGGCAATCTGGATAATTATATATATTTTCTAAGAAGACGGCTGAAAGCGCTTGAAACGGAGATATGCATCAAAACGCTCCATGGCATCGGATATAGATTGGAGAGATAGGGGAATGCTGAAATCAATAAGAAATAGACTGATCTTTATGTATACCGGCTCCACAGGGCTGATTTTAACCTTCGTTTTGATTTTGGTACAAGTATTAATGGGTCAGCAAATAGAGCGTAATATCTTAAATACCTTTCAAAATAATTATGTAACAGCAAATCAAAATGTGCAGATGAATTATGGAATTAGTAATCTATGGATCGCAGAAATGGAGATCAAGAATAACCTTATCATACATATTGAGGATAATGGTGTTCCGTTCCTATTTCAGGGTGGATGGAGGACACCAACAGAGAGAAGTCGTTTGATTGATAAAGTGAAAGAAGCAGCCTTAAGAGACATGATTAATACAAGCACCCGTCCCATTACAAGCAAGCAGATACAGAGTCAGGTCTATGATATAACGGGTGATCAGAAGGACAAGTATCTGGGTGAGGTATTTATTATGCCTACGGAAACAGGCTTTCGTAGTTTGGTGATGCTTCAGTATGTATCCGAGCAATCCGCTGATCTTTTGAAGCTGAGATGTTTCGTTGCACTATTAAATATTGCGGGAATCGCCCTACTTCATTTTGTCAGCTGCTATGTGGTTGATAAATCGCTGAGACCGGTGGAGGAAAGCAGAAGACTTCAGACTGAATTTATTGCGGCGGCCTCCCATGAACTAAAATCACCGCTGGCGGTGATACGAGCGAATGCATCTGCAATTATTCTACAGCCGGATAGGGCGCAGCATTTCACCCAAGGGATAGATAAGGAGTGCATTCGTCTTTCCAAGCTGACGGAAGATATGCTTTTGCTGGCGAATGCAGATGCTAGAAGGTGGAAGATAAAAAAGGAACTGTTAGACATGGATCTGCTGCTGATAGAGACGCTGGATATCTTCTTACCACTTTGCCAGGAAAACGGGAAACAGCTGAAATTAGAGCTTCCGAAGGAAATGCTTCCAAAGTCAGAGGGGGATTTTTTTCGAATAAAGCAGCTTCTCGCTATTTTAATTGATAATGCGATTAGCTATTCCGTGGAAGGGGACACCATTCTGCTGCGTGCCTATGCCAAAAAGCAGAAGCTATGGGTCGAGGTAGAGGATCATGGAAAGGGAATTGAAGCAGGTAGAAAAAAAGAAGTATTTGAACGGTTTTGCCGGGAGGACAAATCGCGAAGAGATAAAAATCATTACGGGCTGGGACTTAGTGTTGCGAAAGAGCTCATCGAGCTGCACGGCGGCAGGATATCCATCAAGGATACCCCTGGCGGGGGAGCAACATTTTTATTTTATCTTCCGATTTAAATTAGATTAGATCAAATAACGAGCAGATTGTAAAATTTCCCATCAATTAGAGTTTATTTAGAGATGTACCTGATATTCTGATTATAAATATGAAATAGGCGATTGTGAAACGATATCAGTCATGAAATTTTTAACAATGGATGTAATCCCTTTTGTTCTATGTTGTTAATGTCCTTGGAGGGTATAGGCAAATTTTGAACAGGAGAGACTGCACAAGGGGAGACTAAATTAGCACCAGGTTTGACCTTCACAATTACCAATAACATGTTAATGATTGGAGGATGTAGATGAAAAAAAAGATACTTAGTTTCATACTGGCAATGATGATTGCCTTCTTAGGTTTAACTGCATGCAGCAGTAAGGAGGAGGAGAGCTCCGGAGATAATATAGGAGTGGGAAACAAAGATATTATCATGGGCAGGTACATAGAAAAGGACGTGGAGCTGCCAAAGCTAGAAGACGGGGAGTATGTCTTTCGAATACTGATGCCATTAGAAAAGCAGTTTGAAGTATATACGAGGAATGAAAAAAAAGGGGAATATCTGTGCTACAAAAGTAACGAAGCCCTGGAATGGGAGAAAAGTAAACCGGAGTGGCTCAACAGTGATGAGATTATAACCAACGGTTATCTCACTGATCTTTGCCTTGGCGAGGATGGAATTTATTACGCCGCACTTCAGAACTATTCAAACGGTGACGGAAAATCCTGTGTGTTCAAAACAGAGGATGGAAAGACGGCACAGGCAATTGATATCCCCTATTTGAATGAAGTGCAGAGTACAATTGGGGATATAAAATATTATACGATGATAAACCATATTGCTGTATTAGAGAATGGAAATCTGGTTTTTGATGATAATTGGAATTCAAAAGACTTGATGATCTATTCGAAAGTGGAAAAGAAAATATACAAGCTATCCTTGGGAGAGGTAGATTATGGAAGCCCTCAGCAGTTCATAGCATCAGGAAATAATGTGATTACAGCAAATGCGGATAGTAATATCCTCATATATAATGGAGAACTGCAAACTATTGAGAAAACCATAGAATATAGTGGCAAGACCAGTACAAAGGGATATGCGGTTCTGGAGGATGGTACACTGATTATGGGTGATGCTGCCGGTATTCATCGTCATACCAGTAATGGAAGCCTGTGGGAAACAACTGTGGATGGCAGTCTTAATTCCATGAGTATGCCTTCTCAAAACTTCAGTGCAATATATGCAGTGAGGGGAGAAAAGGAGGAGTATTATGCAGTATATTCTGATTATGAAAGAGGTTATAAGTTAAAGAATTATGTCTTTGATAAGAACGTTTCTTCCGTACCAGGAAAGGAAATAACAGTGTATTCCTTAGAGGAGAACAGTACAGTCCGCCAGGCGATATCCATTTTTCAGGCGAAAAACACGGATATCAAAGTCAACTATGTGGTTGCGATGGAGGATGAGATAAAGGGAAATGTATCCGATTATATTCGGGCATTGAATACAGAACTTTTATCCGGAAATGGGGCGGATATACTAATACTGGACGGATTACCGATAAGCTCCTTTGTTGAAAAGGGGGTTTTGGCAGATATATCGGATGTGATCAACCCGTTGGAAACCTCAGGGACGATTATTAACAATATTTCAAGTGCCTACCATGTAGATAATCAAATCTTCCAGATACCGATTCGCTTTGGAGTACCAGTTCTAATCGGCAGGGAGGATGCTGTCAGCTCCTCAGGCAATCTGGAAGGTATCATCGAATATGTAAAACAGAATAAAGATAAACAATATACCTATACAGAGACCTATGCAAAGTTGCTGAAGGATTATTTGGCTCTGTCAATGGACGAATTGATCCTGGATAAGAAATTACAGGAAGATAAGCTGATAAAGTTTTTGGAAAATATCAAAATTCTAGCTGACAATATAAAGGCAACGGAACTGGATGAATCTCGAGGCCGTTCGGGCAATGACATTTTAGACGGCGGGGAAGCTTTATTCCGAATGGGAATAACCGGAGGGGACAAATACGCGACTGCGATGGAGCAGATCAATCAAGTAATGGATACTTTGATTCCGGCGGTAGTCATAAAGGACAAACAACTTTCTTACAGTACCATGGGTCAGAGATTTCTTCCGAAAGGGTTGGTAGGGCTGAACAGCACCAGTAAAGAAGCTGACATTGCAAAGGAGTTCATTCGATCCCTATTCTCAGAGGAGGTTCAAAACGCGAAGTTAAATGACGGGCTTCCAGTAAATTTGGCTTCTATTAAGAAATGGTTCGCTGAGGAGGATCCGGGTATTATGGTTGGTTATGGCTACGGTGAAGAGGGGCAGATTACAGCTACATGGCCTACATTGAAGGAGAGAGAAGACTTTTTGAAGTTGGTATTGGAGGTAAAGAACCCAATCGAAGTCAATGAGACGCTGTATGATATGATTGTAGAAAATACATTACCATACCTAAAAGGAGATCAGGATATTAATCAGGCGGTTACGACCATAAAATCCAAATTAAATACTTATTTGGCAGAATAAAGGCAATGAAAGGACGTGTTGCAAACTAACATTATTTTGGTTAGAAGCAAGGCGCCCTTTTCTTTTCTCTTTCATCCGTTGAGAAGAAAGCTATTTTGTGCTAAGGCTATGCTAAAGATAAGAAGCATTGGAGTAGGCCTTGAGTTAGAGAATTTAGAGTTTATTTAGAGATATGTCTGATATACTGCTTAGTGAAAAATGAATGATGAGTGGAGGATGGAAATGATGAAAAAGATACTTAGTATACTTATAATTATGGCAATTGCCATTTCCGGCTTAGCGGGCTGCAGCAGCAAAGAGGAGCAAAGCTCTGGAGAAAAGCTGGAGTTGGAGAAAAAGAATGTCAATATGGGCAGATATATGGAGAAGGATGTGGAACTGCCAGAGCTGGGAGAACAGGAAAAAATCTTTAAAATACTGAGAAATTCAGAGAAACAGTTTGAAGTATTTACAATGAGTAATAATTCCGGGGAATATCTGTGCTACCGTTATAATGATACCCTGAAGTGGGAGAAAAGCAAACCGGAGTGGCTTAATCAGAAAGAGATTGCAAAGAATGGCTATGTCAGTGATATTTATTGTAGTAAGGATGGTACCTATTATGTGGTGCTTCAAAACTACACAGATGGCGATGGGAAATCCTATGTGTTCAAATCTTCCGAGGATGGAACTTCGGTACAGGCAATTGATATTCCATATTTGAAGGAGGTAGAAAACGTAATTGGAGATATTAACTATTATCCAATGATAAACAATATTTCGGAATTAGAGAACGGGGATTTGGTGTTTGATGATAACTGGAGCAGTAAGGAGCTGTACATTTATTCACGTACTGATAAAAAAATTACTAAGATTCCCGTAGGGCAATCCCAATATAGCAATACCCAGCAATTCATAACTTCAGGAAATAATGTTATTACGTCGGATATGGACGGTAATATCCTGGTCTATAACGCAGAGCAGAAAAATACAGATAAGAAGTTAAAGTATAATGGGAAAAGCAGCCGGAGAGGCTACGCAGTGACAGAAGATGGTACACTGATCATGGGTGATTCCGCGGGTATTCATAGGCTTACCAAAGATGGAAGTCTGTGGGAAACCATGGTAGACGGTAACCTGAATTCTATGGGTATGCCCTCTCAGGACTTTATATCAATCTTTGTTGTCCCAGGGGAGCCGGAAGAATATTTTGCGATATATCAGGATTCGAACAGAGGATTTCAGTTAAAGCATTATGTCTTTGATCAGAGTGTTTCATCGGTACCGGAGAAAGATATCACGGTATACTCCTTAAAGGAGAATTCTACCATTCGTCAGGCGATATCCATCTTTCAGTCGAAAAACACGGATATCAGGGTAAATTATGTGGTGGCAATGGATGACGAGATACAAGGGAATGTATCTGATTATATCCGTGCATTGAATACAGAGCTTTTATCCGGTAATGGTGCAGACATATTAGTGTTGGATGGATTGCCGATCAGCTCCTTTATTGAGAAGGGCGTGCTGGCGGATCTGTCGGATGTAATCAATCCATTAGAATCCTCTGGAGCTATTATGACGAATATCCTGAGCGGCTACCGCGAGGAAAATAAAATATTCCAGGTACCTGTTCGGTACGGAGTGCCGATTTTGTTCGGTAAGGAGGAAGCGCTGAAATCCTCGGATAATTTAACGGATATCATAGAATACATAAAGAAAAATCCAAATCAGCAATATACCTATCAGGAGCCCTATGCGAAGCTGCTGAAGGATTATCTGGCGTTATCACTGGAGGAACTGATCCAGGATAATAAATTACAGGAAGAGCAGCTAAAAAGCTTCCTGGAAAATATGAAAATTCTTGCGGATAATATAAAGGCAACAGAGTTGAATGAATATGGAGAGGATGGAACCAGCAGAGGTATTTTAAGCGGTGGTGAGGCTTTATTCCGAATTGGGATCACGGACGGAGATAAATATGCGACAGCCTTAGAAACAATCGATCAAGTAATGGATACCATGATTCCTGCGGTGGTTGTAAAGGACAAACAACTTAGCTACGGCTCCTATGGAGAGAGATTTCTGCCAAGAGGCTTGGTGGGACTGAACAGCACCAGTAAGGAAGCGGATATTGCAAAGGAATTTATAAAATCCCTATTTGCCGAAGAGGTTCAAAACTCAAATCTGTATGATGGATTTCCGGTGAATTCTGCCTCTGTTGCAAAATGGTTTGCAGAGGATAATCAGGAAATTATGGTAGGTTATGGCGGTGAGGATGGAGAGCTTAGTGCCTCATGGCCTTCCAAGGAGGAACGGGACGGCTATTTGAAGGTTGTGTTGGAGGTAAAGCATCCAATCCAATCCAACGAAATCCTTTATAATATGATTGTTGAAAATGCATTGCCCTATCTGAAAGGAGATCAGGATATCAATCAGGCGGTAACGGCTGTAAAATCCAAGGTAAATACGTATTTGGCAGAATAAGAGGACAGAGAGGGGGCTGTTGTATTGTGCGACAGTCCTCTTTCACAATGAGTCCCACGGGCGTATGCATGGATATAGGATAGAGATTCTTTAGAGAATCTTTTGCTAGGATAGGATAGAAGGAGCAGTGAAATGAAAGAGTGGATGAAAACAAAGGGATTACATAGAAAAGGGATTAAGATGAAAAAAGACAGAAGAAGCGAGCTTACAGCATATCTCTTCTTGTTGCCCAGTTTTACAGGCGTGACCATTTTTGTATTGATTCCCTTTGTGGATGTCGTCAGGCGATCTTTTTATGGTGCGATGAACGGCAAGTTTACAGGTTTGGCTAATTATAATACGGTTCTAAAGAATGAGGCTTTTATGCTTGCTGCAAAAAACACGGGAAGATTTTTACTGACTTGTATCCCTTTGCTGCTGTTGCTGTCTCTTCTGTTAGCTCTATTGTTGCATCGACAGAAAAATCATATTCAATTTTTTAAAACCTCCTTTCTTTTGCCAATGGCAATACCGGTAGCCTCTATTGCGCTATTGTGGAAGCTGCTCTTTCACGAGCAGGGCTT
>JAEWMZ010000057.1 GCA_023392995.1 Bacillota bacterium
CCGTTCTGAAACAGTAAAAAATCCTGAGACAAAGGAATATAGCCGGGTATATCAATTCGTAGATCCAATTGCTGAGCATTACCTCAACCATAAAAACCATCAATATAAGGATGATGAGTTTGAAATAAGAATCTATAAATAGAGCTAATAACGGAAAAGAGGTTTTCTACATGTGTAGATTGTTCTTCTCTTCTCCGGTCAGCTCCTTTTATTCATACTGCTTTTTAGGCAATTGCGAAACTCAGAAACTTAAGCTATTGTATACACAACATATACTGTTTCGAAGCGGAAGCTAAGCCCGAAGGAAGCGTTGGAGCGTAGAAATAGTATATGTTGTGTATACAATTACGATAACTATATTATTTCACAATATTCTAATCCTGTTTTCTTATCTTCTTTCGTTTCACCAAACATAGCAGTGCTAATATCAGCGGGACTACATATTGAAAGATCAGATTCAGATTAACGATGATATATTGATACAAATAATTAAACTCAAACTGTGTACTACTTAAGTAGTACGTCAAATAGAATATAATCATAGCCAGGGGAGTATATAAATAATTACATTCTGTAAGGTGAAAGATCCAGGTAATGCATCTCATTAATAGAATGGCAAAGATACAGATCGCCGCAAAATCAGATAGGATGCAAATCAAGGTAACAAACACCTCAAAGCGTTCAAAAATATTAAAGAAAGATATACTTTTTACTGTGATATAAAACGGGAATGGTAAGTTCGCCGTTAAGCTGGTACCAGAAATCCCAAAGGTAAAGAGGGTTATAACAAAGGCCAGAACCGTAAAGGTTAGTAGACCAAACCAGAGTTTACGCAGATGCTGCTTTGTTACAGATATTCCAAGCTTATCCGCAAAGAATAAGGCTATAATAATATTACCACCAATCGCGATGACATACTTAGAAGCCAAAATGGTACTTTTTAAATGAATTGTAGAAACTGGCAGCAAATAGTCCTTTCTGATCCGGGTCATCGCACATAGGAACAAAACTGCAAAAAAAACTAAAATGGTGCCCAGGGTTAATTCAGAGAACCGGAATATAGTTTTAATCCCGCGAATCAGAGCATAAAAAACCAATACAATCATGATTGACATAAAGAAATCTGATTTCGTCCTTGGCATGAGCGTAAACTGCATAGTCAGACTATAAGCGGTAACCTTAGCTGTTATGGCAAGCAAAATCCATAACAAATAACATAAGATAACCAGCTTGGCTAAGACCGTGCCGATCAATTGCTCCATAATTTCGTAGAAATTAAGCCCTGGATAGGATTTGATCAGCAAAATCACAATGGCAGTCAGCGGAACGGTAGCCACAACAGACCAGACCGGACTTAAATATCCGCTTCTACCTGCCTCCGAAGCCAGCATTTGAGGCATCTGACGAAGAATAGAGGATACCGATATAAATAAATACATAAATGTAATTTGACGAAGGGTTACTTCTCGATTCACCGCTCACACCTCATTTCATATATTTTTCCATTGCTGTGGTCAAGCTGGGCAAATATGGATTTAGGATATATACAATCCCCAGAGCCAGACCACCCAGGGAAAATAATAAATATAAGGCAAAATTTCTTTTCTTACTTAAGATCTTTTCCCGTTGTCTGATGAAGGTATAGATAATTGTAAATGAAAACACATAAATCATAAGGCTCTCCTCTTTCCTAAGTTAACTTTGCGGGAACGCAAAGAAGCACACTCCCTTGCTAAAATTTTGCGCTGGGGCAGCGCCATATATCACCAGTAATTCGCAAATTCTTTCCTTTGATCCTGTGCTCCCAGGAGAAAGGATTTTGAAATTCTTGATTGAACCTTATATTGATACCTGATACCCGATACTTCCTTTGCCCAGGTATCTTTAATACTCTTCCACTGGGCATAATTTTGATTCTCAACAATACGTGCTAGATTCAGGATATCAAGTCCGCTCTCTATGGAGTAGTTTACCGGCTTCTCAAGAATAGCCTTAATATAATTATTCTGATCCTTTGTCAGCTTATCCAGCTCCTGCGTAGTAAACACATCCTTTTGGGTTAATACTTCCTTTAGCATAGATTCAAAGCTCACCGTAATGGTTACTGTCACCTGCTTATCCTTTAGTTCTGACTTTAGCTTTGTGTTGGTAAAGGATATATACAGACCCACCTCATTGTCCAGATAGATCGGATAGCTCCTCATAATATTACGAATAAAATTAACTCCATCCGAGGTCTCATGATCTAAATAATCCACCAGCATTAGCTGATTGAACACTGCGTATCCATCGATCAGATACCCTGACTTGTCGGCCAGCAGGTATGGCACAAGAACGCAGGAGTCAGTTTGCTTCATATCATTTAGGATATTTACCATGGTATTATCATTCCGAGTAAGGGTTTCCTGCTGCTTTTGCTTCATAGCATCCAGATCCTCATGGATGGTTTGCTTATTATCAATTCCTTCCTGAACGAAGTCTGCTGCTTTTTTCCCTTTGGTAACATAGATCAAGGCTTCCATTTTAATAGTTTCGTCCCGGGAAAGAAAATCCAGACTTTGGGCTAAGCCCTGCTTTGCTGCCCCCTCACCAATCAGAAAGGAGCCGGCTTGCGCAAGAGAGATGGATTTCTTATTCTTCAGCTTTAAATCCTCTAAAGCTTCATAGGCTGATTTTCCCGAACCTGTAGCTACCTCTTCCGTTCCGGCACCGCTAGAACCTGCTTCAGGGTCAGCGCCCCCTCCGGCGCTATGAAGGGCACTTAAGGTATATTCACCGTTCTCATAATCAATTGCCACCACCAGAACTAAATCAATCTCATCGATTTCCTTCCTGCTCATATCATGAGTGCATCCGCTGAATATAAATGGAAAGATAAAAAAGAACATGATTTTAACAGCCCGTTTTATCCATCGACTCTTCCTATTATTCTTTTCCTTCAATACAGATAACCTATTCATTCATCCCACAGCTCCTATGTTTTTTGTTTGGTGCGATTGTTCGGTGCAATTGCCTGCGGCCGTTTACGAAAATAGTTTACCGGGAACCGGAACAGCGTATCCTTGTGGTTACTTTCATCAATATCAACAAAGGGTGACATATAGGCCACACCATAATTATCTATGCTGCAAAGGTGCGTCAAGATGAGAATAAGGCCGATTGCCAGACCCAGAAAACCTCCTGCGGCTGCTAAAAAAGCAAATAGAAACCGGATTACACGGATGCCGCTGCTTAAATCCTGATTTGGCATCATAAATCCTGCAATTCCGGCTAAGGCTACAACAACTACAACGAGGGGTGAGATTAAATTTGCGGATACCGCGGATTGACCGACAACAATACCCCCAAGGATTGACATAGCCGTACCTACTGCCTTCGGTAACCGCAGACCGGCTTCAATTAATATCTCAAACGCAACTAATAAACCTAATACCTCGGAAGAGGAGGAAAATGGCACATTCTCTTTCGCTTGCTGGGTAGACAGGGCAAGCTGAACCGGAAGCATTTGATTTTGATAGGTGGTTGCCGCAATATAGAAGGCGGGAAGAAATATGGTAATGATCATGGCGAGATATCGTATGAACCGAAGCGCTGACCCAACATAAAAATGATTGGCATAATCCTCCGGTGACTGCATCAGCATTGGAAGCTGACAAGGTAGAAGGTAAACAAAGGGCATTCCATCCACCACCAGCCCCACCCTACCGTCCGAAAGATTTGCAGAGACACGATCCGGCCGCTGGGTATACATGATCTGGGGGAACAGACTTTTTTTATGCTCAATTAAGAATTCCTCAATAAAGGCTGGCGTAGAAATATTATCAATATCAATCGCGTTAATTTTTTGCCTGATTTTATCTACCAGCTCCAAATTTGCAACATTACTGATATAGCATAGTGACATATCAGTCTTTGATAATCTTCCTACTGTAAGGGATTCCATAACCAGATACTCTGATCTGATCCGTCTTCGGATTAATGCGGTATTGGTTCGCATCGCCTCAATAAAGGAATCCTTGGCCCCCTTTACCACGCCCTCTTCCGTAGGCTCTGATACCGATCTTTTCTCAAACTTCTTTATATCATAGATAATGGCCTTTTTTTCACCATCAAAAATAAAAGCCACATTCCCGCTTAGTACTGACTTCAATAGCAGCTGATAGTCACTCTCCTCTGAAGTAAATACATGGTAGGAACCGCCATTTAACAGGTAATCCATGACAGCCCGTTCCGTCACATATTCTTTGATAAAGGGGTCTGCCAGCATTGTCTGAAAAATCCCCTCATCTACAAGAGTAGAATCGATTAATCCGTCAACGCAGAAGATGTGGAAGGTAATATTATTTTGATTTATTTTTATCGGTCGGATTAAAATGTCACTGCTTTTAGAAAACAATTCTTTGATTGCTTTTGAATTAATCACTTGCTCCATCTTAGATTTACCTCATATTCCCAAAGCTTAAAGCTTTCTATTCCGTTTCAATTACAAAACCCAATATTAACTACTACTTTAATATTTTCTCAGAATTGAGATTCTTTATTCACTCCGGTGAATATTTTCATTTTTCTGTGCAATATGACAATCCAGCAATTGCTTCTTAGACAGTTGCAAAATAAAAAAGGCTCCTCCTTCTCCTCCCGGTTGATCGACTTCAACCGGTGGAAAAGGAACAGCCTTTTCTAAGTCATTCTTGTCATTTTTTGTGTAGTCAGTTCTTAAGTTCATGACATCATTCATGATCGCTCGTATCTTAATGGTATTTTTAAACTTATAATATATGGTTAATCGTTTATGTATCTTCCCGGACCGGAGAACTGCTTCCCAAAATAATCTTCTGCAACATCTTTGATATGTATCGGTAAAACTTTACCCTTTGCTATGAGATATAGGAAAAATTCTGCCTCACCCTCATCTTCCGTTAAATTCTCCAGATAGCAATAATGCTTCTCTTTTATCTGCTCGTAGTAACCTTCAAGACTGTATAGCGCATTCTTGAATATTAGTTTGTACACAACTTGCGTATCTTCATCCTTGATTGTTTTTTTGTAGGCACCTAGCAATTGTTCTGCCATATCACGCCACCCTTCGTTATGGTATCTTTTACGACTACATAAATGATATCTATTGACTATATTATTATAGCATAACGGGAAATAATATCGATAGGGGATTGGAGGAAATAAAAATCCGATGAAAATCTGAGGTGGAGGAAAGAATGGGAAGACGGTGGACGGACTTTCTGGGGAGGGTTTTGAAGGCCTGGGAAGGGGATACGGGGGACATGTGGTTTCGTCCTCAAGACACCGCACCTCTAAGATCGCCCTGGAAAGACATGCATAGGGCGCAAGTCTTTCCAGTACGGTCTTAGAGGCACGTTGTCTTCCGAAATGAAACACATTGCCCCCCGTATCCCCCTCCCAGGCTGCTATTGACTATGGAGGAAAGTCCGAGATTTATGTTTTTTGTTGGCTTGGAGCTAGTTAATCGTATGTCCGTTTGTTTGTTTATATTTTTTTATTATATAACTGTACATCAGATTATATAGCGGAAAAGGCTCCTATTATTGCTTTTATTTCCCTTAATTCTTTTTCTGTTAAAACATTTACATTTCCACCAAAAAGCACAAAGTATCCTGTGTTATCGGCATTTTACCTGCCCCAGGCTTTTCAATTTCATGCAAATTAAAAGAAGGTACTGTAAAAACTATCTGCTGCGGGATGCAACAGAATCTTTTATTCAGTACCTTTACGTATCATAGCTAAGTTGTTGATAATAATGCAGCTGGAACCTCCACCAAAAACCAAAGTGCTCTCTTTCCAACAGCTTTTATGGAAAGGACTATGCTTTGACTTTCGTATATTTGCACATTGACAGTGTAATATTATATCGTCAATATCTCAACACGGCTATCGCTCTGAAAATCCGTGTCATCTGTTATGTAAATGATATCTTTTTTGTTTGTAGCATCAACTACAAGATAATCATCAACAAAGCTTTCTATCGTCTTAGTTGTAACGCTAACGTCACACAGTCCATATGCCACTTTTATCTCTGCTAGTGCGATTTTAACTTTTGACTGAACACTACTTCTTAAAACTGCATCTTTTCTGAAGTCTTTCTTCGTATATCTAGTTCGGTTTTTTCCTGTTGCACCAAGATGTAATTCATACTCCTTGTTTTCAATGCCGAAAATAAATTCTTGTAAATTTAGAGAAGTTACTAGCAAAGGATTTCCTTTACTCATAATCCTTTGTAGCAGCTTTGAGTACGCAGTATATTTAGAATAGGTACTTGAGTAGTATCCGGAATGAACAAAATACAAGATATTAGAATCTAATATAAATGTTACTGTATTATCAACTGTACCTAAATTAAAGCTATCAATTCTATTGACAGACATTATATTCCCCCTTTATTCAAAATCAGCAAGAATTTCATCCTGCTTCCTTTGCTGCTCTTTCGTCAATGCATAATAATTTTTAGCATTATCCAAAGAATGTTGATAGGTAGAATCACCAACTTCTGAAAGATTTTTCAATTCAAATATTCTTTCATACGCATCAGGACCTATCTCCATAACATATTTAGCTAAAGCTGTATTAAAGAATAATGTAGTAAAGATTTTTATTTCATCGAAATCTATTACAACCTTCTCTCCCCGATCAAACAATGGTTTAATAATAGCATCCAGTTTTCCTGCATCGTCCGCCGAAAAGCCTGTTTCAATATAATCTCTTGCTAATATCATACATAGTACCTCTTTTCAATTATTTTAATATATATTTATGGTTATTGTCTGCAATAATATCCATTTCATAAAGCGTTCCCTCAAATGGAACTTCTAATTCATGGTATTTTGCACCATTATTTTTATTATATGTATACAAAATTTTTCCGGAACATATTCTAATAGCTCCATCGTTAGCTTTTGCAAAGCTATGAAGCAAATCTAACCCTAGCCCTCGTGGGATTTTTGTCTCATTTCTATTTGCTGTACTATTACCCCTCTTTATTGCCCACATAAATGCTTCTTTATGAGTAAATGCATTATCAACTGCATCAATTACCTTCCTGGGTATTCCAATACCTGTATCATAACAAGAAAAACTATAAGTATATTTTTGATTTCTAAAATACTTGGCACCGACTACATATTCTGCCAAGGAATGTTCCGTAGCATTGTTAAACATCTCCCCAACCTTTGAAATAAACAACGCTGAAAGTTCATCGCTCATTACCACTGGAGCTTCCTTTGTGATTGCAGTAACCAGAGAAAATATGCTTTCTGGAGTCGTAATAACTTTTGCACTCGATTTCAGATGCGGAGTTATGTTGGTTTCATTCGGTATTAATTCCATATACTCAGATAAATTATCAATAAACCCTACTTTTTTCAACAGAGAAAGAAACCTTTGGTTACAACGGATAATCAGAGTTTTATTGTACTTTTCACCAATAAAAGGTAAGGTACTAAGAAAGAATAAAAATGACAGGCCTACCCGTCCATCCACATTAAATGTGAGTTCGATTACATCATCCTCTGCTGTCCTAATATCTTGATGTATTTTTGCAGTTTTATGATATAAAGGAGCACTCACTCCTAACGATTGAGTTATTACTATACTCTTCAATAAAGTCTCCCCCCTGACTCTGTTTAGATAAAATCAACATAAGTATAGCATATAACCGTCACGATATACAACTGTAATTGGTGATTCTCGCAAATTTTGCACACATCATGATATTAAAAATTCAGAAAAAACCAGCACATTTATGTGAATTCATTAAGGATTTAAAGGTACTAACGTGGTTTTTGACCCAAACATCATGGTATTATTATACATTTTATGTCAACTAATTCCATGTGCCTTTTGCATTCAAATTGAAAATGAGTGAGCATAGAAAATAAAGGCTACTCAACATAACCCTTACCCCTTAGATGCGGCGAAATTTTCTTAAATAATACTATGAAAAAGGAAAGTCAACGTTAAGACTTTCCTTTTTCTATGCTTATATTTATGATTTCAATTATTTTATTGATATTTAATTCTGTCTTTATTTTTTTGGGGTTATTTCTTACTCAACTGTCTCCCAGTCTACACTTATTTTAATGGGCTCTGCTGCTGCCATTTGTTTATAGATTTCGTATTTTTCTTTCGCATAGGCTTCTGCCTGGCGGAAAAGGTCTTCTGCTTGATCCGGGAAGGATTTTTCCAGGGAGCTGTAACGGACTTGGCTGAGGATAAAGTCGCGGAAGCTCTCTGTTGGTTCTTTGGAGTCTAGCACGAAGGGATTCTTTCCTTCCTGTTTCAGACTTGGATTGTAGCGATAGAGGTGCCAATAGCCTGCCTGTACTGCTTTTTTGATGGTTTCCATGCTCTTGCCCATGCCTGCTTTCAGACCGTGGTTGATGCAGGGTGAGTATGCTATGACGATGGAGGGACCGTGATGCTCTTCTGCTTCACGGAAGGCTCTGATTAACTGTGTGTTATCGGCGTGAATACCTACCTGAGCAACGTATACATTTCCATAAGACATCATCATCCGTCCCAGGTCTTTCTTTCCCTGCTTCTTACCGGAGGCTGCAAATTTAGCTATGGCTGAGATCGGTGTTGATTTGGAGGCTTGTCCGCCAGTATTTGAGTATACTTCCGTATCAAAGACCAGAATGTTAACATCCTCACCGGAGGCCATAACATGGTCTAAGCCGCCATAGCCGATATCGTAGGCCCAGCCGTCACCACCCAGCATCCAGATGGAGCGCTTGGTGAGATAATCTTGGTTTGCTTTTATCTCTTTGACTAGGTTTTCTATTTCTACATCAGTAGATACGAAGTTTTCCAGCGCTTCGATTACTCGGTCACTTGCTTCCTTGGAAGCTTTTCCGTCTTCCTTGTAATGAATCCAGTCGTGGAAGGCTTCTTTTATCTTTTCTTCTACGTTCATACCATTGAGCTTGTTCATATTATCATGAATCTTGTTACGAATCTGCTTTACCGCTAAATACATACCATAACCGAACTCTGCATTGTCCTCAAAAAGAGAGTTTGCCCAGGAGGGTCCTTTTCCCTGACGATTTACTGTATAGGCAGTGCTTGGAGCTGAAGCAGCCCAGATGGAGGAGCAGCCTGTGGCATTGGCTATCATCATTCGTTCTCCGAATAATTGGGTCAGCAGCTTTACATAAGGTGTTTCACCACAACCGGCACAGGCGCCGTGGAATTCCAGCAGCGGTGTTTTGAACTGACTATCCTTAAAAGCTGCACCATAGGCCAGACTCTCTTTAAAGCTAATATTTTCTATGGCATACTTCCAATTCTCCAGCTCTTTCTCCAGCTGCGTACCAATGGGCTTCATGATTAATGCCTTTCCTTTTGCAGGGCATACATCCGCACAGTTACCACAGCCGGTACAGTCCATCGGACTGATCTGAATCTTATATTGGTAGCCTTCAAAGTTCTTACCGGTAGCTTTCTTTACTTCAAAGGTCTCCGGTGCCTTTCGTACCTCTTCCTCATCCAGTAAAAATGGACGAATGACTGCGTGGGGGCAGACATAGGAGCACTGATTACACTGGATACAGCGTTCCAGTATCCACTCCGGTACATTCACCGCAATACCACGTTTTTCATAAGCTGTAACGCCGGAGGGGAAGGTTCCGTCCTCTCTGCCTTCGAATGCACTGACCGGAAGATCTCCACCCTTCATTGCGGACATGGGACGCATGATTTTACGAATAAACTCCGGTTCTTGATCGGATTCATCACTCCGAAGCTCCAGGTTCTTCCATTCCTTGGGAATCTTGATTTTTTTGATGGACTTGATACCCTGATCTACGGCTTCCTCATTCATTTTGACGACTTTCTCACCTTTTTTACCGTATAGCTTATGGATACCTGCCTTTAATTCCTTTAAATATACTTCTTCGGGTAATACCTGGGTTAACTTAAAGAATGCGCCCTGCATTACCATATTAATTCGGTTGCCAAGACCGATTTCATCTGCGATTTTAATTGCATTAATGGTATAAAATTTGACATCCTTTTCCGCCAGCTGTTTTTTCATAATATCCGGCAGATGCTTGTCCAGTTCTTTTTCATCCCATAGGGTGTTCAGTACAAAGGTACCTCCCTCCTTGATGCTTTGCAGTAAATCATATTTATGCACATAGGATTGATTATGGCAGGCAACGTAATTTGCATGGGCAACCAGATAGGTGGATCTAATCTCTTCCTTGCCAAAACGCAGGTGGGATACGGTCAAACCACCTGATTTCTTGGAATCATAATCAAAATATGCCTGAACATTTAACTCGGAATTTTCACCAATAATTTTAATAGCCTGCTTGTTGGCACCAACCGTACCGTCGGAGCCAAGTCCCCAGATCTGGCAGGCGATCATACCTTCCGGTTCTGCATCGAGTCCTTTGATTGGCTTTAAGGAGGTCTTTGTCACATCATCTTCAATACCGATGGTAAAATGGTTCTTGGGCTTCGCTTCCTTCAAGTTATGGAATACGGAAGCAATATGAGTCGGATTGGTATCCTTGGAACCCAGACCATAACGGCCGCCGATGATAAGCGGCGCCTTCTCTTCTCCTAAGAAGCAGGTGCAGATATCCAGATAGAGCGGTTCTCCGATGGCGCCTGGTTCTTTGGTACGGTCCAGCACTGCAATTCTTTTCACGGTCTTAGGCAGGCAGTTCTTAAAATGCTCGATGGAAAATGGCCGGAACAGCCGCACCTTAACGAGACCATATTTCTCTCCGATGGAGTTATAAAAATCAATCGTCTGTTCAATGGCGGGTATGACAGAGCCCATTGCCACAATAACATGCTCTGCATCCTCGGCACCGTAGTAATCGAAGAGACCATAGCTTCTGCCGGTTTGTTCGCCCACCTTCTTCAAGTATTCTTCCACGATCGGTACAATGTCCTGGTAATAAGGATTGGAAGCTTCTCTTCCCTGAAAATAAATATCTGCATTCTGAGCCGTACCTCGAATTACCGGATGATTTGGAGATAAGGCACGGTTACGAAAGTCCTGTATTGCACCACGGTCAACTAATTCAGCGTAATCTCTGTATTCCAGAGCCTCAACCTTTTGAACCTCATGGGAGGTACGAAAGCCGTCAAAGAAATGAACAAAGGGGAGTCTTCCCTTAATTGCAGACAAATGTGCGATCGGAGCCAGATCCATGATCTCCTGAACAGAGCTGGAGGCCAGCATTGCGCAGCCAGTCTGGCGGATTGCCATAACATCCTGATGATCTCCAAAGATACTGAGAGCATGGGTTGCAATTGCCCGGGCACTTACGTGAATAACACCGGGAAGAAGCTCACCGGCTGCTTTGTATAGATTCGGAATCATTAGTAATAAGCCCTGAGAGGCTGTAAAGGTTGTTGTCAAGGCTCCTGCCTGCAAGGAACCGTGAAATGCTCCCGCGGCTCCTGCCTCCGATTGCATTTCAACGACATTTACCTCCTGACCAAATATATTTTTTCTATGGTTTGCTGCCCACTCATCGGTGGCTTCGGCCATACCGGAGGATGGAGTAATTGGATATATTGCAGCTACTTCTGTAAATGCATAAGCTACATAAGCCGCCGCTGTATTTCCATCCACAGTCATCTTAATTTTCATTTCCTCTTCCTCCTAATTATAATTTACTTCCGTTATCAACCCATTCCTTTGCAGCGACAACTGCATCAATAGAGGGTTTATTAATATTCACCTGATCTGCCTTATAATAGCCCTGCTGATTCTGCCAGGCAGCCGTACATTCACAATTGGTTGGAGTCTTAGAGTCAATCCTTTTATTATCCTTTCCTGTCAGCTGATTCTTCTTATTATTCTCCATATTCAATTCCTCCTTATAGATTAAATTTAAAAACAACATCTTCTTACATTTCCAGTGTTTCCACGTTGTCAAAGCATAGTCTTCAATCTGATAACATTGTTTCCTAATCTACTAGAAACTATAACTTGAGATCAAAATATTAAGATAAAATTTAAAGGAAGAGGAAATGAAAATATCATAAAATAATTTTTCTTTACAAATAAAAAGCTATTGCAAAGCTAGTATCATAAAATTTCTATCCTATGATACTGCTTCGTAATAGCTTTTTATTTGCATTATTTTAACAACAAAGCTAGGGTGTGTCTAAAACTGCTTGTGCCGGGCTGAGTGCTCCACTTTGTGGTATACAAAGCGCGATTTGGGGGCGTAGTGGTTCTACATTAAATAAAATCCACTAACTATAAATTCTTCTCTTTGATAATGCGGTAAAGCTCCGTATTTTCCTTGGAAATACGTCTTTTTAATACCTCAATCATCTTCTTCGCATCTTCCAGAAAAACGTCTTCCTTCCCTTTTAGCTTAGCTCCAACATTATAGCTGCTTTTGAACTCACTGTATTCCTCAGCCAGACTGCCCATTTCCTTATCGTAACTCTGTGCCAGCTTCTTTATCTCTTCATCTGGCGACTTAAACAGATCAGGATATAGGAATCGATCCTCCTCCAGTAAATGAATCTTTAGCAATCCCGCCAACTTACTGATATGCAGGGCAGCCTTTGTAGTGTCAAACGCCTTGCTTCCCTTTTTTACTTCCTCTTCGAGCAAAACAAGCTCCGCCATAATCGAATCATGCTGTCTGTTAAGATTTGTTAAATTAATCATTGGTATTCCTCCTCTTATCTTAAGTTTCGCAAATTATCTTTATGAATTTAAGTTTCATAACCAATAATTCGTTAATCATACTTTATTCCCTTCCAATAGATCGGAGAAGAGACCTCTGCCAGCTTTGGGAGCTGAACATCCTTCAATGCCCATTTTTTGAATTCATCAAACCCGGTACGATCTACAATGTATCCAATATGCTCCTTTCCCAAAGGTGCCTCCGGATCAATATAGTGTCCCACATAATCGTAGGTATTACGTATAATCTTTATAATACTGGCCTCATCCACCCATTTGATAAAGTCTTCCCCGAGCCGTGGGTTTTTCTTGCCTGTTCTTCCCAGAAGGGTTAATCGGTAGAGCTTTTGCTCGCCTCTTGTCCAGGCCCCCGTAGGACAGGCTAATACACATTCACCGCAACCGATACATTTGCTGGTGTTACGTTCTACCTTATAATTAACCGTGCTTAATACACCGACTGATTTTTTGGTGCATTTTTTAACACAGGCTCCGCAATTTACACATCGATCCTTGTCATACTGGGGTTCTGTCATCCCCATAATTCCAAAGTCATGCATTCTGACCTTGGCACAATCATTGGGACATCCGGTTAAGGCAATCTTAAAATGCAAGTCGTGGGGAAAGATCGCTTTTTCTACTATTTGGGCAAAGGCAGTTGTATCATAGCAGCCATAAGGGCAAACGCGATTCCCTACACAGGCAGTGACATTTCTGGTACCGGCAGCACTATAGCCCTCTCCAGGCTTCTCCTGATTAATCCCAAGCCCCTCAATCAGCGGCTGCAGGAGGATATTTACCTGGGGCATATCCTCATAACGGATTCCCGGAATCTCAAATCCCTGTCTTCCTGTTATATGTACCGTGCCATTGCCATAGGTTTCTGCAATGTCTTGTACCATGGCGAGATATTTTGCCTCCATATGCCCTCCCGGAACACGGATCCTTGAGGCAGTTCTTCCTCTTTCCTTAGTAACGCGAAAGGCATTTTTCTTAAGCTCTTTTGTATTCAGGTCCATTCTTTTAGCCCTCCTCTCATTAATCAATCAGGTTGCGGCCTTTTGTATAGTTAAACACCGGCCCAGACAGACAGACATAGGTATCATCTATTTTGCAATGGCCGCATTTTCCAATGCCGCAGCACATTTTTCTTTCCTGGGATATCCAGATGTTTTCCTCCTGAAAGCCTTCTTTTAACAGCCCTAAGGTTGTAAAATGCATCATCATAGGAGGTCCCACCACGATAGCTTTCGCCTTTTTACTATCTTTTAGCTTTAACTGGGGAATAAACTCTGTAACCAGGCCGGTACGGCAGGCACCTTCTTTCTTGGCCCTTTCCTCTTCCATATGATCCACTGTTAGAATAACCTCCATTGTTTTCTTCCAGCGGTTAAAATCCTGGGTAAACAGGATATCCTTTGGTGTCTTAAAGCCAGCAATTAAGGTCATACTTTCCACCTCCTCCGGATGCTCGGAGAAATATTCTATGACACCTCGTACCGGTGATAAACCAGTTCCTCCTGCAATAATAACCAGCTCCGATGCCTGATAATCCTTTACTTCAAAACCATTTCCATATGGTCCGCGAAGAAAGAGCTTATCTCCTACGTAATGCTCAAAGATTTCATCTGTGACCTTACCTACCTTACGTATGGTAAAATCAAGGAAGCCTTCTCGAATTCCACTAACTGAAATCGGTGCCTCTCCAAATTTCGGTATGGAAACCTCAAAAAATTGTCCGGGCTTTACTTCCTTTCCTGCGTAGGTCATCCGAAAGGTGAACTCAATATTGGTATGCTTGATGACCTCCTTAATTTCTGATATAAAAGGGATATATTCATTATGCATTCTGTTTCACCTCCGCCATGCCTCCTTCTAGCTTATTAATGCAGTTTGAAAAAGAGATGTATTCGGGACATACATCATCACATCTGCCGCAGCCAACGCACATATGATAGCCAAAGCGCTTTTTGTAATCATATACCTTATGCAGCACCTTAAATCTCATACGCTGTCCATTCTTTTTGCGATAGCCACCGCCTCCGGCCACCTCCGTATATCCATCCACCATACAGGAAGCACCGACTCTTCGTCTTTCTCCAACCTTACCATTGTCTGTGTAAAAAATGTCCTGCATGGTAAAACAGGTACAGGTAGGACATACAAAATTACAGCGGCCGCAATTGATACACCGGCTATCATACTCCGTCCACATCTGCGCTTTGGCAATATCAATTGTAAGCTCCTCCGGAATCTGAACCTGAACCGTATTTTCTGTAACATAGGAAGGTGTTACCTCCAGCTCTTTCTTACAAGAGCCTGTGAACAGTTCCTCCCATTCCGGTAATTTATTATCAATATGATAACCCTCTTTGCAGGGCTCTATTGCCGCATCATAGGACTCGATCTGATTTGTTCCCATGGAGACGCAGAAGCAATTCTCATAGGAGCTTTGACAACCCATCAAGATAAATTTAACCTTTTCTCTTACTCTTTTATAGTAATAATCCTCAAAGCCATTGTTCAGATAGATTTCATCCAACCTCTTTACCGCATGGAGATCGCAGCTTCTTAAGAAAATGATCGCACCCTTTTGGGGGCTCTTTGCCTCCTTGATCTCCTCCTCTGTAAAATAGAACAAAGTCTGAGAAATTGGCAGCAGGATCTCTTTAAAAGAAAAATTTGATTTTTGATGAAACTCAATTTCATCAGCCTCCCGTATTTCACTGTATCGAATGGAATCCGTATCAGAAAAGGCTCCTTTTCCGATCATACATTTTGGCGCATAAATTGCATATTCCTTCGCCCAGCTTTTCATTATGTCATTGATATCCGTTTTTTCAATATAATATCCCATATACTAAACCTCCGTTTGCTTTGAGAATTTGACCCTGTTTTGAGGCTTTGACCTCCAATGTTTCAGGACTATAGCCTTCCTCTGTCTTGGGACTTTCGCCTCTATTTGTTTTAAGCTTCAGCCTCTTTCTTTTTCTCTTTTTCTCTGGCTATGATATAATATGGAATTGCCAGTCCAAGGATGGCACCCACCATATTTCCCAGGGATACCACGATAATATTATAGAAATAGCCTGCCAAAGTAATATCTGATGAAAGAGGTGATAGAATCGCGACAGTTAACAGTGTCATATTAGCCACGCTGTGCTCATACCCACTGGTAATAAAAGCAAACAAGCACCAAAATACCATGATAAGCTTTCCGCATT
>JAEWMZ010000112.1 GCA_023392995.1 Bacillota bacterium
CCGGAACCGTTTGGATGGATGCTAAATAGATTACCATGTGAAAGCCCAGGATTCTCCAGATTTCTATGATGCATATGCTTCTGATGGCATTTTTTGCATTACCGATAAAATCGGCAACCAAATAATCCAATCCAATAAAATGCAATACGCCATTCAAAACTCCGGTATAGGATAAAATGGACAGCCAGATAAAAGATATCGCTACGGTACTGATTACATAGGGCATAAAGAAAATACTTCTTAGTGCATTGATTAATTTGCCCGCCTTATTGAGTAAGCACGCGATAAAAAGTCCCAATACATTCACTGTGATACAGACAGTTGCTGTGATTTTAAAGGTTACTCCTAACGCATTATGCAATCTTGTATCCGTTAACATACTAATGTAATTTTTAAAACCTATCATATGAAATGAAGAAGAAATCCCATTCCAATTTGTCAAACTCAAGTAAAAAGCTCCTATAATCGGCACTATCATGAGAACGGTATAGATCACAAATGCCGGCAGAAGAAATAGCTTTGATTTTTTCATCATTTTTATCACTCCACTTTATGCAAGGACGGCTTGAAGCTATTCCAGCACAAGCCGTCACTGCGATATCATATTATTTTGTGCTTAGTAAACGCTGCATTTCTGTATCCCAGGTTGCAAGTTCTTTGTCAAGATCGGCTCCGGTAAAGATATTCTGCAAGGATTTGCAGGTGAAATCTTCAAAGCCGGAAGGCATAGCAGTATCACCCACCACCTTCATAATCTCAGGAACCAATTCTTTATCCTTATAATTATCAACAAATTCTGTCTGAATCGGGCCCATCTCATAGGATACCGGATCCTTGGTTACGGAATAGGTTCCATCTGCCTTTAAATAATAGGTATAGATGTCTTTATTTCCGCCAAGTACATATTCACAGAATTTAAAGGCTTCTTCCTTATACTTGCAGGTCTCGGAAACTCCCCAATACTGAGGCATGGTGCAATAGGATTTTGCACCTGAGGATGCAGGTACAACAAACACGCCCAGGTTATCCGTTGTAAAGCCTTCTGAATCATAGGTTGGTGCTGCCCAGGCTCCATCCATAAACATGGCACTACTGCCGTTTTTAAACTCTTCCTGTGCTTGGGTATAGCTAAAGGACATACTTCCCTGATGATAATATCCTGCATTTACCAGATCCTGCCATTTGGATAAGGAATCCTTAATCACTGGATCTGTCCACTTAAGTTTTCCGCTTAAGATATCTGCATTAAAATTCGGATATGCTTTCATGATATCGGAGTTAGATACACCAGTCCAATAACCAAAGCTGGTTGCCCAGATGTCAGATGCACCTGCTCCCATGAGAGGAGTTTTTCCAGCTGCCTTCAGCTTTTCACAAACCTCTACGAATTCCTCCCAGGTAGTAGGTTCCTGCGTAATTCCAGCTGCTGCGAACTGATCTTTGTGGTAGTAGCACTGATTTCTTAAAGCTTTATAAGCAGGCACCAGTGTATGCTTGCCAAAATATGTAGCAATTGCTGTATCCTCATATTTACCAAGTAATTCTTCCGGTACTTCGGCATAAGTGCCGTCCGTGGAAGCAAGATCTACCGGGTCAATATTAATGTCGGGCATATTTCCTGCTGCCAGCATTGTTTTTAAGAACTGAGGTCTGGAATCTCCTGTCATTAACACTTTCTCAATTTTAATTCCTGGGTTATCCGCTTCGAACGCATCAATGATATGCTGCCATACTTCAGCGGTATAATTATCTGTTTCAAATACTGCCCAGGTCAATGTAACTTCATCGCCGGAAGCCTCCGGAGCCTTTGTTGCGGTACTGGTATCTGTGGATGCTGCTGTGGAATCATTGTCTTTCCCTGCGTTATCACCGGATGCCTTGCCACAGCCTGCAAATAAGGCACTTACCATTACTAAGGTAAGTAGCGCACTAACTAGCTTTTTTTTCATTATTACCCTCCTGTTTACTTTTTGTTTTCCTTAAGGTACTTTAACTATATAATACTCTTATGGAAGATACAATTTTAAGATTTATACTTTTTTCTCTTATATTATACTTAGTGAAATTAATCGATCAATCAATTATCAGTACTTAGCTATAAGCCAGAGTGAGTATAGCGCGTTGTCCAAAACGGGAAGATTAATTACGTTAAAAAGCTCTGCCGTGTAAAACGGCAGAGCCACATAGGATTTATACGATACTAATTTATTTTTATATAGCTTCCTTTTCCAGAATATTATTCACTTCTTATTGGTTAAATCTTTTTCTCTCCTTCTTAGATATGTTCCTTCCACTGACATTCCACAAATTTAATATCAGTAAATCTTGCTTGAAAAGAGGAGCTCTCCGGGCTGCATGCATAAATGCCGATCTGGATCTCATCTCCTCCTTCAAAAAGGTGGGCGATCCGCATTTGTTTATAGTTGATACCATCATAGGAATTTTCAATGCAAAAGTCACTTTCTCGCCTGCTTAATCGATAATACATGTATTGCTGATCCGCGGTTATATCTGTCGTTGCCCAATCGGAATACCCTAGATTTGTTACTACGCTTCCAAGTCTTTGAAATTCTTCATTTTCATACTCGATCGAAGCTTTGATCCAGTTATCACTATTCTGATAAATTATAACACCACACTGATCAAAACGATGCTTACTGTCAAACTCAGTCTTCACTAAGAATGAAAAGTACTTCTCTTCTGTCTTTATCAGCAGTGCAGGTGCATTATCATTTTGAAAGCCATAATAGGTTCTTTGCCAATAATCTGTTCCCGGGTCTGTATGAATTACAATTTCCTTCTCTTCTATCTTATATTTCTTCGGTTCATTTACCCAAAATAGTTTGTTTTTCGAAAATGTCGTATTCATGTTTAATTGTCCTTTCTCTGTTCTCTTTTCCTGGGTCATTATCTTTACCTCCTTTTTTTATCCTGAGTAACATAACTATTTCCAAAAATTTGACGTTTTTTCATATCTCCTTATAAAATCAATGTTCTTTACCAGGTTATCATCTTTTCCATATGAAATATCTTAACAAAGCCTGCTCTCCTGGTGAGAAAAAGGGACAATGCTTAGCGCTGGTATTCAATTTCTGTCAATAACTTCAAATTTTCTCTTTCATAGTCATTAAAAACATCGGCCGTAAAATCTTCCGGCCGTATCGATGGCTCATACCATAATTGCCCCATAAAATAATTATTTAAATCCTCATTCTTAAAAATATAGCCTTTCCTTGCGTAAATTTCATTTTTTGCCAGGCGCAAGACCAAGGCCGGGACATTTTCAAAATCCTGTTTCTTATAATACTTCATATCCGTATAAAATAATGGTTCGACAACGTAAGCCACATCTTTTACGTCTCGTACATTTTCCATATAATCCGATAATTCCTTATAAAAAGAACAGCTTTCGCGGTACTGACTTTTTTCTTTTATTGCTGCCAGCATTTCATCCTCAGACCATTGGGAATAATACCTGGCATATACTTCTTGCTGTAATTCTTCTTCCGATATTTCTGATGCCGGTTCTTCTGTCTCCACCTCTTGTTCTGATCTTTTCAGCTGATATATTCCTGAAATTCCAAAACCTGATAAATTGTTTTCATCCATCTTGTAATCCTTTACTTCTATCCTGATTGCATCCTTCAGAAACTGTATATGAAGAGTTCCTGTACCTCCCCATCCATCCTCTGTAAATTCATAATAGCTTTCATTATGATCAATTACTCCGGTAATGTTATCAATTTCCGCTATACGCTCACTCATTCCCTGCTGAGAGTATAGATATCCCTTTAAATCAGTTTTGTTTGTGATTTTTATTGAAAATTCTGTTCCACCCTGCGAAATAACCTGATCATGACCCATACCGTCCAATGTCCAAATTCCTGAATACTTCTCGTAACTTTCATTCTCTGCACTTTCTGTACCGGATTTTTCCTCTTCCACTTGTTCCTGACTTTCCTGACTTATAGAATCGTTTGAAGGAATCTCTTGCTCCGGTAAATTATCATTTTGTGTATTCTTACATACGGTCATGATAAAACAAAGTAGTAAAATCAGGATTAAATATCTCTTTCTCATATAAATCTCCATTTCCTTCCAGCCAGTATAAATTCATCCTAATGTAATATGGTATATTAACTAGTATTATATCACAAATCTTTTCCATTTCACCCCGTTTTTTTTCCTTGTAAGGTGCGAACAACACCAATCAGTGATAGTAAATTCGCCTAACATGCCCAAAATAGAACTTAGTCAAGGACGATCTATATCATATGTCTTATTTTTTGCTCAATCATGTTTTGGATAGACCACCTATATTCAATTCGGGACTTTCACCCGTTGAAACGTGCGCCCGCTGGTTTCAACATAAAAATGGCTCTACCGAATGCAACGGTAGAGCCATGGGACTGGGTTCTAGTCATTTTTCACCTTATGCGGCTTCAAACTGACTATTATACAATTCTGCATAAAATCCTTGCTTTGACAACAATTCTTCGTGATTTCCACTTTCAATGATATCCCCATCCCTCATAACCAGAATCAAATCCGCATTCTTGATCGTAGACAGCCGGTGTGCTATCACGAAGGAGGTTCTTCCTACTGTAAGCTGATCCATGGCCGCCTGCACCATTCGTTCCGTACGGGTATCCACAGAGCTTGTTGCCTCATCCAGTATCAACAGTGGTGCATTTTGTATCATCGCTCTTGCTATTGTAATCAACTGCTTCTGACCTTCCGACAGACTTGCCTTATCATTAAGAATGGTATCATATCCTTTTGGCAGGGTCTTAATAAAATGATGAAGTCCAACTGTTTTGCATGCTTTCACGATTTCATCCTCTGTAACGCCCTCTTTGCTGTATACGATATTATCACGTATCGTTCCTTCAAAAAGCCAGGTATCCTGCAATACCATACTAAACTGGGCATGAACATCTTCTCTGGGCACCTTATGAATCGGAACCCCATCGATGCGGATTTCTCCTCCATCAAGTTCATAGAATCTCATAAGCAGATTTACCATAGTTGTCTTTCCGGCCCCGGTTGGTCCTACAATCGCAACCTTTTGTCCGGCTTTTATTTTAGTGGAGAAATTATGAATAATCATTTTGTCCGGGGTATAACCAAACTTTACATTTTTGAATTCCACCTCTCCTATTACACTGGAAAGCTTCCTGGACTTGTTCGCTTCATCTTCCAATTCATTCTCGCCTAAGAATTCGAAGACTCGTTCACTGGCAGCGGCTGTTCTTTGCAGGTTATTCATCGCTTGTGCAATCTGAGAAAGAGGCTGTGTGAATAACCTAATATAAAGCATGAAGGCTACAATAACACCAAATGATATTTTTCCGTCCATGGCAAGGGCAGCCCCCACTACACATACGGCTACATAACCAAAGTTCCCGACAAAGCTCATCAGTGGCATCATCAGCCCGGATAGAAACTGAGATTTCCAGGCACTATTATATAGGCTCTGATTGCTTTTTTCAAATATTTCTGTTGCACTTTTACTTCCATTGTAGACTTTAACAACATTATGACCGGTATATACCTCTTCGATATGCCCATTGATTCTTCCCAGCTCTTGCTGCTGTTCGCCAAAATATTTCTGTGATACTTTCATAATAATCATCATGATGGCAAAGCCTATGATACTTGCACCTACTGCTGTAAGTGCCAAGATCCAATTGTTATAGATCATCATAACCAGGGAGCCGACCAATAAAGTGACTGATGAAATCAGTGTTCCAATGCTCTGATTCAAGGTCTGACCAATTGTATCTACGTCATTGGTTACACGGCTTAATACATCACCAATACTTGTGGAATCAAAATATCTTAATGGAAGACGATTGACCTTTTGTGATATATCCGTTCTCATCTTTTTGGAAATCACCTGGGTGACCGTCGCCATAATTAAACTCTGTAAATAACTTAGTATAAAGGATGCAGAATAAAATATTGCCAACGTCCAGGCTATCTTCGACACCACTCCTAAATCAATACTTCCAAGAATCGGTTTTCCATTTACCATTGCCGGCAAGCCCTTCATAACCTCATTGGTTAAATCCTTTAATTTATCCGGGCCAATAATTTGCAGCACCGTTCCTGCAACGGCTGCCACTAAAGCAATGACAATCACAGGTATATATTTGTTACAATATCCTAATAATTTAGTCATTGTCGATGTAAAATTCTTCGGTTTTTCTACTGCTCCTGACATAGGACCTCTACCCATCATACCACCTGGAACAGTTTGCTTTCTTTTTTGTTCACTCATGACATCAACTCCTCCTCACTTAACTGTGACATTGCTATTTCCTTGTACACCTCACAGGAATTCAAAAGTTCTCTGTGTGTCCCCTTTCCAACCACTTTACCTTCGTCCAGAACTACAATCTGATCAGCATCCATAATTGTTCCAATTCGTTGTGCTACTATCAGACTTGTGACACCTGCTGTTTCCTGCTTCAGAGTAGATCGCAGCACCCGGTCAGTTTTATAATCCAGTGCTGAAAAGCTGTCATCAAAGATATACATTTCCGGCTGTCTACAGACAGCTCTGGCAATGGCCAGTCTTTGCTTTTGTCCACCTGATATATTGGTTCCTCCCTGAGAGATCTCTGAACCATACTTCTTTTCCATATTCTCTACAAACTCTGTTCCTTGTGCAATTCTGATCGCTGCTGCAACCTCTTCTTGTCCTGGTGCTTTCTTTCCATTTTCACCATAACTTACGTTACTGCTCACGGTTCCCCGGAACATGACCGCTTTTTGAGGAACATAACCAATCTTATTATGAAGTGCCTCCTGTGTATATTCCTTTACATTCACTCCATCCACGAGTACTTCTCCGCTGGTTGCATCATAAAATCTAGGAATCAAGTTGATTAATGTACTTTTTCCGCTGCCTGTAGAGCCAATAAAAGCAACTGTCTCTCCCTTCTTCGCAGTAAAGCTGACATTTTCGAGCACATAATCGGAAGCTCCCGGATATTGAAAGCTGACATTTCTAAATTCCACTTCTCCTTCCATGCCATCCCTTCCCTGCTGTTTATGCCCGTCGATAATAGCAGGGGTTGTCTCCAGCACTTCATTGATACGCTTTGCAGAAACCGTTGCTCTTGGCAGCATTACAAATATCATGACCAACATCATAAAGGACATAATCACCTGCATTGCATACGAAGAAAATACAACCATGTTGGAAAACAGGGTCAGTCGATCCATCGCACCTGCTCCATCAATTAAATAGGCTCCAATCCAATAGATCGCCAAGGATAAGCCGCTCATAAGGGCTGACATCATCGGCATCATAATCGCCATACCACGGTTGGTATAAAGCTGTGTAGCCATCAATTCATTATTCGCCTGCTCAAACTTCTCTTCCTGGTAATTTTCTGCATTATATGCTCTGACAACACGTAAACCGGTAAGGTTTTCTCTGGTAACCTGATTCAAATTATCTGTCAGTGTCTGCATTCTTCTAAATCTTGGCATAACAAATATCATAATCAGCATTATGACAACTACCATAATTCCAACGGTAACTCCAGTTGCTAACGTCCATTCAAAGCCTTTTCCCGAGATTTTAGTTAATGCCCATACGGCCATAATCGGTGATTTAATTAGCATTTGTAATCCCATGGTAATCAATTGCTGTACCTGTGTAATATCATTGGTAGAGCGTGTAATTAAGCTGTCCGTTGAAAACCTATTAATTTCTTCCATTGAGAAGGAATCTACTTTCCCAAATAAAAGACTTCGGATTCTCTGTGAAAAAGAGGCTGCTATTCTAGCGGCAAAAAATCCAACTGCAATGGATGCTCCCAAACTGCCTAATGCACATAGCAGCATCTTTCCTCCCGCCAACCAAATATCTGACATCTCACTGCCCGGCGTTTGCGAGTATCTTGTAATCTCGGACATATAGTCCGGAAGCTTCAGGTCTAACCAGACCTGTATAACAATAAATATCAGACTGATGATTACTTGCAGCCATTCTGACATTTTCAATCTTTTTAATAACTTAATCATATTTATCCTCCTTTAGTAATACTATTATAATCTAATACTGTTAGGTATTTGATTTTAGTTAAGCAGTCACTCAGGTGACTGCCTGCTAAATAAAATTATCAGGTTCCATAGAAGCCAGTTTTTTCATAATCCGAATAAATTCCAGCGAATCTTCTTCTCCCAGATGCTCGAGCATATGGATTACCATGCTCATTATCATTCGATACTGTTTATGAGCTTGTTCTTTTCCTGATTCCGTTATTTCAATTAAAATTCGTCTGCGATCCTCTGCATCAATTCTCCGAACTATCATCCCCTTTGCCTCGAGACTATTAAGCGCTGCCGCTACCCTGGCTGACGTAATTCCCATCTCATTACTGATGTCGCTTGGAATTACCTTTCCGTCATTTCGCGAGATAAAAAAGAGTACAAAATTTTCTCCATGCATGGAATCATTAATTTGCTTATGGGAATGCCGTTTGCGCATCTGATACATGGTTTCCATATAGGTCAATGCCATACGTTCATAATCCAAATTATCACCTTCTTATCAATTAATTATCTAACACTGTTTATTATATATATTGTTAGTTACTTTGTCAATAATTATTTTTTACTTTTATATTAATCTAAAATGTTATCTCAATCCTTACCTCCATCCTCCGCCTTATTCCTATATTAAATTTCATGGATTCTGACAGATGTTTCACTACTGGACTAAAGTGGCTCTACCTAATAGAACAGTAGAGCCACTTATGCTTCGCTTAATAAAACAAAAATTATTTTTCACATACTTGCTTCAGTTTTTTATTCATCGCTTCAAATCCAGCTTTCGTACCTTGGTCTAACGATTTTTTTAATAAGGGTACTAGAACACCGTTAAAATTCTCTCTCTGAATGAACGTTGTCGTTCCATCTCGATTATCCTTTAACTCCAATATATGCTCTCCATCGAATAAACCCGGGAAAATGGTATGACCTAACCAGCGCAGCTCCTTGTCTTTTTGAAATCTCAAAACCATTGGTTTAAATATCATTCCTTTTGAACCTGGCGGAACCATCTTTACCTCGATCTGTGCCCCTTCCTCCGGCTGTCCTTTTATATAGACCATAAATGGATTCCAGCCAGGATAAGCATTAAAATCCGTTAAAACTTCCCACACTTTAGTTACGGATGCATTTATTATTATCTCAGTTCTTATTTCCTTCATGTATATTTCCTCCTTCTATACTCAAGCTGCTGCACCACTTGTAAGAAAAATGGCAAACTCATGAGCAATCAAATCAGCCAAGAATCCTTGCTTCTTTATTAATGTGCCTCTGTCTGTAGCCCTTTTAATATAAATCCCATTAGCTCACTTGCAATAGTTTCAACATCTTCCGGTTTATCATATATGCGTTCTTGAAAATAAATATTATGCCGTGGAAAAATTGCAACTGACATCGTAAAGGCAAAAGCATTCTCAATATTTTTAAAGTAAAACAGCCCCTGTCTTTTGCCTTCCTCCAACAACCACTTCACTCTTGTCCAAACCGGCAACAACAAATCTTTAATTTTATCCGCTCGACCACTATTTAGTATAATTTCATGATGAAGTATGCTGACTAATTCCGGTTCAATAAATCTTAGTTTTATAATATGAATTAAAGTAGATTTCAGCTCTTGCGTTAAGTCCAGGTTCTCATTCGCTGGAACCTTCTGAACAAATTCATCCATGAAGTGATCAAATAGTGCAAATAATACATTTTCTTTTCCACCAAAATGGTAGGATATTAATGAAATATTAACTCCAGCCTCATTTACGATTTCCCTCGTAGTTGTACCTTCAAAGCCCTTTTTGGCAAATAGCTTTTTTGCCACTTTTAATATCTTATCTTTTGTTTCAATCGAATTGTCCATTCACATCACCTCTCAATCAATCGTTTGATTAATTATAGGGTAAAAATAAAAGCATGTCAATAGCCATCACTCCACATTAGCTTAACCAATATATGGTTACTATATCTACTTGGACAAAAAAGCCGCTTTTCCTGCAACAGTGTCTGGAAAGTCTCCTATATCAATCTATTGTTCCAATGTTTTCAATTGTTTTGACGGTTTTTCTTCTTGTTATTGATTGTTTCTTGCATGCAAAATTGACATAGTTCTCATATTAACAGAGCGATATGGTATAAAAAAGCCATGAAATTCAGCCAAAGCTAGGGTCTAGCCTTTTAGCCGTTTCATGGCTATATCATAATTAATCAGCTACTTCAATATACAATTTCTTGATTTTTTCTTGATTTAAAATAAAGTGAAAATCAAGTGGAATTGGACTACCCTCAAAATTACCGGATATCGTGGCAGTGACAATTATTTCTCCGTTTCTTTCTACACAGTTGGTAATTTCCGTCTTAACATTGGCATCACGGTTTGCTTTCATAATATGTCCGCTTATTGTCCCAGAGCCGCGATAGTCCTCTCCCTCGTCAACTAAAATAGCATCCTCTGCAAAACAACTGGAAAGCAGCTCTTCATCATAAATCTCCGAGGCATGATAAAAGTTAGCAATCGGCTGAGATAACAAAACTTTCTTATTCATCATAATTATTTTCTCCTTTCTATTATTCGAACAACACCACTGTTCATGGTACATACTACTATAACAAAGATAACCTGACAGCATCGTGTCAGGTTATCTTTGTTATAGTTTAAAATTTCAAGTTGATTTTCTACGTCTTTAGTGTTCTCTTTTATCCATTTTGTCAATGAATTCATTTACTTTTCCGGAGGCTTTTTCCTTTAGTGATTCTCCTAATTCAGAAGCTGCACCTGATAGTTCGCCTCGCTTTTTTTGAAGCTTTCCTTTTAGCTCAAGCTGCTCTGAGCCTATCATTTGTCCCGCACCTTCTTTTATGCTACCGGTTACTTTATCCAGCTTGTCATTTACATATTTCATATAGAATCTCCTTGATTAAATTGGTAGATGATAAAATCAAATTAGTAGTAAAATTTGACTTTATAGTAATTGACTCATTTTCATAATATCAATATATAATTATCTATTTTTTTAATCATTTTTATTCAATTGATAGCAAATTTCCAAGCCAAAATATTCCTTTCTCCCCTTCTTCCAACTTTTTAGTGCTACAGCTCCTTCTCTTAATCCACAGGAAATTCTTTATATATATCTAATAAAGCATAATAACTTTTATCGAATATGGGTTTTATCCGGTTATATTTTTCACTGTTTTCCGGACAATAGTCAAAGGTATCTTTCACAGACAAAAATCGGTTCACCTGTGAGAAATCCGCATAAATGCCAATCCCAACACCGGCGATGACAGCAGCTGCAATGGAAGTGGCTTCTTCTGTATAATCCGGTCTGTGCAGTGTTACCTTTAACACATCCGCCATAATCTGGGCAATGGTTTCACTTTTGGCTCCGCCACCGGTAAAAATCATTTTATCTACATGAAGATATTGGTGGTAGGCCTTAAATATCAGCTCCAAGTTCATAGCCACACCTTCAATCACAGCCCTTATGTAATCCGCTTTTGTATGCTTCATCTTAATTCCGAGGAAGCTTCCAAAGGTATGAGGATTCCATCTTGGACTCCTCTCGCCTAAAAGATAGGGGAGAAAAATAAGTCCCTTACTGCCCGCCGGTGAGCTTTGAATCAACTTATTCATGATTTCATAAGGATCTTCTCCACGTTCGACTGCGCTTTCTGTCTCCTCCTTGCAAAGCGCCTTCCTGATGTAGGAATAGGAACTGCCTGCGGCCTGCATGGCTCCGCAGGGCATATATTTTCCCGGAATTACATGGGCAAAGCAAAACAATATCTTTTCGTTGTCAAGAAACATTTCATCTGTCGTTCCACCGATCCATGCTGAAGTACCAAAGGTCATAAATAGTTCATTTTCATGGATACATCCGGCACCAACGGCTGAGCAAGGGCCATCACCACCCCCGATCACAACCTGGACTGATTGAGGCAGCCCTAAAAGCCTGGAAGCCTCTGGCGTTAAAGCTCCGGCAATCTCTGTAGAACCATATACGGGTGGAAATAGCTTTGTTTCCACTCCTGCCGTAGCAAGTAGCTCCTTAGACCACTCAAGTGCTTTTAAGTCAAAGGCCTGAGTCCCTGAAGCATCCGAATAATCCGTAACAAATTTACCTGTCATTTTGTATATGATGTAGTCCTTGGCTTGAAGCATGTATTTGGCCTTCTGATAGTTTTCCGCTTCATTCTCCTTTAGCCACATTAGTTTCTCCAGACTATAAGATGCACTGACACGATGACCCGTAATTTGATATATTTTTTCTGCCCCCAGCTGTTGCTCCAGATAATCCCGCTGCTTCTCAGCCCGCTGGTCTGCCCAGATCATCGCGGGGCGAATCACCTCTCCCTTTTCATCCACAATAACACAACCCTGCATCTGACCCGAAAATGAAATCCCAAGTACCTGGGACGGTTCGATCCCTTCCATAATTTTTCTTGTAGAATGAATTACCGCTTGCCACCAGTCCAGGGGATTTTGTTCTGCATAGTTCCCGTTAAAAAAATGAGTCTCATAGGAAGCAGTAAAGCTATTTATCAGCTTTCCATCCGTGCGAAAAAGAGTTGCTTTATTTCCCGAGGTACCCAGGTCGTGCGCAATCAAATATTTATCCATTGTCATTCCTCCGTTATTTACCAACATCTTATACTGTAAGATTAACATTACTGTAAGATTAACATAATACATTTCATTTGTAAACATATATAGTTTCATTCGAAACTTCATTATTGACATTATGAAATCCACTGCTTATACTTAATTTATGGAGGTGTTATTTTGAACTCAAAACAAAGTGAAATTATTGCTATTGTCAGCCGCAAAGGCCGCGTCAGTGTCACCGAACTTGCACAGACCCTAGGAACATCCGAGGTAACCATAAGAAAAGAACTGTGTCAGCTTTCGGATGCTGGTATTCTCAGACGGGAGCAAGGATATGCTTCTCTCAAAGACCCCTCTGATATTAATTATAGAATTGCAATTAACTATGCCGTCAAACAAAGAATCGCCAAAACTGCCGCTGAACATGTAACAAACGGCGAAACCATCATGGTCGAAGCCGGCTCCACTTGTGCTTTATTTGCCCAGGAGCTTGTGGCTTCCGGCAAGTTAGTTACACTGATAACCAATTCCTCCTACTTAGCGCATTTTGTTAAGGAAAAAGGGAATGTGAATATCATCTTGCTGGGCGGTGAATTTCAAAATGCCAGCCAGGCTATGGTGGGTCCCCTTACAAAGCATTGTGCGAAGCAGTTTCGTGTTGGTAAGATATTTGTCGGTACGGACGGGTTCTCCCATGAATTAGGTTTTACAGGGGATAACCTGACCCGTTCAGAAACCGTTCATGCTATGACACAACGAGCAGATCAAACTTTTATGCTGACTGAATCCGAAAAATTCAAACGTCCTGGAACCGTATCCTTTTTACAAACAGATGAAGTACATCATATCATCACGGATAACGAACTTGACCCTACGATACGCACCTACTTTGAAAAAAGTAAAATACAAATTACCACCGTTTAGAATAAGCATCATACATTTAATGACAAAGTAAAACTTGATCAGTCACTACTATAACTGGTATTGTTTTACAGTACTAGCTTGTACAGAGAGGATATTACCATGGAATATTTATTAGATACAGCTAACTTAGAAGCGATTAAGAAATTTAATGATTACCTTCCCATCACGGGAGTCACTTCCAATCCCAGCATTCTTAAGTCGGAAGGCCGGATTGATTTTTTTTCACATATGAAAGAGATCAGAACGATAATAGGTATGGACAAGACCCTTCATATCCAGGTTATCGCCGAGGATTTCGAAGGTATTCTCAAAGACACGGCAGCCATTCTTAAACATGTGGATGAAAAGGTGTATGTAAAAATCCCTGTCACCCTAGAAGGCATCAAGGCAATTAAGACGCTAAAAGCTCAAAACGTCAATGTAACGGCGACTGCCATTTACACACAAAATCAGGGATTTCTTGCTATGGAAGCCGGTGCTGACTTTATTGCACCCTATTACAATCGTATGGAGAATCTGAATATTAATCCGGAAGAAATCATAGCTTCCTTTGCCGGGATGATACAAACCTACAATTATGCTACTAAGATTTTGGCTGCCAGCTTTAAAAATATTGGGCAGGTAAATAAGGCCTTTATTGCCGGTGCACAGACAGCTACCATGAGTCCGACCTTAATCGAAGCTGCTTTGTTCATGCCTGATATAACAAAAGCTGTCGAGGACTTTAGGGCGGACTGGATTTCAGTGAACGGAACTGTTAATATTTCTGATCTGTAAAAAGCATTCTGCCTCAATATTTTTATAATGAATGGAATTTCATACTATCGAAACGAATCTATAAGATTCCAAAAAATCGAGCTGAAAAGGTCACTTTTCCAGCTCGATTTTTTGATAATAGCTTATATCTCAATAATATTAATATGCTGAGGACGGACATGTTCGCAGTTTCCGCAAGCAATGCACTCCAAGTCTTTGCCATTTATATTGCAGGGCAGTTATTCCATCTGTATCTGGAGAATTTTATCCTATATTATAGAATACTGGGTTGCCACACTCATCCATAACTGAGGAAACCATTTCATGATATTCCAAATGGCGACACCGGACAATTTATACTCTGATACCAGCTTTAAAAACACATCATAACTTCTTATATCCCAAAAACGTACCAGGTATTCATCACCCGAGTAAAAATAAAAATACACCGAGTTGGTGATAGGATCATAAGTAACCTGAGCATCATTTTGTGCCGCCAGCTCAAGAGCAGATCTATAACTGATGGCACTGCCTTGTGAGATACCGGGAATAAAGGGTAATTGATAGACATACCCCTGCTCCGGCAAACCAAATGATACGATATCAGAAGGTACCATTTTTGTAAAATCCGCTATGGCTCTCCTGAAATTTTCCGTGCACAGAGTTCCGAGAGCTAATCTGTCCGAATATCCGAATTCATATACGATCAGAGTAATTCCCGAAAGATCTCCCGTCATAAATTTGTAATCAAAACCAACAATTGGATTTTCATAAGTATCTATGATCTTATAACCGGCAGAAGTAATACTATTCAACATTTTTGTAGCATGTCTGCGATAGTTTTCACGGTATCTGGGGTGGATGTAAGGTGTGTGAAAGCTCACTCCACTGTACTTCTTGGTTTCCAATATATGAAGTATTTGACTTATAAACCTATCTTCAATTGCCGTATCCGATATAATGGAATTGACCACCTCCATAGCCTCCTCATTGTTATTTGAAGCTGGATTAATCATCATGATAGGTTCTGTCCCATAAGCTTTTGCAAGTTTTACAATGTCCTCATCTTCCAAATTGTCTAATTTACCAGTCGCAGATACCGTATAACTGTATACTGTGAGATAAGTCAGATAGGGTAAAGTCATTTGCAGAGTTTTTGTATCAATAAAGGGATATGCAAAGCCATTCGTAGTAATTGTTCGTTCTTTATCACCGCGATAGCTGATCACTAATTCATCCCCTGAATATAAGAACTGGCTTTCTGACAATTCGGGATTATACCGAAGAAGTTCTATTGTGGTTGTACCAAAGGCATCTGCAATCTGTTCTATGGTATCTCCTTCTTTCACAGTATAAATAATTTCTGGAATAAGTATAATAAGGGCTTCTCCTATTACCAGTGAGTCTTCTTCCTTCAAGTTATTATATATTTTTAATCTTTTAGCAGATACACCATAATAATCAGCAATGGAGATGATGTTCTCTCCAGGTTCTACCACATGAATAATCATTACTGCCCTCGAACGGTTTTGTTTCATTATATGTGATTCATAGGCAGAGGATTCTATTTATGATATTGTTTTATCTCCAACTTCCTCTATATACTCTTCTCCCCACTTTTCCATCAGATCTATAATTGGAATAAATTTAATACCAATTGGTGTTAAGCTATATTCTACTTTCGGAGGAACTTCGTTATATGCTTTTCTAGCTACAAGATTATCTGCCTCAAGTTCTTTTAAATGCTGCGTTAACATTTTCTGCGTAAGTGTCGAATCATCAAATGCTTTCTTAAGTTCTGTAAATCTCATAACTTTATTTTTAGCTAAAAACCATATAATAGATAATTTCCATTTTCCTAATATTATTCTTTGTGTCAGCAATAACGGGCAGCCTTCTTCCCACTCATTCACTTTCATTTTCTTTCTCCCTCCAGCCTTAGGTAAGCACACATACTGAAATGTTATCTCTAATTCGTTATATATCTTGGGCATATCTAAAAACTGCTTGTTCGGACTGAATGCTCCACTTTGTGGCAGACATCGCAGGATACCGCAAAGTGGAGCGTTTGGAGCAGTAGAATGAGTTTTCAGACACACACTAACTGACATTCGACCACAGCTCGCTCAATGCAGGATGTGAAATGCTCTGCATTGAGCACTAACTGACATTCGACCATAGGTCGGCTCAATGCAGGATGTGAAATGCTCTGCATTGAGCACTAGCCACTTTGGGGTAACTATACCACAAAAAAGTACCTTCTTCAAATACTTTCTATTTGGAGCTATACTTTCTATAAGCTAATATTTAAAAACTAGGCAACTGCGAAACAATATAGTTTTTGTAATCGTATACACAACATATACTGTTTCTTCGCTCCAACGCTTCCTTCGGGCTTAGCTTCCGCTTCGAAACAGTATATGTTGTGTATACAATAGCTTAAGTTTCTGAGTTTCGCAATTACCTCAATATTTATAAACTAATATAAGGAGTGATTTTGAAATGAAAAAAATATTTCTAGGAAAATCCGCATTAAATGTGTCTGTGCTTGGACTTGGCACAGTGCACTTCGGCACATCTACAAGTGAGGAAGATTCTCATAAACTCATGGATGCCTATCTCTCTCACGGTGGGAATTTTATTGATACATCAAACAATTATGCTATATGGAATGGCGGTGATGGAAGTCAGAGCGAGAAAACAATAGGAAAGTGGGTGAACCGCAACGGCCACAGAAGCGATCTTATTATTGCAACAAAAGTTGGGGCTCTTCCAAAAGACCGAAACAAAAGTGACTTCTCAGCCATGCAGGGCTTAAGCCGCCCTGTTATTTTTGATTCTGTAAAAAATTCGCTTCATAATCTAAAGACAGATTACATTGATTTATTATATTTACATGTGGATGATTACGCCACACCTCAAGAGGAAACATTAGAAGCTTTAAATGATCTTATACAGGAGGGACTAATCAGAGAAATCGGATGCAGTAATTTTACAACTTGGCGCATTGAACGGGCTAGAAATATATGCATGAAAAACAACTACAAATTCTTCTGTGCGGTCGAACAAAGATACAGTTATCTAAGTCCAACTATAGATTCCAATTTTTATCCGCAAATCCCTTTTAATTATGAGTTAGAAGACTACATTAAATATCACAAGGACATAACACTAGTAGCATATTCACCTTTATTAGGCGGACAATATAATAAAAAGGAAATTCAAGACGATAACTATCAAACACTTTTCAATAAAATCAAACTGGAACAGCTATTAAAGGAACAAAAAGACCCTAACACATGGGTTCTTAACTATATAACAAAACAATTTGGTGGAAGTGTGTCATTGGTTACCTCCTCTAATATAGAACATTTCGTTCATATCATGAAATCAGAATTATGGCTACAGTAATAGACTTGTATCTACAAATATATAGGCGGTTACTGACTCCGCTTCGTATCACTCTCTTTATTAATTCATTGATTGTTGTTTCTGACCGTAATCTTCTGATAAGATGCGTAATGATGAAATAAAATAAACTCGTATAGATTTTAAATCATAAACGGTGAATCCTGCGTACTGATAGAATGAATGCCTCCAGCTATGGCGGCATTCGTTCTATTATTGTTTTTATATTTGTTTTAATTTTTGTTTTTAGAGAACTTCGGTAGCGCTTCTGCCCTTGGGGAGCAGCTCCTTAAGAAAATTCCTTCCTTCAGGATGCGCTTCCTATTCTTACTGATTTTTTTATAATACTTATACTATTGTGAAATGATATATCACAAAAACACAACATTTAAGGATTTGACAAGGATTTGTTTAATATTTGGAAAAGACTATTGATATCTTCCGTGTTATATTAATACTAGAAAAGTAAGAAGGGATCAACATATGAACACATCAATTTTACAAACAAAACAAAGCTGCAATCCGGGCTGACCTTATCGCTTACTTAGTGGATGGCAGAGACCGTTTCAAATTCTGTGTTTTGGAACTTTTGAGCCTTAATTATTTTATAAAATCCATGAACCACAGTAAAGGCTGAACCCCTTGCCTTGACTGCGTTTCATGGATTTTGTGTATTATCATTAA
>JAEWMZ010000137.1 GCA_023392995.1 Bacillota bacterium
GCGCAAAACTTTCTGATAATACTATAACGCTTACATCAGATGAAATCTTACCTGAAGGGGTGTACAGTATCACCGTCAATGCTGAAAGCACTGATGCCACAAATGCTATTCAAGATTATGCAGGCAACAAAGTTCCTTCTAAACTCTTTGCTTTTAAATATTCAAAAGAAGTAACAGTAAGGGTACTCTCTTTAAACAAAATAGAGGTTAAGTATCCTATAGAAATGGATAGTGTATCTGCTAAAAACATTATTTTTTATGAAATAAAAGATAATGGAACTGATTTAATATCTCCTATTCCTGGTGGTATCACTTACAATGAATATTCACCGCCTTTTTTTGATACTGACATCTATGATATACACCATATAATAAAGCAATTACAACCAAATGTTCCCTATAGTATGAGCAGTACTAATTACACAAAAACTGCGATAATTACCTTAAACCGAAACCTTACTAACGGAACAACTGCAAAGCTAGTAATTAAAAAAGGCATTAAAACCGCAAATGGTGGAGCATTTTTCGAAGATACAGAAGTTGAATTCCCTGTATTAGATTCAATAGCACCCACGATTACAAGTGCTAAAGTAATAGGAGCACAAACTATCAAACTAACTTTATCAGAACTAGTACATACTGGCTCTGATAACAATAGTCTTGATACTAGAATCTTCAGTGTCGGCAATTATAAAACAACTGAAAAGGAATCCAATACATTTAAATATGACGCCAATAATGGAATTGTTATTGATGAAGCTTATAAAAATAAAGTTAATGTAGAAATTAAAACCTACACTTATTTCGTTCAAAAGGCTGAATTATCAGGTGACACTATAACTCTTACATTAACAGAAAATCTGGTTGAGGGCAAAATAGGTGTAACCATCAACAACAACTTTGTAGATGACAATAATACTATTAAGGATTATGCTGGCAATAAGCAAACTGAGTATACTATATATTTTGATTATGAAGAAGGTTCCTTGCAGTTATATCTATAACAGATTTTAGCAAATTAGTATCTGCTTACGATTTTTCAAGTAAATAAAATACAAAGAACTAAAAGGGGCTGTTGCAAAACTAACTGTATAAGTTAGTTTTGTAGCAGCTCCATTTTTGCCTTAAAATAGTAAAATGCGGGTCCCGAAGGGCCCGCAAGTGTTGTATAATTTAATTGATGAATAAAAAATTAATCCAACATAAGAATTATACCGAATTTAACGGATACTATCAATTAGTTTTACCATTAGATTTCGAAGTGTTAATACCTGAAGATGATTCTGTCAGACTGCTAAGCCACATATTGGAGGAATTGAATTACACAAAGTTGTACAAGGCTTACTCTTCCACAGGAAGAAAACCAGCAGTTGACCCAAAGACCATGTTTAAGGTATTGACATATGCATATTCAAATAATATCTATTCCAGCAGAAATATTGAGACTGCGTGCAAAAGGGATATTAACTTTATGTGGCTGCTTCAAGGTGAATCCAAACCGGATCACTCAACTATAGCAAGATTCCGTAAGGATTACCTACCAACTGCAATAGAAGACATATTCTATCAAATGGTACAATATCTTCATACTATTGAAGAAGTCAAATTTGAAAACCTTTTTGTAGACGGAACTAAAATTGAAGCTAATGCAAACCGTTATACCTTCGTATGGAGGAAGGTAGTTAACAAGAATGAAGCAAAGATGTTTGAGAAAATCACGGCTTGCTTTGAGGATATAAACAGATCATATTTAACTAACTTTTCAATATCAAAAGAAAGTATATTGGTGGATTTAAAGCAAGTTCTTGAATATTTAAAGGATAAGCAAAAAGAAGATAAAATAGAATTCGTTCATGGAATCGGAAAACGAAAAACTCAATTACAGAAATTCACAGAGCAGATTGAGGAGTTTAAAGAACGTCAGAAAAAATACAATAATCATAACCAGTTATTCGAAGGAAGAAACAGTTATTCAAAAACAGATACTGATGCAACATTTATGCATATGAAAGATGACCACATGCGTAACGCCCAGCTAAAACCTGCCTACAATGTGCAGATAGGTGTTGAAAGCGAGTATGTTACTGGCGTTGGAATCTTTCAGGACAGAAATGATATTGCTACACTAATCCCATTCCTAAAAAATATGGAATCAAACTTAGGCAGGCATTATGAAAACGTAATTGCAGACTCTGGCTATGAGAGCGAAGAAAACTATCTGTACTTGGAGGAAAAAAAGCAGGCAAGCTACATAAAGCCTCAAACATACGAGATATGGAAGAAGAAAAGTTTTAAAAAAGATATCAGTAAACGTGAAAATATGCAGTATGATGCAGAAAAAGATGAGTATACATGCCATAATGGAAAACAATTAAAAATGTTAGGAATAACTCATAGGAAATCTGCAACAGGATATCGTTCCGAGATTAGTATATATGAATGTGAAGATTGTAGCGATTGTCCATGTAAAAGCAAGTGCACGAAAGCCCAGGGAAATCGTAGAATGCAGGTATCAAAGACATTTGTAGAGAAGCGCCAAAAGTCCTATGAAAATATTCTTACAGATAAAGGCATTCTATTGCGAGTAAACCGTTCCATACAGGTAGAAGGCGCATTTGGAGTTCTGAAAAGTGACTATAATTTCAACCGATTTTTAACACGAGGGAAAAACAGTGTTAAAACTGAATTTATTTTATTGTGTTTTGGCTACAACGTAAACAAACTACACTCCAAAATTCAAAATGATAGATGTGGAAATGAACTTCACAAGTTAAAAACAGCCTAAACTTTTCATTGAAAACTGTTAGGTTTATTAAAGTGCATTCAAAATTGTAGATTTAGATAAAATTTAAAGTGTTACAGATATCGTATCAACAATTTTTACAATGAATTGCAAAGGGAGTACCGCTTGCTGCTTTTTTAAGTAGTTTTGCGACACTCCCTTCTTTTTGGTGTTTTTAACAAATCGGACATGAGTTTTATTCTACCATGGATGCGCTCTTTTAGTTAGCTGAGGTCAGATAATCGAGCAATGCAAGGAAGCCGAATAACGAGGAGCGGAGCGTATGAGATACGTGAGCACCGGAGTTGTGAAGGATGACACAGCAAGGCGAAGGTTATCGGGCATCAGAACATCCATGGGTAAGGATGGGGTCTGAGTTCGAATCTGGATGGGAGCTCCAAAAAGAAATAGGATATCGGTTTTCGATATCCTATTTCTTTTTGGTGTTTTTAACAAATCGGACATGAGTTTTATTCTACCATGGATGCGCTCTTTTAGTTGGCTGAGGTCAGATAATCGAGCAATGCAAGGAAACCGAATAACGAGGAGCGGAGCTTTTAGTTCTGAATCTGAAACGGAGACCTAATAGATATGATAGTAGAGCTCTGCCGGCAGAGCGTGCGAAGCAAAAAGCAAGCAGTACAAGGAAAGCAAGCATCGAGGAGCGGAGCATACTCAGTATGTGAGTCCCCGTATATCCGTGTTTATCTGGATTGTTCAATACTGCGAACCATGACCGACTAACTGCATTATCTGACTTTCCTTTAAAGTTGGTTTCTTTTAGAT
>JAEWMZ010000169.1 GCA_023392995.1 Bacillota bacterium
AGAAGGAGTAAAAAAGCATTTTTTAGCTTGTTTTCCTATTTTGAAAGCGATTTGCCGAGAAAATTCAAACTATGTTTTGTGCATATTTTCGTGCAAAATAAAAATTTGACCTTTTGACACCCTAATCTGTATTAGGTAATTGCGAAACTCAGAAACTTAAGCTATTGTATACACAACATATACTGTTTCGAAGCGGAAGCTAAGCCCGAAGGAAGCGTTGGAGCAGAGAAGTAGTATGTGTTGTGCATACAATTACAGAAATTATATTGCTTCGTAATTGCCTAACTGAGTGTATTCAGACTGTTGCTTATGGGTCTAAGTTATTTTACTAGCCCTTTTTTCTAACTTTCGCAAATAGCTGACATAGGATTCTTAAATTACCTCAAGCATACATGAAATAAGACCGGAAGAGCTTGGTTTTATCAATGCACCCTAATTTTCTTCATTGTATATCAAATGGAAATAAAAATCCATTCGATCCTGGGAATAATATTGCATAATAGTTATTATTCACATAAATACTGTTAATATAAGTTGTTTTTTAACTTCTCATAAAGGTGTAATGCTATATTTATAAATAGAAATTACACAGAAGAAATTTTTTAAAGCTTCGTGCTTTACTAAGATTTGGATTTGATTTATAATGAAAGGCGTAATAAAGCTGGGGCGTTATCTGTCTGATGCAGTATTGTTCGGATGCTTCCTGGCAAGAGTCATGAAATAAGTTAGATATGGAGAATAAAATTGAAAGAACGTAAGCATAGCGGCTGGACGAAAGCGGGTTGGCTTTTGTTTTATTTATATATTGTTTTATTATCGTATTTTCTGTTTTTTAGCGAGCACTATGGAAGGGGCTATATTTCTCAGGAATATCGATACAATTTGGTTTTATTTAAAGAAATTAAGCGTTTTATTGAATATCGGCAAATATTAGGCTACGAAAGCTTTGTCGTAAATATTTTGGGAAATATATTGGCATTCGCGCCCTTTGGATTTCTCCTTCCCATGCTGAATAAGAGATACCGGAATATCTTTTTTACAACCTTTTTAAGTTTTTTATTCAGCTTGTCAGTGGAACTGGTGCAGTTGTATTTTAAGGTTGGAATCTTTGATGTGGATGATATATTTATGAATACTGTTGGCGGAATCATAGGATATATTTCGTATCGTATTTTTCATGCTTTATTTCTTAAGTCGGGGAAGAAGAATAAAAAAAGCGGGAGGAAATAAGCAATGCGGTTTAAGAAAGAGAAGGAAATGATTCATTTTTCCGGCAGAAAACACACCAAGACTGGAATTGCATCCACTGTCCTTGGAGGGATTGTAATTATAGGATTCCTGGTTCTTAGTATTGTCTCGAGTACTGCTCGCGGCAATGCTGGAATGCTGTTGGGAGTCTTTGGAATTCTTTTGTTTGGAATATCAATTTTTGGATTTTATTTGGCTTACAAAGCCTTTAAGAAAAAAGATATTTTTTATCGGTATCCTATCATTGGAGCCGTCTTGAACGGCATTATGGCTATTCTTTTTTTAGTACTTTATATCATTGGCTTTATTGTATAAATATTTAGAGTTATTAAACCCAGGAGGCCAAAGCCTCCAAAAAACCCAGGAGGCCAAAGCCTCCTCAAAAACCCAGGAGGCCAAAGCCTCCTCAAAAACCCAGGAGGCTTAGAATATGACGAGATTAGAACAACAGATAAACTTTATTATGGAGGTGGACAAGCTTAAGAATATTGTTCGGCAGAATTATTTGGCAGATGGCAGCAGAAAAGAGGATGATGCTGATCATTCCTGGCATTTGGCTCTGATGTGTGCAATTTTAAGTGAGCATTCCAATCAAAAGATTGATATGGTAAAAACTATGATCATGGTTTTAATTCATGATCTTGTTGAAATCGATGCAGGCGATACCTATGCCTATGATGCTGAGTTTAATTTATCCAAGCAGGAAAGGGAACTGGCAGCTGCTGAACGAATTTTTAACTTGTTACCGGAGGATCAGGCAGAAGAAATGCGGAGTCTCTGGGATGAATTTGAGGCAAACGAGACCCCGGAAGCAAAATTTGCATCCACCCTGGATCGTGTACAGCCATTCTTATTAAATGCGGCAAGTAACGGTAAGTCCTGGAAGGAACATGGGGTGACATTTTCGCAGGTGATGAAGCGGAATGAGGTTACTCCTGACGGCTCGGAGGCTTTGTGGAATTATCAATATGAAATGATGAAGCAGCAGACGGAGCTGGGAAATCTAAAGAATGAATAATTGGAGGAAGCATATGAAATATAAAGAGTTAATGAAAGAGGATAATGAAGCCATCAGAGAGAGATACGACCTGGCGATGGAACGAATTGCAATGATTCTCGAGGAGAAAACAGTGAGTGAGCGTATGGCTTCGTACTTTCAAAGTGTGGCCTCCTTTGTACGAATGGTAAAGAATGTTGTAACCCTGGTGGAGGAAGAGAAGCTAAGTACTCTTAGTGAGCAGGAGCTAAAGTCATTAAACAATGCTTTATATAACGATATTGCAGGTGATAACTACTTGATCAGCTATGCTAATCCGACCTATGCCTGCGGGCAGCTGGGAGATGGCTATGGTAAGCTATTAGCCTTCCTGTATACGGAGCTGCGCGCCATTGTAGTGTATGCCTTTGAATATAGACTATATGAGCTTACGATTTATCTGGAACTTCTGATTGAGGTATATAATTATTTTGAGGAAGAAGACGAGTATACCTATAAGGATGTAAAGAGAGCAGTATATGCTTTTATGAGCGATTATTGCGATATTCTTGTGGCTGCAAGAAACAGAGAGATGCTGGATGTGCAGATGTCTTTTGCTACAGACATTATTATGCATTCTGATCTGAGTGATATCCGTTACCTTTATTATTTCGGTGAGCATATTACGGAAAATGAGATTAGAACTGCAAAATTCTTAAATTCTATGCCAGAGGAGCAGGTTAAGGCTATGGCGGATACCTATACGGAAGGGTATCGTATGGGCTTTATTAATGGAAGAAAGGATTTAAGCAAAAAGAAAATAGTAACCATCCGTTATCCGCTCGGCTTTGAACGAATGGTTTATTATGCGATTTTGAATTTTCAAAAGATGGGACTGGAGGTTACTGTTTTCCGTGCGGCTTACAATGCGGTTAATAAGCGACAGCATTTAAAGATTGGTTATCATGCCACCAGCCCGAACAAGCAGTATGACTATGATCATCGCTTTGATATTGGTTTATTTTTTGATAAAGCCTTTCAGCAAAGAAAGATCGAAAGTGTCAAGCTTGCTTATGAACAGTTAAAGGATAAGGCATCCGTATATGCAGGTCCAGCAGTGATTGAAGTGTTCGGGGAAGAACTGTTTGCTCCGGAGGATAAAAAAGAGTCAGTAAAATTAGACAAGCGCCAGCAGAAGCTGACCGTAGAATGCGCCAATGAAGAGAACCTCTTAATGCAGGAATATCTAAAGATGGAAGAAGTGTCCTTTACCATCATAGCTTATCCGGTTCCTGAGATTGGGAAAGATTACGAGGAGATTTTTGCAGAGACGGTTAAGGTAAATACGCTGGATAGTAATGAATACAGTAAAATACAGCAGTTAATCATTGATGCCCTTGATCAGGGTGACCATGTAAGAATTCTTGGGGCTGGAGACAACCATACTGACTTGAAGGTGAAGCTTTATCCGCTGAAAGATACGGCCAAGGAGACCTGTTTTGAGAATTGTGTGGCTGATGTTAATATTCCGGTAGGAGAGGTATTTACATCCCCTGTTTTAACAGGAACGAATGGAATCTTGCATGTACAGAAGATATATTTACTTGATTTGGAATACCTTGAACTGGAGCTTGAATTCAAGGATGGTATCACGGTGAATTATAACTGCAAGAATTATTCGGATGATACGAAGAATAAAAACTTTGTTAAGGAAAATCTGTTATATAATCGTGATTTTCTGCCGATGGGTGAATTTGCGATTGGCACCAATACCACTGCATATATGATGGCCAGAAAGTTTGATATTGCGCCAAAGCTGCCAATTTTGATAGCGGAAAAGACAGGACCGCATTTTGCCATCGGTGATACCTGTTACAAGATGAGTGAGGAGGTCAAGCTCTTTAATCCGGATGGAAAAGAGGTTGTGGCAAGGGATAATGAGATTTCCCTTCAGCGCAAAACTGACTTATCTAAAGCATATTTCAATTGTCATACTGATATTACCTTACCTTATAACGAGATTAAGGAAATTACCGTCTATCGTCATGACGGTTCTATGATCCCAATTATTAAGGATTCCAGGTTTGTATTACCCGGCACGGAAATTTTGAACGTACCCTTTGACACATTGTAATTAGATTGAATACTGAGTCCCGAAAGGGACTCAGCCGCAAAGATGGCAAACGGAGGTATTATGCTTAAAATAACAAATTTATCAAAGCGTTACAAAAGTGATAAAAAGGCGGTCGATGGACTGAGCCTTGAGGTTAATGGTGGTGATATCTTTGGTTTTATCGGGCATAACGGAGCTGGTAAAACAACTACAATTCGTGCTGTTGTTGGCATTCTTGATTTTGAAGAGGGCGATATTTTTATTGATGGAATCTCCATCAAGGATAACCCGGTCGCTTGCAAGCAAAAAATGGCGTATATTCCGGATAACCCAGATCTATACGAGCATTTGTCAGGCATAGCGTATCTTAATTTCATCGGAGACATCTATCAGATTGAAAAAGCACAGCGCAGGGAACATATTGAAAAATATGCCAACGCCTTTGAACTGACGGCTAATCTGGGAGATAGTATCTCCTCCTATTCTCATGGTATGAAGCAGAAGCTTGCAATTATCTCAGCATTGCTACATAAGCCTAAGCTGTTGGTTTTGGATGAACCCTTTGTAGGACTTGATCCGAAAGCAGCTTATACCCTGAAACAAATTATGTCAGAGCTTTGCCAGGAGGGAAGTGCCATCTTCTTCTCAACGCATGTACTTGAAGTAGCGGAAAAGCTTTGCAACAAGATTGCAATTATTAAGGGCGGAAAGCTAGTATCCTATGGAACCACAGAAGAGGTCAAAGGCAATAGCAGTTTGGAAAATGTATTCCTGGAGTTAATAGAAATGAAGTAGAAGCTGATATTAATATTAGTGTGGGAGGGTGACTGCGTTGAAAAAGGTAATACGACTATTAAGTGTGGGGTTATGGGCGGTGCTTGCCGACATGCTGTCCTTGGGCAGATCCAGGACAAAGAAGCCGAAGCTGCTTTATACAGGTTTGCTATTTTTGGTTGTGGTACTCAGTATCGTATCCTTTAGCTATAACTTTATGATTGGAACTGTTTTAAAAATGTATCAAAGCCTTGCGTATCTTCCGGTTATGATTATGGCGATAACCAGTGTGATTATTGTTATGACGACCGTGTTTAAGATAAAGGGAACCTTATTCGGCTTTCGTGACTATGATCTGTTGATGTCCTTACCCATTAGTACAGCTCAGATTATTGCCAGTCGTCTAATAATTCTATACTCTTTTAATTTTATTTTTGTTCTTATCTTAATCCTGCCTATGATGATAGCCTATGGCATATTGGCTCAGCCAAGTGTGCTTTTTTATCTTTTTTGCATTATTATAATGCTCTTTCTTCCTTTGGTGCCCATTGTAATAGCATCTATTCTGGGAACCTTGATTGCACTTGCAGCGTCCAAATTCCGGCATCAGAATGTACTGAATATTCTTTTATCCTTGGGTCTGGTAGCAATTTTCGTTGGGTTATCCTTTCTATTGCAGGGGGATGAAAAGCAGCTAGCTGATATGGGAAAAACCATAATCAATCAAGTGAACTCCATATATCCGTTAGCACCGCTGTTTACAAGAATCGTAGTAGGGTATGATTTGCCTGCACTTATTCTGTTTGTTGGTCTATCAATCATCGCCTTTCTTTTCTATATCCTACTCATAAAGCTCATATTTATAAAGCTGAATACGGCGATGATGACAGGAACCTCCAAAGCTAATTTTAAAATGCGGGAATTAAAGACCTCTTCCCCCTGGAAGGCTCTTTATAGGAAGGAAATGAAGCGATTTTTTGCCTCGCCCTTGTATGTATTAAATACGGGAATAGGAATTGTTTTGCTTACGATAGGAACAATTGCAATGCTATTTGTTGACCTCGGAACATTATTAGGAGATCCGCTGGCGGCAGCTCAGATAACAGCAAATTTCCCAATTGCAATATCCTTTTGCGTGGTCATGACTTGTCCTTCCACTGCCTCTATCTCTTTAGAGGGGCGCAGCTGGTGGATTGTGAAATCCTTGCCCGTTACTTACAAGCAGGTATACTTGTCAAAAGCAGCTGTCAATTTTACTATAGTAGCTCCGGCAATTTTGGATGCCGCGATCATAGGCGGTATTTTTCGATTAGGAAGTGCGAAGACCTGCCTATTGATGCTGGTAACAGCTGCAAGCGCTGTATTTATTTCCTTCCTGGGACTACTCATCAATTTAATATTGCCTAATTTTACTTGGATTTCCGAGGTGGTGGTGATTAAACAAAGTGCCGCTATGATCGTAACAATCTTTTCGGGTTTTCTTTATGTGGGAATGCAGGTCTTGATCTTATTTGCATTTAAATCGTTTCTAGCAGCAAGCCTTGTATTTTTTATACTGACCACTCTTTTGAATATTGTTTTATACCTGGCGTTAATCACCTATGGTAAACGGCGTTATACCATGCTTTAGGATAGAAGAAGGAAGTGATATCCTAAGCAGGCTTCCATTATTGTAAAGATTATCTATACTTATAGATAGTGATTAAATTATTAGCTTATCTTATAAAAACCATAAGAAATTATCCGTCAAAAATTGACGACAAACAGGAGCTAATATGCTAAAATGTGAACAAAGTGGATCAAGCAAAGGAGAGAATCAATATCCTTGAATGCATCCCTGAATGATCAGAAACAATAGATAACAGATAGTGTGAAATGGTATCCAAAATGGAGGTATTTTGAATGGATTATAAGAAAGCAGGAGTAGATATCGAGGCAGGTTATAAAGCTGTTGACCTAATGAAGGAGCATATCAAAGGGACAATGCGTAAGGAAGTATTATCCGATATCGGTGGCTTCTCAGGAGCTTTTTCTTTAGAGAGTTTTAAAAATATGGAACAACCGACGTTAGTGTCCGGCACAGATGGTGTTGGTACAAAGCTTAAAGTTGCTTTTATTCTTGATAAACATGATACCATTGGTATCGACTGTGTTGCAATGTGTGTCAATGATATCGCATGTGCTGGCGGTGAGCCTCTGTTTTTCCTTGACTATATCGCCTGTGGCAAGAATGAGCCGGAGAAAATTGCGACGATTGTAAAAGGGGTAGCGGAAGGTTGTAAGCAGGCAAATGCGGCGCTAATCGGTGGTGAGACAGCGGAGATGCCTGGCTTTTATCCGGTTGAGGAATATGATTTAGCTGGTTTTGCAGTGGGAATTGTAGATCAGAAGAAGTTAATTACAGGAGCAGGACTAAAGCCGGGAGATACATTGATTGGTATTGCATCCTCCGGCATTCACAGCAATGGATATTCCTTAGTTAGAAAGGTTTTCCGTATGCAAAGAGATGTGCTTGATACGTATTATGAATCGTTAGGTACCAGTTTGGGAGAGGTGTTATTAACTCCGACTAAGATTTATGTAAAAGCTCTGCAAAGCTTAAAAAATGGAGGAATAACAATAAAAGCCTGCAGTCACATTACCGGAGGCGGTTTTTATGAGAATATTCCAAGAATGCTGCCGGAAGGCATTCATGCTATGGTAAAGAAGAACAGCTATGAGATTCCACCAATTTTTGGTATGCTTTCCAAGGATGGAGATATCGAGGAGCAGGTAATGTACAATACCTATAATATGGGTATCGGTATGTTAATCGCAGTCGATCCGCAGGATGCGGACAAGGCTATGGCACTGCTTCAGGAAGCAGGAGAAAAAGCATATGTTATTGGAGAGACAATCAGTGGTTCGAAGGGAGTAAGCTTATGCTAAAGCTGGCAGTTCTAGTATCAGGCGGAGGAACGAATCTTCAGGCACTGATTGATCAAATAGAACAAAACAAGCTTACCAATGTCAAAATTGAGGTTGTTATTAGTAATAAAGCAGGCGTGTATGCGCTGACGAGAGCGCGGCAGCACGAGATTTCTTCAGAAGTTATTCTAAAGAGGGATTATGCAGATAAGAGGGAGTTCGGTAAGGCGTTATTAAGCTTACTGGATAGCTATCAGGTGGATCTGGTCGTACTTGCAGGCTGTCTTCTTATTATACCGGAGCAGGTAATAGAGGCATACAGAAACCGGATTATTAATATCCATCCGTCTTTGATTCCCTCCTTCTGTGGGGATGGCTATTATGGCTTGAAGGTGCATGAAGCTGTACTCACCCGCGGTGTTAAGGTTACGGGGGCTACTGTCCATTTTGTTGATGAGGGTACGGATACGGGACCTATCCTTCTGCAAAAAGCAGTAGAGGTTCTGCCGGGGGATACGCCGGAGATTCTTCAGCAAAGGGTAATGGAGCAGGTAGAGTGGGAGCTGTTGCCGAAAGCAGTTCAGCTATTTGCCGATGATAGAATTTTGATTGAAAATAATATTGTTAAGATAAAAGAATCGTGTGAAATGTAGAACGTCTTACATTTGGCACCCCGAGACATAAAGGATGAATGTCCGTTATTGTGAAATGCAGAGCATTTCATATCCGTAACCCCACGACATAGGGGCGAATGTTCGTTAGAATGCGTAAAAACAGATCGTGGGAGCTATTCCTGCTTTCTGTTTTTTCTATAATCAAAGCAGGGATTGTACACCACCTGAATAAGAGAGAAAATAGGAGGAAAGATGGATGAAGGTTTTAATTATCGGCGGCGGTGGAAGAGAGCATGCAATTGCGTGTAAAGTTGCGAAGAGTCCAAAGGTCACCCGGTTGTATTGTGCACCTGGAAATGCTGGGATTTCAGATGTTGCAGAGTGTATAGATATAACTGTAAGTGAATTCGAGAAGCTGGCCGATTTTGCTGAGAGGGAGAGAGTTGATCTAACAATCGTTGGGCCGGATGATCCGTTGGTCGGCGGTGTGGTAGATGTTTTTGAAGCAAGAGGGCTGCGTGTATTTGGACCCAGAAAGAAAGCAGCTATTATTGAGGGCTCAAAGGCATTTTCTAAGGATTTAATGAAGAAATATCAGATACCTTCAGCTTCCTATGAGACTTTTGATCAGGCCTTGGAGGCAATTGATTATCTAAAAAAGAACAGTAAATACCCCATTGTTTTAAAAGCAGATGGACTGGCTCTGGGAAAAGGTGTACTAATCTGTAACACAGCCCAGGAAGCGTTTGACGGTGTGAAACAAATTATGGAGGATAAGCAGTTTGGTACAGCAGGAGATCGCCTTGTTATTGAGGAGTTCATGACTGGCCGTGAGGTATCTGTACTAGCCTTTTGTGACGGAAGTACGATAGCTCCTATGACGAGTGCGCAGGATCATAAAAGGGCAAAGGACGGTGATCGGGGGCTAAACACCGGAGGAATGGGAACCTTCTCCCCAAGTCCTTTTTATACCAGTGAAGTAGATGAGTTTTGCAGAAAGAATATCTATCAGCCAACGATGGATGCCATGAAAGCAGAGGGAAGAGAATTCAAAGGAATTTTATTCGTAGGCCTCATGCTGACCCAGGAAGGACCTAAGGTGCTGGAATATAACGCCCGTTTTGGAGATCCAGAGACCCAGGTGGTACTTCCTCGAATGAAGAATGATATAATAGAAGTATTTGAAGCTTGTATTGATGGCACCCTTGATCAGATCGATCTGGAATTTGAGGATAATGCGGCCGTTTGCGTAATTCTTGCCTCTCAGGGGTACCCGGAAAGCTATGACAAAGGTCTGCTTATCACCGGATTAGAAAAATTCAATGGGAAAGAAGACTATTATGCTTTTCATGCCGGAACGAAAAAATCTGCTGATCAGATATTGACCAATGGCGGGCGAGTTCTTGGAATTACGGCTACCGGAAAGGATTTAAAGGAAGCGAGAAAAAAGGCCTATGAAGCAACTTCTTGGGTGGAGTTTTCTAATAAGTACATGAGGAACGATATTGGGAAGGCAATCGATGAATTTGAATAGTAGCAACGAGTCTGGGAAGCCCTATAAATGGAGTTCCCGGACTTTTCTTTTGTCTTTGCTACTACTTTGCTACTAACCGTAACGATCCTTTTTCTTAGTTATTATGTGGCTTATAGTTAACTGATATTTCGAGAACTCAAAAATAACGTTTGTAAAAAAGAAATCACTTTAGTATAATAGATACTGTATAATAAAAGTCGTTTATTGCAAGTGGAGGATAAGAAATATGACAGATAAGCAAATAAAAATAACGTACAAACCATTATGGAAATTGCTTATAGACAGAGAAATATCAAAGACTGAGTTGCGCAAAAATACAAAGATTGCGCCCAGCACATTTACAAAAATGAATAACGAACAACAAGTATCATTGGATGTTCTTGCAAGGATATGTATTGAATTGAAGTGTGGATTTGATGACATTGTCAAAATCAAGTCCTGCAAATGGGACACATAAATAATGTATAATGAAGCTTAAAGTGGAAATTTTTAAGTATATTTATACGACTAAAATAGAAAGATCATTGGAGGATACAAAGATTTTCTAGAAAAACGTGACACGGAACATGGGTTCAAAGATAGTGGAATACGTATGAATCGGAGAATTACAGGTTTTATAACGCGCTAGTACCATATTTGGATGAGATAGATTAGGAAGGTGGCAATGATGGAGAAACTTTTTGATATCAAAAAATTTGATTCATACAAAGAAGATAATCGCCGAGAGGTAAAGAAAGCAAATGGTGGTCTTCCACTTGCACTCTGGGAGTCTTATTCGTCATTTGCAAATACTTATGGTGGAGTAATCATTCTGGGCATTAAAGAACTGGATGATAAAAGTTGGAAAACGACAGGTTTAAAGGCAGTTGATAAAGAGAAGCTGTTGGATAATTTCTGGAATTTAATCCATAACAGTCAAAAGGTAAATGTTAATCTCTTATCTGAAAATGATGTGGAGGTTTACGAAGTTGGAGAAGATTTAATCATAGTGATTTATGTTCCAATGGCAAAACGTGAACATAAGCCTGTATTTATTAACAGTGACATGTTTGGCGGAACTTTCAGAAGAGATCATACTGGTGATTATCATTGTACAAGACTTCAAGTAAAAGCCATGTTGCGTGATCAGACAGATAATACAATGGATATGGAAGTCTTAGATGATGCATTAATGGATGATTTGAATAAAGAAACAATTCAGGGATACAGAAATCGCCATAGGACATTAAAAGCGGGACATCCATTTGAAAGACTAGGTGATTCAGAGTATCTTCGTAGCATTGGTGCAGCAGCCATATCTGATGTGGACAAACAGTTACATCCTACAGCAGCAGGTATGCTGATGTTTGGAAATGAGTATAACATTGTGCGACATTTCCCAGAATATTTTTTAGACTATAGAGAAGTACTTGATCCTACGATTCGTTGGACAGATCGATTACAGTCAAGTTCCGGTGAATGGTCAGGTAATATCTGTGATTTTTACTTTAGGGTATATAACAAAATGGTCAAGGATATTAAAGTACCATTTAAGACTAAGGGTGGAGACCGTATTGACGATACTCCGGTGCATGAAGCTTTACGAGAAGCACTTGCAAATTGTTTAATTAATACAGATTTCTATGGAGTCAGGGGTGTGGTAATTAAAAAAGAATCAGATGGGTTGATTATGGAAAATCCAGGGTATAGCAGGACGGGTAAGGCTCAAATGCGTAAAGGTGGAGTATCAGATCCTCGTAATAAAACGCTTATGAAGATGTTCAATCTTATAAATATAGGTGAACGCGCTGGAAGTGGAGTTCCAAATATTTTTAACGTATGGGAAGACGAAGGATGGATTGAACCAGTGATTGAGGAACAATTTGATCCCGATAGAATGATTCTAACGCTTGAATTTAGAAAAAAACAAGCGAAAAAAACAAGCGATAAAAAACAAGCGAAGAAGACCGTTGAAAACATGGATAAAATCAGAAAGTATTTACAGAAAAACGGTGAATCTAAAGCAAGTGATATTTCTGAATATATTGAACTAAGTCCAGCTAGAACAAGAGCAATTATAGCAGAGATGGACGATATTGAAGCATTAGGTGGAAATAGTAATAGGACATATTGTTTAAAATAAATAGTATTTGTTTAATTGTAAGTATCTATAATTTGAGATCAATAAGACTTGGAAAATCTTAATATGAGTATCAGTAGTTTCAAAATCAAGTGATAGTAACGAGAATTGCTTTAACAATCTTTAATGTTCTGACTAATGTAATATCAAGTGATATTTCAAATGGTATAAAACAGGAATAATGCAAGATATTGTAATGAGAGCTTATGGAGATTACGTTTGGGAAAGTATGCAAGAGGTAAATGAACATGAAAGTAAAATTGAATGATTTTCAAAATTATATGGTATCATGAAAATATCAGTTAATAAAAGTTAGCATTTGAAAGTTGTAGGAGATAAAACAATGGCAAATTTACGGTTAAAGGAAATGATATTGGAGGTTATAGATAATCAGTTAAAGACAAATGATCCACCTTGCACAAAGGCTTGTTATGAAAGATTGTTAGATTCAGGTTATTCAAAGTCAGAGGCAAAGGAAAAAATAGGGGCAGTAGCATTAACGGAAATCTATGATATTCTTAAAGTAGGGAAATCATTTGATGAAGTAAAATATCAAAAAAGTCTCGAAGAGATGGTTCAACAAAGTATTGATTTTGAGAATGACAATTACATAACAACAGAATGGGATGAATGGAATAAACTTGTACTGGATGGATACGAGTGCCTTGACGAACAGAAATCAGAAGAAGGTTTGAAGTTTTGGAAAGAAGCGTGGTTCATATTCCAGGACATCATAGAACATCAATCCAAGAAAAGGCCACTTATTGTATGGGTAGAAGAACTGGATTATGTCTATGCAATAGGGGACTGGCTTCAAGATTATGAGGTGGAACTTGGCAACGCTAGAAAATATGAGGAGCGAATTATTTTCTGTCAAAAGGTTCTAGAGATATTTGACTGGCAAGACGATGATGATAGTTGTTTCTTGTGTGGAATGGGTGAATCACTTTTTTATAAAGGTAAAAAAGAGGAAGCCTATAGCCACTATGAAAAATGGCTAGCAATTGATCCTCAAAACTGCAATGGAATCAATAGCTTTTGCTGGATTCTTCTTGAAAATGGGGATGTAGAAAAAGCATACTCTGTGATTAGAAGAGCAACTTGGGGAGTTGCTTGTTATGTAGATAATTCCATTCTTTTCATGCGCGGAAAGCAACTAGCTGAATATGTTGGGAAGCATGAGGAAAGCGAGTGGTACCAACAGCAACTGAATAAATTTGAACAGTCAATGAAAAATTGGGAAGTGGGAGAAGATGAGATTTTTGATGAGTTTACTGCACCAAAGCAGATACCTATTGTAAAAGCAGAGAAGATATATCCGAATGATCCATGTCCATGCGGAAGTGGAAAGAAGTATAAAAAGTGCTGTGGAAGATAATGGATAGGGAAAGGTGACTTATAGATGAATTTATCAAAATTTTTGGATGCAGTTGATTCTTTGTCACAATCGATGGAGAAGAAACAATTGACAGCGTTTGTGCATGACATTGCACGGGTGCTTCCTGAAAATGCACGGGGTGATTTTATGGACAGACTAAAGAAGTGCATTTGTGATAAAAATATAGATTCTTCACATACACGAAATGAGTATACGGTAGAAGATAAAAATAATTATGAAAGAATCAAAGATAAATTGACAAAAATTGAAAACTGGGAAATCTGCTTGTCTGGATATTTAAACGAAGAATATGATGACTGGTACAACAGTGATGAAGATGAGTTTAACTTTGAAGATCCAAAAGGAATTGGGATTATTATAGAAGAGGCGTGTAAACTTGTACATACCTGTGTAGATAAAGAAATGTATAAAGAAGGATATGAAATTTCTGAAATACTGATAGGTCTTAAAATTATGGTGGGCGGTGAATATCAGGATTATTCGGAAGAGCCTCTTGGAATAGAAGAATTGGAACAATATAAGTTATCACGCGTAAATTATAAAATGTTGGTAACGGATGCATTATATCTTACCTATTATGTAAATCCGTTGAATGAAAGGGCAGATGCCCTTTATGTTTTGATACAGAATGCAGGCGAAAAGGATATTTCTATAGAGAAGATTATGCAGTGTGGGGAAGAATTACCGGAATTTGAAGACTTTCTTCCACTCTGGATTGCGTATCTTAGTAATAAAAATTCGTATATTGCACAAAAATTATTGGTTGAGGCAATAGAACTTTCGAATAATTCGGAAACATTGCTTTCCAATGCACGAATTTATTACGAGCAGCATCCTGGTTTATATGCAAAATATATTAAAGAAAATCGTGATAAAATTAGTACAAAAGAAATAATTGTAATAGGGAATGAGGCACTTAAACAAATAGATACGAAGTATCTTGTAAGAAGTAGAATTGCTTTATTGATGGCAGATATTATTCTTAATGAAAACGGTAAAGTAACCAGAGAGGTTGAGCAGTATTGGTTGGAAGCTTTTCGCTCTGATACACGTGCAGTTCATTATATACGAATGATGATGGAATGTAATGATTTTTCTGAATGGAAAGAAGAGTTGCAAAATATTAATCATAATATGCAAAAAAAGCTGAAGGGGCGGAATATATATTATGATAAGCCAATGGATTTACAGGAAAATATCCCAAATATTGAAAATACATATTTGATTGCATTGCTAAATGGTGAATTTAAATATGTAAGAGATCATGGGATGAAATATAATGGCGCACTAGGATGGAGTTCATCCTATATGAAAAGTGGATTAGCTGCATTTTTAATGATTTTAATGAATAAAGAGAAATTATCAGAAGGTGGAAAGGGAATGCTTTCTAAAATTGTGTCTTCCGTTGAATTTACAACAGAAGAATATAGACAAGGCGTTTCGGTTGAAATCAATGAAACAGACATGGAATGGTTTTGGAAATGCTTCTGCAAATCTAAGGTACTACAACCAATGATTGAAAGTGATCAGAAGGTATACTTAGAATGGATAGAAACGCTAGTTAAAAAACGGGTAGACGGAATTATGGAAGGAAATCATAGAAATTATTATTTTGAATGTGCGGAATATATTGCAGCATTGGGTGAGGTTTTGGAGTCCAGAGGAATTTTGAATGGCAAACAACTATTAATGTTTGAGTATAAACAGAACTATTCTAGAAGAAGTGCATTTCATAAAGAATTGAGAACTTGTGGATTGAAAGATGGACGTAAATAAATGAAATAATAGATGTAAAATACTTCATGTACAAAAAGAGGAGCTGAGTCAAATGAATTCAGATCTTTTTTTGAGGAATAATGTTGTAGTTTGTATTATTGATAATACCGCGAAAAGTAGAATTTAGTTCATTGAGTGCATAAATATGCATTTTAATGGTGTTTCAAAAGTATGAAAATACATTTGTTATAAGGTGCCTTATAGGAATAAAGCACTATAAAACGAGTGAAATTTTGCTAAATGTGGTAATTTATATAATTGAATTATCATATTTCATGTAGTACAATTAATAAACCAAAGTATTAATTATGCAAATCTATGGATGAGTATTTTGATATCTGTAATCAAATCTTAAAAAAACATCAGACAAAATTAGCGGCAAATGGAGGATATCGGTATGAACAGATTAAAGGTATTTTATAAAATTGGTGTTTTATCAGTGATCTTGTTAATGTTTTCAATGCTCCTCGGTGGACTAGCGGTATATAATTTTATAAGGACAAATAATCTTATAGAATCACTATACAACACGAATCTAATGTCAGTTGAAATTATAAATGATGTAAGAGCGCAGGCCAGGGCAAATGAAGGGAATCTACTCTATATATTAAAATATTCTGATCAAGAGGTCGTAAAGAAAAAATTAGAAGATATAGAAACAAGAACAACAAAGGTGAATTCAGAACTAGGTGAATTCCAAGCAATTGTTAAAAATGATCAGGAAGCAATGAAAATGCTGAATTTAATTAATGAAGATTTGGAGAAGATGAGGGCAGTACGAACGCAAACCATTGAAAAGGTTCAGGCGGGAAAGCTGGAGGAAGCCAGCAGCTACTACCAGGATAACATGGCTGTAATGGAAACTTATCAGAAGGAACTGGTGGAGTTATCAAATTACATGATGAATGAAGCAAAAAATACATATGAAAGCAACATGAAGGATCAGGAATTGTCCTTGTCCTACATTTGGGTTATTGTTGTAGCAGCACTGGCAGCAGGAATCATTATATCCGTTGTGCTGGGACGTAGGATATCAAAGCCGCTAGAGGCTGCAGTGGAGCATCTGAAGGTAATTAGCGGAGGAGACTTTACGAAAGAGGTTCCAAAGAAATACCTTGGCTTAGGAGATGAGATCGGGGATATTACCAGGGCAATCCGGGATATGAGTGACTCCATTAAGAATATTATTCTGAACGTAAAAAATGAAGCTAAGGTCACAGAAGAGAGCGTGATACAGGTAGAATATTATTTGGATGATTTAAATATGCAGATAGAGGATATTTCAGCAGTAACAGAAGAATTATCAGCAAGTATGGAGGAAACGTCGGCCTCGACGCAGCAAATGCTGGCAACCTCCGGCGAGGTTGAAAATGCAGTGGAAGTGATTGCGAATAAAGCGCAGTCAGGTGCTGAAACCGCAGGGAATATCAGTAACCGGGCGGAGGGATTACAGCAGCAGTCACGCGTATCAAGGGAGACGACAGTCAGTATGTACCGGGATACCCAAAGTAAATTGCTGGCGGCAATTGACCGAGCAAAAGCAGCGGAAAAGATTGATGTTCTTTCGAAAGCAATTTTACAAATTACAGAAGAAACAAATCTGCTGGCATTAAATGCAGCGATAGAAGCGGCCAGAAGCGGTGAAGCCGGAAAGGGTTTTGCAGTAGTAGCAGCGCAAATAAAAAAATTGGCAGAAGATTCCAAAGAAACAGCAGCAGAGATACAAAATATCACAAAGGAAGTAATCTCTTCGGTAGATAATTTGGCGACGGGCTCAAATGCTCTATTGAACTTCATCGATCAAAAAGTAATACCTGATTATGACTTACTGGAGAATACAGGAGTTCAGTACAGAGAAGATGCAACTTGCGTAGATGATTTGGTAACAGACTTTAGTGCTACTTCTCAAGAATTGCTTGCGTCAATGAAAGAGATTGTAAAGACAATAAATCAAATAGGTACTGCTACAAATGAAGGAGCAATCGGAACTTCATCGATAGCGGAAAAGAGCTCTGAGATGGTGCTAAAATCATCAGAGGTTCAAAAGATGTCCGTTGTTTCCAAGGAAAGTGCGGAAAGGCTGCAGAAGCTGGTAGCTGGATTTGTTGTATGATTAACTGTATCGTGGAACAATTAAAGTAGTGGAGTAAATTAAAGTAAACGTAAGGCATGGGAAAATAAATATCCCATGCCTTTTTCTTCCTGTCGTACCAGCAAATATTGTGATGGATGGGGAGGGGTTGGAGCCCCCAGAACAAATTATGAAACGTCATTATGCTGCAAAACATCAGAAATTATAGTGCATTTGTACGAGAAATACCAAAGAAGAAATATCAAATAATGGGGGAATATGCCACATAAGTGCCATACTTCCTACTTAAAATGACAGTAAATAGAAAAAAATATTACTTCTGGAAGACGATCCTTATATAGGTTGTGCTGACGGCTTATGAGATAAGATTTGCTTTTTTAGGAAAGGGGTTTGTAATGAAGAAACAGTACTTGAAAAAATGGTTGATTGTTCTTTTGATATTTTCAATAGTTATTCCACAGC
>JAEWMZ010000191.1 GCA_023392995.1 Bacillota bacterium
CCTGGAATATTAATAAAAGTTCCGCAGTAGATCGGTGAGGCAATGATGCGGTTCTTGTAAGTGTGGGTGCCTACCTGGATGGGGGTAAAAAGATTAGGAAATTGATTCATGTGGTTCCTCCTTAGAATTTAAATTGGTGAGCCCATAGCCAGAAGCCGAATTGGATTCGTGGCGAAATGCAGATGGCTTCTGAATCATGTCCACTTTATTGTTATAAATTTATCATAGCAAAAGATACCTGGAGGAACAAACACTAAAGCATACTTGGGGTGTTGGATATGCAACAAATGGACAATTAAGTGTTGCTTTTTAAAAAATATTTGTTAGAATTAAATAAAAATATATAGTGATTTTGGTGAATTGGCACAAGGAGGTTGGCACAAGGAGGTTGGCACAAGGAGGTTGACACAAGGGAATTGACACAGGAATTAATACAAGGAAATTGAAGCAAGGAATAATACTTATGCTCAGAACCGGGAGGATTATTAGATATGAAGGAGAACGATATTAGAGTAGTTAAGACACTGGAAGGCATTTATGAAAGCTTTCTCTTATGTCTGAAGGAAGTTGGCTTTCAAACTATGACCGTCAAGAATATAACGGAGAAGGCTCGCATCAACCGTTCTACCTTCTATGCTCACTTTGCTGACAAATACGAACTGCGTGACAAATACCTGGACAATATGCTAAGGGAATACGTAAGGAGTCTGGATACGAATTTTATTCAAAAAGCAGAGATCTCCATGGATTCTTACTTTGATGAACTAAAAAAATGTCTGCAAGCGTTTCGATTGAAGAAGAGGGAATATTTGATTTTATGGAATGCTAATTTGCTGGAACGAAACTTCTTTCAGGAGATGATAGACAGCGGAATTGAGAAGCTGGTAGAAGGTTTTCGACAAGCGGCGGATATACCGAAGGAAAAAGAGCCGTTTTTTAGCCTTTATGCGAATTTGTTTTTAGGAAATATGTTGGTAAGTATAAGATGGTGGTTTGAACGGGGACAGGACATAGATATCGATATTTATACAAGGATGATGATAAAACATATGTCGGAGGGAATCTTTAACACTTTAAAGCAAATATAATGGTTTTAATAATCTCAGAATAGATTTATCGTAATAAAAGAACAGAGGAAAAGCCAACGTTTGGGTTGGCTTTTAGGGGGAGAATTATGAAAATCTATTTTAATAAACTTATTAACAATGGAAAATTTAAAACTTTGTTTGTTTTCTATGGTTCTATTATAAACAGAGATTGTGTTTTATCTATTAACGAAGTTTGAAAAAACTGTGAAGATAATGTATCTAATTTATGTACAAAAGCAGAAATTATGACTGGAAATATATTTGGTTGGAGCAGTTTTTAATAATAATCTAAACTAGAGTTTTATTGGAAGCTTTTATGGGTGGATGAGCAAGGAAAATACCCATAAATATCCTTGGATTTCGGTGTTAAAAAATACCAAAAAATAGCGAAATATGTACTAATATGGTCCCGTTAAAAGGAAGCTTCTTGACACTTTTCGCTAGATAACGTATGATAATGATGAGTTTACTCGTTCTAACTGAAAAAGGAGACAATACATGAGATTAGTATCACTGTCAATGCTTAAACCAGATATGGAGCTGGCGAAAGCTATTTATTATAAAGATTGTCTGATACTTCGAGAAGGAATTAATGATCTGCATCGATTTGAGAAGAGTCTTAAGAATTTAGGAATCGAATATGTTTATGTTAGCGATTCAAAAAGTGATGGAATTATTATTCCTGATGCTATATCGGAAGAGACCAGAGTAAATTGCAAAAGAATCCTCCGGCAGACAATTGATGATTTTGAAAATAAGACAGTTGTTGATATGACTGAAATGAGCGGCACAATCAACAATATCATAGATGAAATTTTAGCTAATCCAGATGTCCAAGTTAGTTTAAATGATATCAGTGCTTCGGACGAATATACATTTTCACATTCGGTCAGCACAACAGTATATTCCTTATTAATTGCCAGGGATCTAGGTTATAATCGCCAGACCATGGAGAAGCTTGCGACCGGCACCCTGCTGCATGATTTTGGGAAAGTAATGATTGATAAAAAAATCCTGAATAAAAAGGGAGAGCTGACACCAGAGGAGCTTGAGCATGTGAAGCAGCATACCACCTTTGGTTACGAGCTGCTTAAAAAATGCTCCAGTCTTACGGAATTGTCTCGAATTATTGCACTTCAGCATCATGAGCGTATGGATGGGTCAGGTTATCCAGGAGGACATAAGGCTGGTGAGTTGCATGAATTTGCACGTATCGTAGCGATTGCTGATGTTTATGATGCTCTGATTTCGGATCGCTGTTATCGTAAAAAATGGAGCAGCAATAATGCAGTGAATTATTTAGTGGAGCATGCGGAGACAAAATTTGATTTGAAACTGGTTTCCATTCTAATCAAGCAGATTGCTATTTATCCAAATGGTTCTATGGTTCGTTTATCCACTAATGCCATGGGTATTGTGAAGGAGCAGAATAAAAACTTTCCGCTTCGTCCGATTATACGCGTTATTACAGACGGGAACGGCAATGATATTATACCGTATGAGTTGGATTTAATGCAGGTATTGTCGATAACAATCGTAGAATCCGAACTGGAGATGGAATCTTTAGATAAAATATGAACAGGTTTATCATTTTCTTCACTACTTCTTATAAAAGGGTTAATGTACAAAAGGCGGTTTCGTTGATACGAAACCGCTTTTTGCAAGATGATGACTTCTTATAATATAAAGATTCATATAAAGAACAAGGATGACCATTCTTATATATTTTTTATTGCACCTAATCGAATCTTAGTGCTTGCAGGAAGGCTGACGACCTTTTGTAAGGGAACCCATACAAGCGCTGCAATGACAAAATCAATAGTACTATGAATAATGGTTCCAACTCCAACTAGGCCAATGACCATTGTAAGAAAACTGCTGGAGGCTTGCCCCTGGAAGTAGAAAAGAGTGGATACAATTACTTCACATACGGCATGAATGATTGAAATTAATAATACAAAGGGTATGGCTGTTTTATAAGAATTAAGAATATTACCATTCTTTTTCAAAATTAAGGCACCGATCACTGCAAATACAATATGCGATAGTGCTCGGCATACTACAACAGGCGGGAAGCCATTAATTAAAAAACCTATGCTAGTAGCCACTGAAACAAATGCAGCCACAGCCGGAGATATAAACATGGCAATAAAAATTGGAACATGACTTGCTAAAGTAAAGGAAGCAGGCTCAATGAGTATTTTAAAGGGAGAAATGATGGGGATTAGTATTCCGATCGCACTTAGCAGAGCAGCGGTCGTCATAAGCTTTATTTTATTGGTCGAATTATTCATAAATTAACATATCCTCCTATTAATTAAGGTGTTTATTATCTGTCTTGTCAGCTGTAATTATATCTGACTACACATGGTATGTCAACAGGTCATTATAAATGAAAAGAAAAAGATTAAAGAGATAGATACATCCTTATCCTATGGCCTTAAAAAGAATCGAAAGTTGATTATCATTTTGCGCTTTGCTTATATTGCACGAAAGCATAACAAGTTTTTAATAGAGCACATCAAGGATCATAAAATATTGTGAGATTTTTGAGAGTTTAAGTTGATAGAGTAGGAACAACAATGAAAAGGTGTTGTATGCGTATGAAAGAATGGATTTATGCAAAATTTTCTGTGAGGACAGTGATAGTCGCAGGTTTTATTATGCTGCTTCTTGTTGTTTTTTATTATTCAGAATTACAGAACTCTAAATCACCAGAAGTTGTGAAGGGTCAATTAGATTTATCTGCTTGGGATTTTACTATAAATAAGACAGTTTTCCTGAACGGAGAATGGGATTTCTATCCAGGGAAACTTCTGGAGCCAGAGGAACTTTTAACAGAAACTTCTGTCTCGATAAAGGTTCCCGGAGGTTGGAAAACAAAAAATAAAGCTTATTCGCAGCCTGCCAGAGGAAATGGCACCTACCACCTTACTGTAAAGTTGCCAAAAGCGCAGGAGCCTTTTGCATTAAAAATTCAAAATATCTGGATGGCTCACCGGCTTTTTATTAATGGAGAGCTGGTCAAGGAAGAAGGGATACCTGCGGATACACTGGAAGATTATTCGCCTGAAAATACGCCCTATCTTATTGTTCTTGAGCCTGGTGAAGAGTTGGAGCTTGTCATCCAGGTGTCCAATCAGGTGTTTTATATAGGGGGAATATCTCAGCCCATCCGAATCGGCACTAAGCAGCACATGGAAGCTAAGGAAAAAGTTGACTTCTCCTTAGATGTAGCAGAGATATTTTTGTTTCTGCTATTTGGTATTTATCACATACAGATCTTTCAGATGCGGCGAAGAGAAGCTGCCTATCTATATAGTGGAGTATTTTTGATTGTTAGAGCAGTTACCGTCTCAACTATGGGAGAAAAGGTTTTGATGCAGTTTTTTAGAGCACTTCCTTTTACCGTAGCCTATAAACTTTTGGATTTTAGTCTTTTTCTGAGCCTTGTGGCTTTAGTGTTATTCGTACACTGCTTGGAGCCTAACTCAATAAAAAGAAGAGCATTAAGTATCCTACTGATTCCTATATTTTTATTTTTAGGGCTGGTACTTTTCACACCCTATCATTTTTATATGTATTTTAAGCTCGGCATCACTTTTTATGTGGATGCGATTGTGTTTTTATATATACTAAGGTTTATACAGATGCTATTTGATAAAAGCAAGAAGAAACTGCCTGATAATGAATTGATTTATGTGGTTCTTGGAGTTGTTTTTGTCGGATTTGCTATTTTTAATTCGTTGCTGTTTTATTTGGGCTATACCAATGATGGAGTGATTTCTAAATTGTGTATGCTGGGATTCCTGCTCTGCATGAACCTCTTTCTAGCCAGAAGATTTACCAATAAGATGAATGAGATACAAGTCCTTTCCGTGCAGCTAATTAAGGCTGATGAAATAAAGGATGAATTCCTGGCCAGGACCTCCCATGAACTGAAAAGACCCCTTCATAGCATTATCAATATTGCTGGGCATCTCTTAAAGGAAGGACAGGCGAACTTAAGCTTGGGGCAGCTGGAAGATATTTCACTGATTCAGGATACTTCTGTGAAGCTTTCACTTTTAGTGAATGATCTGACGGATGTCATCAAGCTTCGCCATGAGGATTTGCAGCTAAAACTGATGACCGTGGATTTATATGTGGTTATTCAGTTAGTATTTCAGTTGCTGACTTTTGATCTGCAAGGAAAAGAGCTTCGGTTGATAAATAAAGTAAAGCCTATGACCTTTGTTGAAGCAGATGAAAATCGATTGAGACAGATTTTATATAACATTTCATCTAATGCCATGAAATATACGGAAAAAGGTGAGATTATCGCCAGTGCAAAGGAGGAAAGCGGCAATATTGTCCTGACACTAGCCGATACAGGAAGTGGAATTCCCCAAGAACAGTGGGAGCAGTTATTCAAGGATGTTAATCAGGAGGTCAGGCCAAATGGGGGCTTCCAGCAGGGAATTGGGCTGGGTCTGTATATCAGCAGACAGCTGGCAAGAAAGATGAAGGGTGATGTCTGGATATCCGATTCCGTTGTCGGAGTAGGGACAATGATATCCTTACGCCTACCTTCGAGACAGTGTTCGGACAGCATCGCTTCGCTGGAGCCTATGCTTGATATGACGATATTTGAGCCTAGAGTTATATCATTTACCGCAAATTCTGAGGTAAAGCAAATCCTGTTGGTGGATGATGAGCCTATGAACATTCGAGTGCTATCTTTGATTTTGGAGAAAGAATATCAGATCTTGGCAGCCTGCAGCGGAGAGGAAGCCTTAAAGCTACTTCAAAAACAGAAAATCCACTTGGTTATTGCCGATATGATGATGCCTGGCATGTCGGGCATTGAGTTGACACAACAGATACGACAAAGTTATTCCCCCATTGAGCTGCCTATTCTTATTGCAACTGTCCGGGAACAAGAGCATGAAGTTGAGCTAGCCTATCAGAGCGGCGCTAATGATTACATCACAAAACCCTTTGCTGCAGAAGAAATTCAGTTAAGAGTAAGAAGTCTTCTTAATTTATCGGATACTATGGAGCGGGCACTAAATAATGAAATTGCGTTTTTGCAGGCTCAGATCAAGCCCCATTTTATTTATAATGCGTTGAGTAATATTATTGCTCTATGCTATGAGGACGGGGAGAGGGCAGCTGAGCTGCTGGCTCTGCTCAGTCAGTATTTAAGACATATTTTTCAGATGGATCAGACGCAGCAGCTGCTCACTCTTCAGAAGGAGTTGGACATTATTGGAATTTATGTTGAGATCGAGCAGCTGCGCTTTGGAGATCGCCTTCACTATGAAACCTATATTGATCCTGCTGTACTCAACACTAATATTGTAATTCCTGCTCTGCTGATACAACCTCTTGTTGAAAATGCCATTCGCCACGGACTTTTTAATAAACAAGGAGAGGGTACGGTGGCTTTGAGCATAACAGAAGGTGAAAGCTTTATTCGCATTGCTGTAGAGGACGATGGGATTGGCATGAGTGAGGATGAAGTTTACCGAATTCTTTATGAAAATAAGGGACGGGGTGTAGGTATCAGGAATATTCAAATGAGGATTGCTGCGTTCCCAAGAGCCTCCTTTCTTATAGATTCAGAACTAGAAAAAGGGACGAAATGTATTATATTTTTACCAAAGGAGAGGATTTAAATGTACACGGTCATAATTGTTGAAGATGAAGTGCATATACTAAATCATATGAATAAGCTGCTCATAGCGATGGAGGAGTTTAAAGTTGAAGGAGCCTTTTCTACCCCGGAGGAGGCGTTGGCCGCCTTTCCAGATATCCTGCCTGAGGTGGCGTTTCTGGATATTGAAATGCCCAGAATGAGCGGTATTGAGCTAGCCAGGCGACTGCTGGTTCGAAAAGGGGATTTGAGGATTATATTCACGACAGCCTATGGTAATTATGCGCTGGATGCCTTCGAGGTAGAGGCCATTGATTACCTGATGAAGCCAATCATGAAGAACAGTCTTAGCAGGGTGCTTGGACGCTTGGATAAGTTTACTGGGACTCAAAAGTCCCCGGACTTGCTGGGAGAAATGAACAAGGATTTTGTGGTTCGCTGCTTTGGGTGCTTTGAGGCAAGAGATCAACAGCGGCAGCTGATCAAATGGTCTACCAAAAAGGCAGAGGAACTGTTTGCCTACCTCTTAGTCAATCAGGGTAAACATATCAGTAAATGGGAGCTTTTGGAGGTTTTTTGGAGAGATATAGAAGAAGAGCGGGGAACGAATAACCTGTATAATACGATTTACCGAATTAAACAAGTCTTAAGAAATTTTCCCTTATCACCGCAGATACATAAGATAAACGAAGGTTATGTGCTGGAGGCTCAGGAAACCCTATCCGATCTGGGACAACTGCTGAGGCTGAGACAAAACCAGGACAACGCAGACCTTTCAATAGAGGCTTCTAGAACGCTGTTCTTCTCCTATGCAGCTCCTTTATTCGGAAACAAGGACTACATCTGGAGTCTTCCTATACAAAAATATGTGGCGCAGGAGTATGGAAAGCTTTGCAGCAAGCTGATCCGGCATTATTTTGAGCGGAATCAGTTTACAAACGCGGAAGAAGTGATACGGTATTATGTGAATTGGCACATAGAGGATGAGGATATGTTACGTGGGTGGTTGAGTCTTGTAACCTCATGGAATGGATACGAGAAAAAGGTTGAGGTGTACCGGCAGCTGTTTAATGAAAGACTAAAGGAAGCAGAGCTGCCCCTTCTGGATTGATGTTGAAAGGAATTGTTTTAGGGATTGAGTTATGTCCTATCTGCTTAAAAAGTGTTAAAATGAAATTGTCTTTACGACCGTTGATTTTTGGAAATATGAAAATCAATGGTCTTTTGTCGTTTTGTCGTTTATTTGCGAGATTTTTGCGAGATTAATCTCGTATAATTGGAAATAAAATTAGAAATAAGACGATTTTTGTATTATTACCAAGCATTGGCTATAAGTAAGGGCTTTCGATAAGCTATATCTACAAGCCAATCAGAAAAATATGTGTAAGAAAAACAAAAATCTATTTCCTGAGGAGGATTTCATGATGACAAAAGAAAAAAACAAAATAAGGAGAAAAGGATATCATACATTATCAAGTGTGATGTTGACTTTACTGCTTATCTCGCAGAGTCTCACGGGCTTGAATGTGTATGCAAGTGCTGCAACGACTTCTACAAACGTTTTAGCAGAAAGTTCATTATCAATAGCAGATATTGGTACAACCAATCTTGCCAGTTATCAGGTGGGTGATTTTGATAATGACGGAGATATCGACATTTTGACACAGGATGGGGGAGTCGGAAAGGAAGTTACATTTTGGGAGAATACTGGAAACGGCTCGTTTACGAAAGACGAGGCAGATCATTTTCCAAAACCATTGGCAAGTTTGAGTCTATCGTATCTTCCGACACGAGTTGCGGATTTTGACAATGATGGAGATCTGGATATCTATTGCAGGGTCAGTGGGGCATCGAATGATCTCTATTATCAAAATGATGGAAGCGGAAATTTTACATCCGCCACATTGCCAATACCGGACTCAAGTACGAGTAATGTAAGTTGCTATCAGCTTGGAGATATTGACAATGACGGAGATATCGATATTTTGACCCAGGATGGTGGAGTTGGAAAAACGGTTACATTCTGGGTGAATAATGGAAGCGGTTCGTTCCAAGAGAGCACAGGTGAACCTGTCATGGAAGCAAAATCAGGCTTGAATCTGAATATTAATATGACAAAGGTTGAGGATTTTGACAATGACGGGGATTTAGATATCTATTGCAGGGTCAGTGGTCCATCGAATGATCTCTACTATCAAAATGATGGAAGCGGAAAGTTTGCAACCGCTGCATTACCCATACCAGACGGCAATACAACCAACATTGTTTGTTATCAGGTGGGTGATTTTGACAATAACGGGGCTATTGATATTTTGACCCAGGATGGTGGAGCTGGAAAAACGGTTACATTCTGGGCGAATAATGGAAGCGGTTTGTTCCAAGAAAGAGCAGTTGGACCAATCTCCGGAACAATAGCAGGTTTGAACATGGCAAGTACATTTACAAAGACTGCGGATTTTGACAATGACGGGGATTTGGATCTCTATAGCAGAGTAATTGATACGACGAGCCGCCTTTTTTATAGGAACAGCAACATGCCTCCACGAGTTATATCCGTTACGCCTGCTTCTAATGCAACTAATGTAGGTATTTCGGATAATATAACGTTGAATCTAACCACCAGCAGTTCAATCACCAAGGGGGCAGGAACAATATCAATTAGGGTAGATGATGGAGATGGAGATTATTCAGACGACACAATCTATGAGTCTTTTTCAAGTTCGGATCCCCGTGTTACCATAACTGAAAACGCTGGGCTCTCGACAGTTATAATTGACCCAGCAGGAGAATTTGAACCAAACACTACATATTACCTGGTGATTTCACCCGCCGCCTTCTTAGACGCAGAAGGAAAGGGATTTGTTGCCTTGGTGGGAAATAGATTTCATCCCGGAATTCCGGATCCAGCGATAAAACTGGCGGGAAACTCTCTGCATGGTTTGGCAGACAGAACTCTGATCAGCTTTTCTACTGCTTCAGTGGATAGTAGTGATGCAACTTTGAAGATAAGCTCCAGAGTAAAGGGACAGACAACAGAGCTAGGAACACCTAGTGCAGTTTTGGGTTCAGAAACAGAGGGGGCTGTAACACTTACAGCTGCACAGGCAGCGGATACCAGTAATGCAGATGCTTATGCAACGCTGTTTGAGCCCAGTGACAATAAGGTAACCTCTGTGAAAGTAGTTAAGTACGGAGCGGGCAGTACAGTAACCGAAGTAACCTTTGACAGTGCCACTCCTTATGGTAATGAAGCGATCAGTAATGGGGACTTCTTCATCATTAGGGTTGTAGCCCAGGATAAAACTACGACACTGTATTATAGGGTTGTTATCAACGTCACTGCGTCGCCAGAAGCTCCAGGAATTACTGGACCAACGGCGATGAACCTGACGGAAGGTTATGACGCAACCTCTACGGGAGTATACACCCTAACTGGTACAGCACCGGTGACGGTTATAAAAATATCCGGGAATGAAAAGATTACCTGGAATGATACAGATAAGAAGCTGAACATCGCAGCTGGACTTGCAGCAGGCAGCTATACAGTGAATCTGAAAGCGAGCAACGCAACAGAGCCGGAGGCAACCTTGACCTTTACCCTGACAGTAGATGCCATAGGTACGATCGTTGCCGAACTGGATCACCCAGGGAATAGCGGAACCGTTACCACCACACCGTATGAGGATTTGCAAACAGCGTTAAATGATACTGTTGACGGCGATACCGTACGAGTTATGGCTGGAACTCTTACCGGGCAATATCTTGTTACCAAAAATATTACCCTGCAAGGTGCTGGAACAGATGAAACTATCCTGCAATCGCCCAATACTGGCGGTCTAATCAACTCAGAGCAGGATATGCTTACAAATAACGGACGCCACCGGGTTCCTGTTCTGGAACTACGTGTGAACACATCCAGCGGTGGGACAGTGACGGTGAAAAACCTGACCATCGATGGCAATCATCAGGGTTTTGAGAGCGATGCCGCCAACAGCAGCATTGGCCTTGACCGGGAGTTTATCGGTATTGCTGTATTTGACACTAACGCTGTCATTGACGGAGTAGTAATAAAGAATATTGCTCCTGAAACCGATACTACCGGTTGGCGGTTTAAAAACTATGGCATTCTGGCGGAGGGCTCCAATGCTCTGTCCAGCGCTGTCACGGTGACTGTCAAAGACAGCTTGATCCACGACTTTCAGGAAATCGGTATTCTGGCGTGGGGGCCAAAGCTGCATGCTATTATTACCAACAATACCATCACCGGTACACTGATTAACAGCGTTGCAAGCGGTGAGGCAGGCTATTGGGGTACGCTTGCGCAGCGTGGAGTACAGATCGGCGGAAACAATGCGATTAATCCTGGTAACAATTATGCGACTGTAGCTGGAACCACTGCCGTTATCTCCGGGAATACGATTCAAAACATTGGTACGGCTGGTCCTTACACACCATCTCACATCAATCTCTGGAGTGCAGGCGAGGTCGAGATTTTTGATAATACCCTCTCGGGATGCAGTGAGCCTGTTACCTATAAAGCGGCTGGTATGAACCTTGAGGCACAGAGAGCCAGTGCAAACATTCATGACAATAGTCTGTCTAAACTCTACCGAGGCATTAAGGTCAGCGGAAAGACAGCAGCAGCTGGTATCCATGGAGTAACCTATGATTACGGCGCCCATACGCTTACGAATAACAGTATGACGATGGTAGAGTATGCTGTTTATGACACTTCCACAGGGAATGATGATGAAAACGCAGAAACCATTACTTTGTCCAGTGCAAAAATTGTGGGCAACTCCAAAAACTATCAGGAATATCTTCTGTATGGCGGTGATGATAGCTTTATCGATACAGGTCTTGCACCCACCAAGGTTGATGGAGGCACGGGAGCTGACGTGATTACCACAGGAGCCGGCAATGACACATTAATCGGCGGAGAAGATGACGACATACTGACCGGAGGAGACGGGGATGATATTTTCCAGTATTTCTCCTCAATCAATAACGGCACGGATACCATTGCAGATTTTGGTGATGAAGATATCATCCGGGTAATAGGTGCAGATTTTTCTTTCGGTAACGTGACAGCCGGAGACGGAACAAATGTTGCAGCAGGCTCTGTTCAACTTGCGGCTTCCGGTGGAAAAACATTCCTGTATATTGACACCGATGCCACGAAAGATGAAGCCGAACTGCAGATTATCCTAACCGGTACATTTAAGCCATCTGATTTTTTGTTAAACGGAACCGATATCTCATTAGTGGTAGCACCTGGTATCACCGGCCCCATATCGATGGATCTGACGGAAGGGTACAATGCTACTTCTACAGGAGTATACACCATAACGGGTAAAGCTCCAGTTACGATAACAAAAACCTCAGGGAATACCAGCATCACCTGGAATGATACAACAAAGAAACTGGACATCGCAGCAGGACTTGCAGCGGGCAACTATACTGTGACACTGAAAGCCAGCAATGGAACAACCACAGAGGCGATGTTGACCTTCGACCTGACAGTGAATGCAGCCCCGGTAGCACCCGGAATCACCGGATCGACAACGATGAGCTTGACGGAAGGGTATGCTGCTACGTCTACAGGAGCATACACCATAACAGGCACAGCGCCAGTGGCAATAACAAAAACCTCTGGTAATGCCAGCATTATCTGGAATAGTACAACAAAGAAATTAGATATAGCAGCAGGGCTTGCAGAAGGCAGCTATACGGTGGAACTGAAAGCCAGCAACGGAACAGAGCCAGATGCGACACTAACCTTTAACCTGACAGTGAATGCAGCTCCGGTAGCACCCGGAATCACCGGACCGGCAACGATGAGCTTGACGGAAGGGTATGCTGCTACGTCTACAGGAGCATACACCATAACAGGTACAGCTCCAATAACAATAACAAAAATCTCAGGTAATGCCAGCATTATCTGGAATAGTACGACAAAGAAATTAGATATAGCAGCAGGACTTGCGGAAGGTAGTTATACGGTGGAACTGAAAGCCAGCAATGGAACAGAGCCGGATGCAACACTAACCTTCAACCTGACAGTGAATGCAGCCCCGGTAGCACCTGGAATCACCGGACCGGCAACGATGAGCTTGACGGAAGGGTATACTGCTACGTCTACAGGAGCATACACCATAACAGGTACAACTCCGGTGACTGTAACAAAAGTATCAGGGGATACAAAGATCACTTGGAATGACACAGATAAAAAGTTGAATGTAGCAGAAGGGCTCGCAGCAGGCAGTTATCCAGTGGAACTGAAAGCCAGCAATGGAACAGAGCCAGATGCAACGCTGACCTTCATCCTGACAGTGAATGCAGCCCCAGTAGCACCCGGAATCACCGGAGCGACAACGATGAGTCTAACGGAAGGATATGCTGCTACGTCTACAGGAGCATACACCATAACAGGTACAACTCCGGTGACTGTAACAAAAGTATCAGGGGATACAAAGATCACTTGGAATGACACAGATAAGAAGCTGGACATCGCAGCAGGACTAGCAGCAGGCAGCTATCCAGTGGAACTGAAAGCCAGCAACGGAACAGAGCCAGATGCAACACTGACCTTCACTCTGACTGTAGGTACAGCATCAGTAGCACCCGGAATCACCGGCTCGACAACAATGAGCTTGACAGAAGGATATAGTGCAACCTCTACAGGAATATATACAATAACAGGTACAGCTCCAGTAATGGTTACAAAAACCTCTGGAGATGCCAGTATCACCTGGAATGATATAACAAAGAAATTAGATATAGCAGAAGGGCTCGCAGCAGGCAGCTATACGGTGGAACTGAAAGCCAGCAACGGAACAGAGCCGGATGCAACACTGACCTTCATTCTGACTGTAGGTACCGCATCGGTAGCACCTGGAATTACCGGGGCGACAGCGATGAGCCTGACGGAAGGATATGCCGCAACCTCTACAGGAGTCTATACCATAACAGGTACAGCGCCAGTAACGGTAACAAAAAAATCCGGAGATGCCAGCATCACCTGGAATGATACAACAAAGAAATTAGATATCGCAGCAGGACTAGCAGCAGGCAGCTATCCAGTGGAACTGAAAGCCAGCAATGGAACAGAGGCAGATGCAACGCTGATCTTCACCTTGACAATAGGTACCGCATCGGCAACTCTTGGGATTACCGGACCGACGGCTATGAGTTTAACGGAAGGATATGCTGCAACCTCCACGGAAGCATATACCGTGACTGGTTCGGCATTAGTGATAGTAACAAAAACCTCTGGGGATGCCAGCATCACCTGGAATGATACGACAAAGAAATTAGATATTGCTGCAGGATTAGCGGCAGGAAGCTATACAGTAGAACTGAGCGCCAGCAACGGAATAGATACTGATGTGACGCTGACCTTTCTTCTGACTGTGGACGCGGCGTCATTGTCACCTTTGGCACCAACAGCAATTACCGCAATACCCGGAAATACAAAAATTACATTGAATTGGAGCAGCGTAGCTGGAGCCACAGGATATAAAATATATCAATCTGAGACGGCTGGAACATACGGTTCACCACTTGCATTGGTTGAAGGTTCTGTGAATAGCTATGATGTAACAGGGATAACCAATGGAACAACCTACTATTTTGTAATAAAAGCGATAAAGGACGGAGTTGACAGTCCAAATTCAGCAGAGGTTAATGCAGTATCTAAAACCGTGCCAGGTGCTCCGACAAATGTTTCTGCAACAGCAGGAAACGGACAGGCAACTGTAAGTTTTACAGCACCTGAGGATAATGGCGGAAGTGCAATCACAGGATATATTGTAACCGCAAGTCCAGGAAATATAACAGTAACGGGAAATGGAACAACTATTACCGTTACAGGTTTGAGAAATGGAACCACTTATACCTTTACAGTAAAAGCGTTGAATATAGCAGGGGATGGAGCCAATTCAACTGCTTCCAATACCGTAACACCTCAAACTCCATCAACTGGTGGAAGTACTGGCGGAAACACAGGTGGAAGTGCAGGAGGCAGTACAACACCAGCTAATCCGGCTTCACCTGGTGTAACAGAAATTACGGTAGATGTAAAACAAGGGAATTCGGACAGTACCATTTCGCAGATCAAAATAGAAAGAAGAACAGGAGACAATGGCGAGAAAACCGATACGGTAACCTACCAGGAAGGAAAAGCACAGGAGACCGTTAAGAAATTAAAGGAAGAAAACAAGAACACGGCAAGAATCGTAATTCCTGATGAAAAAGACGAGATAGCAGAGACAAAGGTAACTATTCCTGCCAAATCCCTTGCGGTATTAGCCAAAGGCGGAATCAATCTTCAAATTGATACTGAAGAAGCAAAAATTGATATTTTAAAAAGTACAATAACTGATATCAGCCAAGGAGCAGCAGATGATTTGTATTTTCGACTTGTACCGGTTAAGGACAATACCCAGAAGGAAACTACGATAAATCGTGCATTGTTCGAAGTAGCTATTGTAAGCGGAAATTCGAATACAAATCTATCGATTGTGGGGAATCCGGTTACCATTGAGACCAACATGTCCTCTACGGAGGCAGATATTACCCTGCCATTGACCGGAATTGCGATACCATCCAATCCAACAAAGAGAGCAGCCTTATTACAGCAACTGGCCGTTTATATTGAGCATTCTGACGGAGATAAGGAGCTGGTACAGGGAGAGTTGGTAGAGTACAAGAAAGGGGTATACGGAATCCGATTCCATATCACTAAGTTTAGTACATTCACTGTAGTTAAAACGGATGCATTCTTAAAATCATCCAACGCCAGTATATTAAAGGTAATGATACCTTCTGGGGCGATCATAAAAGGAACAGGTATCACAGCATCCGTTTCAAATAAAACCAGCAGCGTAACAGTTAAAATTAAAGTAAATGACAAAGCAGTATGGCAGCTGTACAGTGATAAGAACTGTACTAAGGCAGTGGCAAAGAATAAAATAAACTTAAAGACCGGAGCCAATATCTCATATATCAAGGTAACAGCCGAGGATAGAACTTCCAAAGTATATAAGCTCACCATAAATAGAGAGAGCTTATCGGCAGCCAATATTATTAAGGTAATCGCGCCTGCAGAGGCTGCAGTGAAAGGGAAAATGATTACTGCAATGGTAGCTAATGAGACAGCTTCCGTAACAGTTAAGCTGACAGTGAGTGATAAAGCAACCTGGAGACTGTATAGCAACCAGGCTTGTACGAAGGAAATAACGAGTCATAAACTGAGCTTAAAGGAAGGTGTTAATACTGCTTATATTAAAGTGACCGCAGAAAATGGTAAAACCAGTAAAGTATATACCTTAAAAGTTACACGCAAGGAAGTGAAATATAAAGAGTATATCAAGCTGGGACTCATCGGAAGTAAAACCTATGCAGAAAAGGTCGCAAAGATATTTACCGAAGAGTATGACTGCAAAAACGTAGTAGTAAAGCCGGAAGGTAACTATTTCAGAGTAACAATGAATTTCATAGACAAATCAGAAGCTGTAAAAGCCTGTGAGGATATGATAATCAGACAGTATATCATTCATTATTATTTTATGGAACAGAATAAATAACTACTAGAGCTTACATTACCAAAGGTGAACAGAAATAATAATAGAAAATTAGAAAGGCAAAAACTCACTTATTCGATGAAGTGGGTTTTTGCCTTTCTTAAAAAGATTCAACTTAAAAATCAGATCATATTTTATTCAAACGGGAAATGGAAGGGTAAATCAAACCGGTCACGAAGGGCAATAAATTCCTTTTGCACAGCTTCTCCAATAGGAACACCCTTATCACATCGTTCCAGCCAAACTTCATATTCCTTTTCACCAGCGGTGTAGATTCGTTCCTGACCCGGAGCTTTCTTAGAAGCACGTAACCCACGCAGAATATCCCCGGTGGTTTTTTTGAAGCTATCCAACCCCATAAACGCCTCAGGATCAATAGCTAAGAAGAAATGTCCCAGCTGGTAAGGAACTTTTTTTCCATGCTCATTGATTCCGGTTAATAATTTTAAATAATTGCCTGCCTGCAATGCTGCAGATAAGATCTCTACAACTGTAGCATAGCCATAACCCTTATAACCGCCAAGCTCTTCACCTATACCACCCAGAGGCGCAAGGGCGGCACTTCCCTGGGTCAAATCAATTAAGATTTTCTCACTATCCGTCAGTGCGGAGCCGTCTTCTCCGATCACCATACCTTCCGGTGTGGGTTTGCCGGTACGGGCGTAATATTCTATCTTTCCCCGCTGCGTTATACTGGTGGCACAATCGAGCACGAAAGGAAAATCCTCGTCTGTTGGCATACCAAAGGTAAGAGGATTGGTACCCAGCATATTCTCAACGCCGAAGGTAGGAGCAATGGAGGGGCGGGCATTTGTGCCGGTAATTCCAATAAAGCCCTGTTTGGTAGCCATGGTTGCATAATAACCGGCAATACCGTAGTGGGTGGAATTGCGTGCGGCCACCATTCCCAGACCATATTTTCTAGCTTTATCAATCGCCATTTGCATAGATCGGTAGCCAACTATCATTCCCATTCCATCATGTCCATCAACAACGGCTGTTGTTGCGGTTTCACGAACAATTTCAAAATCAGTAACAGGCTTCTGAATACCTTCCAACAGGCGATCTACATAGATTGCTTTAAAGCGATTACAGCCGTGACTTTCAATCCCTCTACGGTCGCTTTCTAGTAGGACATCAGTACAGATTACTGCTTCCTCATGAGGAATGCCCAGTTTTTCAAAGGTTGCAATCATGAAATCACCAATTAGTTCCCAAGAAATATAAGGTCTCGTCTCCATAAATAATACCTCCTAATAAGAATCGTCGGTTGCCAGGTGTTCGTTATCCTGTTTTTGAATATGGTCCAGCTTACATTAGGGCGCGAAAAAGCTTAAGTGAAAACTGTTTACTCCGGAGTACTTTGCACCGTACATGCAGTTTTTAGATTGGCGCTGCTGTCAGCTCCATTATAGCTTCTTTTTTTGCTAAAAAGCAAGAGTGGATACCTGAATACTGTAAAATAATGCTATATTAATACAATTAAGTAACGCTCAAATTTTACCCCATAAGGAATTCTTATGCCAGATTTTATGAAAATATGATTCACTTATGTTACATTCCTATTGTTCTTACCGATTTTATAGCTCTTGCTGGAGGCGATAAATCGTCCAATCCTCCATGGGCGTTGCTCCAAGCTCCTTGTAAAACCGAATAGAGGGCTTGTTCCAATCCAGGCAAGACCATTCTACCCGTCCGTACTTACGCTCAGCGGCAAGTGTTGAAAGATGGGCGAGCAGGGCTTTTCCAAAGCCTTTTCCTCTCATTTCCGGCTTTACATATAAATCCTCCAGATAGATCCCCGGACGTCCCAGGAACGTTGAAAAGTTGTGGAAGAATAAGGCGAAGCATACCGGTTCTTGTTGATATTCACCGATGATTACCTCTGCTTTTTGCTGATGGAAGATAAATTCGGTCAAAAGTTCCTCAGTTGCTACTACTTCCTCCAGCATGTGCTCATAATCGGCGAGTTCTTTGATGAATTTTAGAATAAGGCCAACGTCCTCCTGTTTTGCACTGCGAATGTGAAAGTCTTTTATTTTTACCTCTGGTATCATGGCTAGCTCTCCTATCGAATGTATTTTACTACTGAAAGTAATTGATTTGTAGTATTATAGCATTTTTGTTTCAGTGATGTATAGAAAAAAATACCTTTATATCAAAAAGAAAGCTGATTGCGTTGAAGAATGTCATATATTATACTTGAGATAATATGTAATACAATAAGTGTATAGGTAGATTGTTATATTCAGAGGAAAGTAAAAAGCCTCTGAAAGGGGATGGAGTTGTCATAAGGAGATAACCTTGGCTGTATTTTTGCAGCAACCCCTACGGAGGAAGAAGGAGTATGACCAGATTGGAGAGTTAGAACAATGAGGATTAAGAAACAGAATTTTGATATACAGCAAATAGCGGATTCAGGTCAATGCTTTCGCATGACGCAGATAAAAACCCCATCAGGAAGGCCAAGATATGAGATGATTGCTTTTGGTAAATACCTGGAGTTGGAGCAAATGGAGGAAGATGAAGTTGAGTTTTATTGCTCGGAGGAAGAGTATGAGGAGATTTGGGAGGAATACTTTGATCTTTCTTATGACTATGAGAGCCTGGTAAGAGGATTGAGGGAAGGGGAGGATCTGTTTTTAAGGGAAGCGGCAGTTTATGGCAAGGGGATACGGATCTTAAAGCAGGAGCCCTTTGAAGCAATGATTAGCTTTATCATATCGCAGAATAAAAATATTCCTGCAATACGAAATGGAATTGAAGCTCTGTGTGCCCGTTATGGTGAAACTATAACAGCGGAAGGCAAAGAAGAGAAAACCTACTACTCCTTTCCCACCCCGGAAGCCTTAGCGAAGGCTCATAAGGAAGAGCTGCGCAGGCTAAAGATGGGATACCGGGATGATTACATAATCAGTGCGGCAAAAGCAGTACACATGGGTGCGGTTGACCTTGAATATCTAAAACAAGTTAGCTTTGACGAAGCGGTTAAAGCCTTAAAAGGAATTCATGGCATTGGAGATAAGGTGGCAAATTGCATCTCCCTATATGGCTTACATCATATCGAGGGGTTTCCGGTGGATGTGTGGATTAAAAGAGTAATCGAAGAAATATACCATAACCAATTTGATAAGGAGCAGTATCATGGCTATGCCGGGATTGTTCAGCAGTATATGTTTTATTATATGCGTTATTTGAAGGGCAAAGTTAGTCAGAGCTGACAGGTAAAACATATCAAAAACTTTTTTGAAAATTAATAATAAATCATATTAAACAAAATTAATGAAAGCATAACCCTGATGTTATTCGGAGAAAATAGTCGGGAGACGTATATTAATGTCTTGATTATTGATGATGAAAGGTGGAATCATGGGTATGAAAAATGAAAGAAAAGCTTCAGAAACAGAACGCAGAGTAGAGAATTTAATGAATCTGGTTGAGAAACAGACCCGAACAGAGAGGCATTTGGAAGAGCATTCCGATCTATCCTCTTCTCCGGAAAATATTGAGCATGCGATAAAAGTGAACCAAAACCGTCAGCAGGAGATAGAGAATATAAAAGATATCTTGGCACATGGGGAAAAGGATAATACAATAAAAAATACAGAAAAACGTATGCGTAATACGGGTGGATATCTAAATAATAATGCAGAGCAGATGGATGACCAGGCTTTAAAAAATGCGCAGAAAAAGCAGGAAAACAGAAGAGATCAGTTAGAACGCTTGAAATAAATGACACATAGAGATAAACATAAAAACGAAAGAAAGTAAAATAAGGGATATTTCGTCTGATATCGAATCATCAGCTGAAATATCCCTAACATTTTATAATGGAAAACACTGGATTCATGGAATGCATAGCAGTACATGAAAGCTTATTATTCCGCTTAATAGCCCTCATTGCGGCGGCTTACTCTTAAAGCATGTCTTTTTTCCCCGCCGAGCCACTCGGCTTTTTCTGATTCGGTTTCTAAGATCAAGCCGGGAACTTTAGTTGGCCTACCCTGGGCATCAATTGCAACCA
>JAEWMZ010000232.1 GCA_023392995.1 Bacillota bacterium
GAAATTAAAAGAAAAGGGATTAGAACCTGTTCATGAATACCCTAACAGTGATGAGATCGAGTCAGGTAAAGTTATTAATACTGCTCCTGCCCGTGGTGATATGGTAATCGCAGGTACTTCCGTTACTATATATGTAAGCAGTGGACCTCAGACTGTTACAGTTCCTAATCTGCTTGGAATGACGGAAAAGCAGGCAGAAGCTGCCTTAAAGGGTGCTGGGCTTAAGAAAGGCTCCGTTTCCTATGATTCCTCAGATGTATATGCGAAGGACCAGGTTATTTATCAGAACTATTCCGTAGGTGAGAAGGTTGCAGGTGGTACTGCAATTGATATTACTCTGAACCAGGGTCGCACCACTGCAACCAGCTATGTTGGTAAGGTTACCATTGATGTGAATCCTCTGGAAGGTTATGAGAGCGGGCAGACAGCGGAAATCGTTCTAGAATTAGAGCAGGATGGTGAACCGGCATATGAGGTTTATAATAAGATGCTTACCTCCGATGATTTTCCGTTTACAACCCCTATCGATAGTGACAGCGGAAGCCCGGGTACGATTAAGATGTATATAGACGGTGAAGTATATATTGCGCCAGGAGAATCGAACGAAGCTACCTGGAGTGTGAAATTTGTACCTGTGGAGGGGTAATTTGAAAGGGAAGATTGTCAAAGGCATTGCTGGTTTTTATTATGTTCATTTACCAAATGAGAATAGAATTTATGAATGTAAAGCAAAAGGTATTTTTCGCAATCAAAATATCAAACCCTTAGTTGGAGACGATGTAGAAATAAACACCGACGATCAACCCGTGGGCTGTGGTACGATCTCCAGGATTTTACCTCGAAAGAATGAATTAATCCGGCCAGCTGTTGCAAATGTGGATCAAGCAATGATTATATTTGCAGCGGCTGAGCCGAATCCTAACCTGAACCTGCTGGATCGTTTTCTGATCATGATGCGGAGACAGGGCTTGAATACCATTGTTTGTTTTAATAAGATGGATATTGTGGATGATAAAGAGATCGCTTTATTAAATGAGACATATCAGCGCTGTGGATATCAAGTCTATTTTACCAGTATGCTGGAGGGGAATGGACTGGAAGAAATGTCAGAGCTGCTAAAGGGGAAGACAACTGTGCTGGCAGGTCCATCCGGTGTGGGCAAATCAACCTTTATTAATCTGCTGCAACCGGAGGTTAAGATGGAAACCGGTGTTGTCAGTGAAAAAATAAAGAGGGGAAAACATACCACCAGGCATTCTGAGCTGATCTATGTAGAGCAGGATACTTATGTCATGGATACCCCCGGCTTTAGCTCCTTATATATTGATGAGATAGAGACCGAGGAGCTAAAGGATTATTTTCAGGAGTTTAGAGAATATGAGGATCAGTGTCGATTTGGTGGCTGCAGTCACAGAAACGAGCCGGGCTGTGCCGTGAAGGAAGCCCTCGCTGAGAATAAAATTAGTAAAATACGATATGATAATTATATTATTTTGTATAATGAATTAAAGGACAAGAAACGCTATTAAAAATAGAAATGGCGTTATAAAAGAAATATCGCTTTACATCACCTCCGCCTATGGCGGAGGATTGTTGTGCTAAGGGCTCAATAAGTTCTTGATGTGCATAAGCACAAATAAGTACAAAGTTAAGAGTATTAATTTAAGGAACGAAGGGGGGATCGAGTTCATGTCGGCACATGTAAGCTAAGGTGCATTAAGCGGCATGAACATATGTATGATAAAACTTGCTCCATCAATTTTGGCAGCGGATTTTACTATTCTGGGTGAACAGATTGATCATTTGGAGAAGGCAGGTGCGGAGTATCTTCATATTGACGTAATGGATGGTATGTTCGTACCAAGCATCAGTTTTGGTATGCCTGTCATTACTTCAATTCGAAAGCAGTCGGATTTGTTTTTTGATGTACATTTAATGGTAGAGGAGCCAATGCGCTTTTTAGAGGATTTTAAAGCAGCGGGTGCTGATCAGATCACAGTCCATGCGGAGGCCTGCAAGCATCTGCATCGAACCATATCGCGGATCAAGGAGCTTGGGCTGAAGGCGGGAATCGCCCTTAATCCTGCAACATCTGCCAGCGTCCTGGAATATGTGTTGGAGGAGCTGGATATGGTATTGGTTATGACGGTGAATCCTGGCTATGGAGGACAATCCTTTATCGATGCTACTCTGCCGAAGATTGAGATCGTAAAGAATATGATTTTAAAAACTGGAAAAGAAATTGAGATTCAGGTAGACGGAGGTATATCGGCTGAAAATGTGCAGCGGGTATTGAGCGCAGGAGCCAATATTATCGTTGCAGGCACCAGCATCTTTCGCGGAGATATTGAGAATAATGTAGCGGAATTTAAACAGAAATTTGAAGAATTTATGATGCAATAGGCTGGTTAAGAAGCAACAGGCAGATTGATATTATAGTCATAACGGGGACATAGTACATGGAGAAAGAGAAAAAAATATTAATCATTACAGGTGGTCATGCAGAGGAGGAGTTCTTACGTGATCTTCTGAAACGGGAACAGTTTCAGAGCGTGATCGCTGTTGATCATGGTCTGGAGATTGTTGACAGGCTGCAGCTTGAGCCTAGCTATATTGTCGGAGACTTTGATTCTGTAGCGGAAGAGATATTGCTAAAATATCGTAATAAATCAACTCCCATCGAAGCTTTACCGAGAGAGAAGGATAAGACCGATACCAATATAGCTGTTGAATTAGCAATACAGCAGAATGCTGACTCTATTGTGATTGCAGGTGCTACCGGGTCTAGAATGGATCATACCCTGGCAAATATTCATCTTTTATTATTGCCTTTGGAGTTAGAAATCTCAGCCGTAATGATTGATTCCCATAATAAAATATATCTGAAGAAGGAAAGCTTCCAGCTGAAAAAAGCAGAGCAATTTGGAGACTATGTATCCTTACTGCCATTTACACAGCAGGTAAGCGGACTTACCTTGCGGGGCTTTAAGTATCCCCTCGATCATATTATTCTGGAGGCGGGAAGCAGCCTTGGAATAAGCAATGAAATATTGGAAGATATCGCTGATGTGGAAATATCTGATGGAACATTACTGGTAATCGAAGCGAGAGATTAGAGTATAAGGAATGAAAAATTGCTCAAAAGCAGAGTCCAACGTAGTATTTGCTTATAACAGCTACACTGAAATATTTCTACGGATAAACTCCAAATGGCATATGAGACCAATCAGAAATTGAAAAATTTAATACTGTACCCGCATAAGCGGCGTTTACTAATTCCTTTACAGGAAAATAGAAATGCCGCTTTTCTATGCTCTTTGTTACGCAGTAGGGGAAAAAAGCCTTGTGTCAAGCGGCTTTGTGGGCGTGATCTTGAAGATAGATGTAAAGGCTTTATATCTAAAGCCTCAAAACCAGGGTTCTACTGCGTAACAATCCACAGCGAAAGGAGCTTATGAAGCTATGGTAGTTTTCCAGGTGGAGCGAAACAAGGGTTACCTTTTACTTTTGGTATGAGTACACATATCATAGGATTGACTGAAATAAAGCATATATAACAGGCGATTTGTAACTTTTCTTAGAAGGTACTTGACAATATCCGATTTCGGATTTACAATAAAACCGAAATCAGGTTATAAAATTAGGAGGTAATTATGAAAAAAGATTTTCACGAACAATACAAAGCATTATCCCGACAAGAAAAGAAAACCGATGAAATATATCATCGAATTGCAACACAAATAGGGTTGTCCGATTCAGCTTTTTGGGCATTGTTTTGTCTTTGTGAGGAAGAAGAAACTTATACGCAAAATAGTCTTGCCGAAACTCTTGGCATTCCCAAACAAACGCTCAACTCCACTGCCAACAATCTTATGCAGAACGGGTATATTTATCTTGAAAAATTGGCAGGTGCGCGTAACAGTAAGTCTATTCATTTAACAGAGAAAGGGCGCGACTTTTGTAGACGCTTTATTCTTCCTACTCTTAATGCGGAAGAAAATGCGCTTATGAGAATGACCGAAACAGAGATAGAAAACTATCTCGCTTTATCCAAAAAGCAATCAAGTTTTTTGCACGAGGAACTTAACGTTTTTCTCGAAATGGTAAGGAGTGAAAAGCGATGATGGAAAAATGGGTTTTATGCCCACAATGTCAGAGTAAAACAAGGCTAAAAATACGGGAGAATACTGAGCTTAAGAGTTTCCCGTTATTTTGTCCGAAGTGCAAACAAGAAACACTAATAAATGTTAAACAATTTAGAACGACAATTATCAAAGAGCCAGACGCAAAGACGCAGAGCCGATAACGCAAGAAATTGCTGTTTTCGGCTCTTTCATTTTACACTTTAAAAGATAAGGAGAACTTCAAGTTATGAGATCACCACAATTCAATAATATTCTTAAAATTGTAATACCAACGGTTTTCAGCCAATGTGCCATTTTTTTATTTACAATAATTGATGGTATCTTTGTGGGACAGGGCGTTGGTACAGACGCTTTAGGCGCTGTTAATATGGCGCTGCCCTTTATGATGATTATAGCAGCGGCTTATTTGTTGACTACAATAGGCGGTGTTACGATTGCCGCTATCCGAATAGGTCGTAAAGACATTGATGGCGCAAATCAGGTGTTCATGCACGCATTATGCCTGACCGCATTATTCTCTGTAATATTTATGATTATCGGCACCATTTTTAATGAGGCACTTGTTACCGCATTGGGTGCTACTGGAGTGTATCACGATATGGTATCGGAATATATTTTCTGGTGCAGTATTTTTACTATTCCCTCCGCTATGTCAATCATTTTACAGGGCTTTGGTCGAAATGATAATGCGGCCGTATTGGTCATGGTTGCCACTATTGCCAGCACTGTGTGCAATGTATTTCTTGACTGGCTTTTTGTGTTCCCGCTGCAAGGAGGGATTGCGGGTGCCGCTATAGCAACTGGCATTTCACAACTACTGTCCTTTACTATTATTGTTCTGCACTTTATTCGCAAGCGCGGTGATTTGAAAATAGCAAGGTTTAAGGCGGATGGAGTATTGATTAAAAAAATTCTGACACGTGGCTTGCCGGAAATGCTTTCACAACTCACCACCCCGATTATGACAATCTGTATGAATGCAGTGGTTTTAAGGTATATCGGCAACAACGGAATTAACGCCTATTCTGTCATCAGTTATATTTCCTCATTCACCTTTGCAATTATCCTTGGCGTTGCAGAAGGTATGCAGCCTTTGTTTGGACATAGCTATGGTGCACAGAACGGGAAAGATATGAAATACTATTTTCGTACCGGTCGTATTCTCAGCTTTGTTGGAAGCTCACTAGTGTATCTCATCACATTTTTTATTGGAGCGAATATTTGCAAACTATTTGGTGCAGACGCTGCCGCAACAGAAGTGGCGATAGCAACGATGCCAAAATATGGTTGGGCATTTCTCTTTGCGGCACTTAATACCATGATTGCCGCCTATCTGTACTCCACCAAAAGAACGAAAGAGTCCGTTTTGCTCAATGCACTGCGCGGTTTTGTGTTGATACCGGCCTGTGTTTGGGGTATTTCTATCATTTCCGAAGGTGCGTTGATATGGTTTACATATGGCATTGCGGAAGTACTTTCACTTTTGACCGGCACCATTATTGTCAAACACTCTGAACGTAATGGACTAACATTTGACACAGATTAAAAATCTGCACTCCACCATTTACCAAAAGTGCAAACTGGAAACGTGTTCATAATTCTCTTGCGCCCGATTGCATTTTGCAGTGGGCGCATTTTTTCTGTATGAAGTTCTGTACACCTTGGCGGACGACAAACGACAAGCCGTATTGCCGTACTACAATGGGCAGGGTTTAATACAACATCAAAATGAAGGAGCAACAACGCAACAACGGAAAAATGTAGGTTTGGATTGAAAAAGGAGAGACCTTATGCTATAATCTATATTTGCGTTAGAGGCTTTTTTTAGATATGAAAAGAGTCCGGATATATGGAAAGAATCTAAAAGGTAAAGAGTGGGGAAAAGGCATTTTTCAAAGAAAGGACGGTTTATTCTCCACAAGATATGTTACAGATGAATTACTGGTGAACGCAATGCGCCAATTTCAACAGAATACGCCGCCAGTTTCAAAAAAGGGCGTAAAAGGGCGTACAAGAAATTTAACGAAAGGCAGAAACCCTTGTAAATAGCGGGTTTCTGAATAGGTATAAGATAAAATGAAATTAGGTATCGTAGGCTTACCCAATGTAGGTAAGAGCACTCTTTTTAACTCACTTACAAAAGCGGGGGCAGAATCAGCGAATTATCCCTTCTGTACAATAGACCCGAATGTAGGTATTGTAGCAGTTCCGGATCAGAGATTAAAGGTACTTGGAGATTTATATAATACGGAGAAAATCGTACCGGCAGCAATTGAATTTGTTGATATCGCCGGCTTGGTTCGCGGTGCCTCCAAGGGAGAAGGCTTAGGAAATCAGTTCCTATCCCATATTAGAGAAGTAGATGCAATTGTTCATGTGGTGCGTTGCTTTGAAGATACGAATGTAATTCATGTAGATGGTTCCGTAGATCCCTTAAGAGATATTGAAACCATTAATCTTGAGCTGGTATTTTCAGATCTTGACATGATTGAGCGAAGAATATCCAGGACGGCAAAGGGCGCTAAGAATGACAAAGCCCTTGCCAAGGAACTTAGCATGCTGGAACGCTTAAAAGCTCACCTGGAGGAAGGAACGCTGGCGAAAACCTTCGAGACAGAGGATGACGAGGAAGCGGCACTTTTTGCGGACTATAATCTGCTGACTGCGAAACCGGTTATTTATGCTGCAAATGTGCAGGACGGAGATTTGGCAGACGATGGAGCCGGTAATGAGTATGTTCAGACGGTTCGTAAATTTGCAGAACAGGAAGCCTCTGAAGTGTTTGTAATTTGCGCACAGATTGAGCAGGAAATTGCTGAACTGGAAGAGGATGAGAAGAAGATGTTTCTTGAGGATCTTGGTTTAAAAGAGTCTGGATTGGAGAAGCTAATTAAAGCCAGTTATCATATCCTTGGCTTAATATCCTATTTGACTGCAGGTCCGAAGGAAACCAGAGCCTGGACAATTAAGGTTGGTACGAAAGCACCTCAGGCAGCTGGAAAAATTCACTCGGATTTCGAACGCGGATTTATACGTGCAGAGATTGTTGGATATAATGCCCTGATTGAATGCGGTAACTTTAATGCAGCGAAGGAAAAGGGTCTTGTTCGTTCTGAGGGCAAGGAATATGTGGTACAGGATGGAGATGTTGTATTATTCCGTTTTAATGTATAAGCAGGATATCCGCCTGCTTCGCAGGAATTTTGGCAGCACAAATTCAATTAAAACATTGTCCTATAACTCCAGTGTGGTATTGAGGAATACGGTTCACGCTGGAAATGCATCAAACGAAAGGTGGTGATGCTATGCAGGCATTCCTAAGTTCGAATATTATTTTTCCTCATCTTGGGATAGAGTTTGAGAATGTTGGTTCCGGCTTTAATATCTTTGGATACCATGTGGCTTATTACGGGGTGGTAATCGGAATTGGTATGTTGGTAGGATGGCTGATTGCTGAATGGATGGCTAGAAGAACTGGGCAAAACACAGAGCTATATTTGGATTTTGCCTTAATTGCCATTATTTCAGCGGTAATTGGAGCCAGAGTATATTATGTTGCTTTTGAATGGAATGATTTTTCCGGGGATCCTTTGTCTGTCTTTAATTTGAGAACAGGTGGATTGGCAATCTACGGAGGGATAATTGCAGCGGTAGCAGCAGCAATTATTTTTACCAGGATTAAAAGATATTCTTTTTGGCTGTTGACGGATACTGCCTGTCTTGGTCTTGCAGCTGGTCAGATGATTGGAAGATGGGGTAATTTCTTTAACAGAGAAGCCTTTGGAAAATATACGGACGGGCTGTTTGCCATGCAGGTCAGCCGCAGCGCGGTGTCAAATGTGTATCATGATACAGTATCCGTTGCCAGGTTGCGGGAGCTTTATGCAGGGAAACCGGAGGCCTTGAATCGAATCGTTGAAATCCGGGATCATGTCGTTAATATCAAAGGAATAGAATACATTCAGGTACATCCTACCTTTCTATATGAATCTCTTTGGAACTTGTGTTTACTGATTTTATTAGTGCTATATACAAAACGTAAGAGATTTGATGGAGAAGTAATGCTATTTTACTTGATGGGATATGGACTAGGCAGAATATGGATCGAAGGCTTACGTACCGATCAGTTATTTTTATGGGGTACTCCCTTTGCCGTATCACAGCTTTTGTCGGCTGGGATCATCTTATTAGCGGCCGGAATATGGATTTATAAAAAGAAAACAACAGTAAAAAAATGAGTTTTGAATTTGGAAAATAATTTCATAATTGTAAAAATAAGGAATAGGACCAATTTCTCATTCCTTATTTTTTTACTACATATGGACATATTCAAAGAAATTTAGAACTTGAATACTATATCTTGTACATAAAATTGGATAAGTGCGGAAAACCTATATTTGTAAGGGTTTTCGCACTATTTTTTTTGATTTTTTTCCTTGATAAATTCCCATTAATACGATAGAATTAAGCTGTTAGTGGAGCAAAGTGGTGTAAAGTGGTGGGGAAAACCATAAAAGTGGAGTGAAATGCACAAGAAGAAGGTGAAGCCAGATGTTCATGGGTGAATTCGATCACTCGATCGATGCAAAGGGAAGAATTATTATTCCATCTAAATTTCGCGAAGACCTTGGTGATGAATTTGTTGTTACTGCAGGTTTAGATGGCTGTCTTTTTGTATACCCTAAAACAGAATGGGAAACCTTTTCAATGGAGCTTGCAAAACTTCCAGGCACAAAAGAAGCCAGACAATTACAACGTTACTTTTTAGCAAAAGCTGCTGCCTGTGAGGTGGACAAGCAGGGCAGGGCACTAATACCAATGAAGCTCCGTGAATGTGCAGGTTTGGATAAGGATATTGTATTTGTTGGAGTACTGAATAAGATAGAAATCTGGAGCAAGGAACGTTGGGATAATAATAATGATTATGATAATGTAGATGCTATCGCAGAGCATATGTCACAATATGGAATCAGTTTCTAACGTTTGAATTGTTCTCATAGACGGGACATAAAAATCCCTCGAAAAACAAGAGGTGAAAACCTCGAAAAAGAAGGTCAAAGCCTTAAAAGACAGGAGGCCAAGCCTCAAAGAACAGGAGGCCAAGCCTCAAAGAACAGGAGGCTAGTGAGTATGGCGTTTAAACATATCTCGGTGTTGTTGGAAGAAACAATAGAGCAGCTTAATATTAAACCGGAGGGCATCTATGTGGATGGTACCCTGGGTGGAGGAGGTCATTCCTACGAAATCGCAAAACGCCTGACTACAGGTAGATTAATCGGGATTGATCAGGATGAAGCTGCAATTAAGGCAGCCGGTGCGCGGCTTGCTGAGTTTGGAGATCGAGTTACGATTGTTAGAAGCAATTACAGCAATATGAAACAGGTATTAAAGGATTTATCTATCGCTCGGGTGGACGGGATTTTACTTGATCTGGGTGTCTCCTCTTATCAGCTGGATACTCCCGAAAGAGGATTTTCTTATAAAGAAGACGCACCCTTAGACATGCGAATGGATACAAGAAATGAACTTACGGCGAAGGATATTGTGAATAACTACAGTGAGATGGAGCTGTTTCATATCATCAGAGATTATGGAGAAGATAATTTTGCGAAAAATATTGCCAAGCATATCGTTCGAAGAAGAGAAGAAAAGCCCCTTGAAACCACCTTTGAGTTAATTGATGCAATTAAAGCGGCGATACCAATGAAGATCAGAATGGCTGGCGGACATCCCGCCAAGCGTACCTTTCAGGCTATCAGGATTGAGCTTAACAGGGAGCTTGAGGTGTTAAGAGAGACACTTTCCGATATGATTGAACTGCTGGAGCCGGAAGGAAGGCTTTGTATTATTACCTTCCACTCCCTGGAGGACAGAATTGTAAAGGTAAGTTTTAAACAAAGTGAAAACCCGTGTACCTGCCCGCCGAATTTTCCGGTGTGTGTATGCGGTAAGAAACCAAAGGGGAAAGTGATCTCGAGGAAACCCATTCTTCCTTCGGAGGAAGAACTGGAGAATAATTCAAGATCAAAAAGCGCAAAATTAAGAGTATTTGAAAAGATAAGTAATTGAATGGAGCATTAGGGAGGGAAATCTTGCATGGAAGCAAAGAGGAGAACATATCAGGCAGAGGATTCCAGGACAAGTTATATTGATGGAAATACAGTACGAAAGCTAAATGCGGTACCGGAGAGAAGAAGAGAAGAACGAATTTATGAGACACCTGCACCCCGCAGGCAAAAGCATAAGAAAACAAAGGCCTTTTCCGGAATTAATCTGGCATCTTTAATGGTGCTTACCATGGCAACCGTAGTAACTGTATTTGTATCCGTGGAATATTTGCAGCTTCAGATGAAAGTAAGCTCCATGGAAAAATCAATCGTAACAATGGAAAAAAACCTCATAAAGCTTACAAATGAAAATAACGCGGCGTATGCTTCCATTGACACTCAGATGGATCTGGATTATATTTATAAGGTTGCTGTAAATGACCTTGGAATGGTGTATCCGAATAAAAATAAGGTTATAACCTATCAAAGTCAGGATGATGGTTACGTAAGACAATATGAAGATATACCAAAGTGAAGCCAAAAGCGGAAAGGATAGCGTTCTATGGAAAAGTATACCGGAAAAACGAATCGTAGTTTTAACTCACGAATGCAAGCAAGATTATTGCTTGTATTTTGTGTTGTAACCCTTGCATTGATTGGGTTAATGGTTCGAATGGTCTATATAGTTCAGGTGGATGGGGATCGGTATGCAAAGAAGGTATTGTCCAGACAATCCTATGTCAGTTCCGTATTACCCTATAAACGTGGTGATATCCTTGACAGGAATGGAACAGTATTAGCAACCAGTGAATTACAATATCGGCTGATCCTTGATCCTAAGCTGCTATTACAGAATTCAGAATGTATTGAACCCACCAAAAAGGCGCTTCAAAGCAGTTTTGGTATTGAACCGGCAGTAATACAGGAGATACTGGATAAAAATCCTGCAAAACAGTATGTTATTGTTCAGAAGGAACTAAAATATGATGTGGTTCAAAGCTTCAAAACTTTGGTGGATGAGGAGAAGGATAAAGAGAAGAAGGTCATTGGAGTATGGTTCGAAGAGCAGTATGTTAGAACCTATCCCTATAAAACCCTTGCCTGTGATGTGCTTGGCTTCACGTCTGCAGACAACAATGGTTTTTGGGGGATTGAGGAATATTATAGCCGTGAACTCAACGGAACCAACGG
>JAEWMZ010000270.1 GCA_023392995.1 Bacillota bacterium
GCGATTTTCTTATTACTGCTGCTCCAGATCGTCTTATCATTGGAGGAGGCTGGTGTGATCATTCTATTAAGATCATATTCCTGACCTACATTCATGACCTGAATCTTATTGTAGATCTCAAATACCAAAGCAGGCTTAATGACGGTCACCTTGCATTTGAGGCTATAGCTCTTCTTGGGTGTCTTGATCTTACAGGTGATGGTTACGGTTCCCTTGCTGATTCCTTTTACTGTGCCGTCCTTTGCTACGCTTGCTATCTTCTTATTACTGGACGTCCATTCATAGACAGACCCTTTTACCTTATTCTTAATTCCTAACTTGCTGGTACCTTTCTGCAACACATAGTAACCCGACTTTGTAAATACCGGTACTGCTGCTTTGGCAGAAGCCTGTACCACACTTGCCGGCATTGTGAGTGCTGATATCAGCACCATAACGGTTACTAACAGGGTTGCTATGATACTTTTCAGAAGATTAACATCGTTTCCTTTCATGCCTCTTTCCTCATTTCCCTTATTTTATTATCCTATCAGCCTCAATATTTTTTATCCTTGGTGTCTTCAAACCCTGTAAGTAGCTTTAACGTGGTAAAGACAAAGATAATCAGAGTGATCTACTCTGATCCTTGTGTGCCGCAGTTCACTCTGCGCATTATTACTTGCTAAACTATCTCTTCCGGTTTCTTTCCTGGTTACTCTTATGGTAAGAATTCATTTGGTAAGAATTCATTTCCAACATAATACTCTGTATTCTAAATGGAATCAGGCAACCTCTTCCTCTACTAACTGAAGCTGAGGCTTCTCCTTCTTCTCCCTTATGTATAAATTATGCCGTCTGGATATGTGAATACTAACACAAAGTGCAATCAGTAAAACGGCTACTGCGATGATTAACACAGCATTGTTAATGGTTCTCCCATCCTGAGGTGTATAAAAGAATAGGATGATAAAATGTAATATATCGTTCGTAACTATCCCCCGTTTCTATTAATAGTATCTATGAATATAGTTCCGTCAGCAGAATAGTTTACTCTTTGGTGATAACAAACATATCTTTGCATGTTCCATTTATTTCCTATTCCTTGTTCAGAATTATAGCATAAATTAGCACCCTGTCAACCCGAAAATTCCCAACAAATGTAGGATAAATTTTTTGCGACATTTTCCTTTGTTTATCGTGGTTTTCCGGGGTTTTGCAGGGTTCATTTTTTATTATAAATGAGCTTAATAGAATGGTTGGGAGAGACTACTGAGGACTGCATAGATTATGTATCATCGTCTTTATAATTATCACTATGCTATTTACAAAAGACACTATATTAAGTAAACTTGGTAATAAATAGTTTTCAACGCGTTTACAATGGGATATATGCATATCTATGAGTTATTGATAGAATCGAATGAATCATTTGTTACAATCGATGGTATACGCGAATTGTTCTCATTACGAAAGAATTTACTTCAGGAGGGATACCATGCTTCATATAGGGATCTGTGATGATCAGTATGAGCAGCTTAAGATGATTCGCTCAGCTGCTGAGCAATACATAGCAAGATTAGATATCAAAGCAGTCATTACGGTATACGAAAATGCGATGGAGTTTTTAGAAAGCTTAAATAGATTAGGAGGTTTTGATATCCTGTTACTGGACATCTGCATGCCTGGTATCTTAGGTACTGATGTGGCAAAAGAGGTCCGCCGGCGAAAGGATAAGACAGAGATCATATTTCTTACCACCAGCAAGGATTTCGCAGTGGATGCCTTTGCACTTAAAGCTGCCCACTACCTATTGAAACCCGTAACACAAAGCCAGTTTGAGGAAGCAATGGATCGCGCAATGGAACGCTTTTTGGTTGATCAGGTGAAGAAGATCTCCGTTAAGTTGGAAAATGGATCTGTATTGCTGGTTGATATCAATGATATTCTGTATCTCGAGAGTTCCGGACATACCCAGTGTATCTACCTGGAGGATGGAACCTGTAAAAATGCCAGACTCTCCCTGGTTCGCCTGGCACAGGAGCTGGAAGAGGCTTCTCCCGGGCAGTTTATTAACCCCTATAAGGGATATCTTGTGAATCAGAGAGCGATACGTGCCATAGAGCCAAAGCAAATTATACTGCATTGCGGAACACGCCTTCCCCTTCCACGGGGGAGCTTCAGACAGCTTCAGGAGGTATTCTTTGAATATCATTTCCGAGAAGGAGGCACCCGATGAATTCTATAACTCCTGATCTGCTTCGTTCCACGGTATCTGTGGTGCTGAATATCCTGTTACTTTTTTCACTGTCACAGCCTAAGTACAGTAAACGTGTCACCGACTTGTTTATGCTTTTATTCTTCCTGATTAGTGTATTTGTCAGTGTATATTGCTATCTTTATCGCGATCTCACAACTCTCGCTAACTATAGTGCTCCTTGGTTCCTGATTGTATATATATTATTAAAGCCATTATTTTTAGACAGCTTGATGCAATGGGTATTCAACTTTGTTACGGTGATAAACATATATGCCGCAATTGTGGTACTCAGCTATTATATTGCCCTTCTCCTTCCTTTTACCTCCTATATGATTACCTTATTGCGTATTCTGTTTTTTGCAGCTATTATTGTTGTGTTTCGAAAATGGCTCCGTCCTTTGTATCGGCAGGCTGTAGCCAGCTGGAATGTATTTATCCTGTTAGTGGTCGGTATCTTTGTTAATATCATGTACTACTTTATCTTTAGCAAGGATATAGAGGTTTCTTTAGTGGAGCAGTTTGTACCTTTATTACTTTTGATTTTACTTGGTATTTCTGCATATGTCTGCATTTTCTATTCTCTCAAGACTGCTTCGAATGAGGCTGCTCTCAGAGAGGAGAATATCAAAATACAGGCTAGAGAGGAATTACTGCAAAAAGAGCTATCCTCCTATGAAGATTCGATTAATATCTCACGTCAGCACCGTCATGATCTGAGGCATCACAATGCTTTGCTTCGAGAGCTGCTCACGAAGGAGGACACCTGCGCTGCACTTGAATACCTGAATGGGTATGATGATAGTATCGTGGAAACAGCGCTCCAGCAATATTGCAGCAATTCTGTGGCCAATGCCGTCTTTCGGCTTTATCATCGCCGTACGAAGGCTGCTGAGATCGATTATACTGTACATGCGAATATTCCGGAAGATCTGCTACTGACAGCTTCCGATCTTGGCGGACTGTTATCGAATCTGCTGGAAAATGCTTGGACAGCCTGTCTGGCTTGTAAGGAATCCCGTCGGTTTATTGTCATATCCGCAGATATGACGGAAAACCAACTCCTTTTGGAAGTGAAAAACAGTGTAAGCGGCTCCGTAAAGTTTCGGAACGGTCTGCCGGTTTCTCCAAAGGAGGACGGAGGCATTGGTACAAAAAGCATTCTGCGTATCATACAAAGATGCGAAGGAATGTACCGGTTTAAACAGGAAGGAGATACCTTCATTGTTCAAATGGTTTTGCCATTGAAATAATCAGCTCCTGCTTCATGGGATAGCTGTAGGGATAATTATATTGATGAATCAATAAGGGACATATCGCTGTAATTGATACGCACTGACGTAACAATACAACGATATGTCCCTTATTGCATTTTGGAGAAATCAGCTATTTCTACCTTATGTGCAAAATAAGGTAGGTTTCGTGAAAATTCACTCGCAAACGACAGCAAAAATGTTATTTTATGAGTACTAAAACTAGGGAGGTGATAAGATGAACACTCAAACAAATCATACAAGAGAGGTGGAGGATCGTATCCCTGCAATTAGGATCTGCCCAGGTGACAGCTGCTCTTTTTTTGTAAGAAGAGAAAGTGCTTTGGCTGGACTGCGGCAGTGTTTCTATTGTGACTATAGTGTATTTGTAAAAGAAAGTTCAGATATTCATCAGGAAGGTTTATGTAACTATAAATTAAGGAGAGATGAAATCGATGAAAAACAAATGGATTCTTCATAGTTTTATTCCGATTGCTAAAAAGTTTGCGAATGCAGGCAAGGCTTTGACTGTCATAGGCATGATAGCATTCTTGATCCTGTTCGCCAATTTTAACAGTGAGAAAACGGAAGCTTCTGAGAATTCCGGGAAGGTAATGGTGTGGACGACAAAATGGACTAGTTTAGGTCAGGATGTGGTTCCATATTTTAATGCAATCGGTAAATTTTATCAAGATAATAATGCCTCTGTTACCATTAAGCAGACAGGCCATCTTTCAACTGATTCTCTGGAGGGTGTAAGTTTATTATGGGTGTTTCTCCCCTATGAGGATTTTACTGTTGCGGATATTACTTATATGAGTGAATTCCTTGAAACCGGCGGCAGAATTGTTTTTAACGGAGAGCATGTCGGTTATTTTCCACAGGGCAATATTAACATCAGTAATGCAGTTCAAAAGCTGGGGGGAACTTTTACTGTTCTGGCTCAGAATGCTGATAATCCGATGAGCGGAGTAATAAACGGTGCATGTATAAACCGTGAATCGAAGCTGACCAATGGGTTAACGGGATATTTCTTTGCAGCCTCAGCGAAAATATCTTACAGCGGATCTACTCAGGTTGTTATCAAGGACAATAGCAACGCGCCAATCGTAGTTGATCAGGCAGTAGGCAATGGTCGAATTACTTTGTTTACAGACGTCAATAACTGGGATCAAGTAATTTATCCGAGTACCGCTAGCAATAACCAAGAATTGTTTTTGAATTTACTTACTGATGCAAGGGCAAATCAGACCATCGTAGAGGAGGGGGGCGACCCTAACTCAGGATTCGGCGGCAGTCCAAGCTATACCATATCTGCGCCGGCAGGCTCCTTTGCACCTGCATCTACAGCCGCCTATACCTTTCAGGTAGAATATCAGGTAGCTGGCACGAGCAATGCCATATTTACCAATGCACAATTTGACGATAACGATGTTACCGTGAAAAATGCCTCCGGTACAGCATATGTTGTACGGAAAGATACTTCTATCGGAGCCGGAACAGGTATTGTAAGCGGAG
>JAEWMZ010000108.1 GCA_023392995.1 Bacillota bacterium
TCCCTGAATTCCTTTTATTCTGTTGCAGACATTATAGGAGAAGGGCTGGACATCCATCGCCTTTATAAAAGCAGGAAGGAAAAGGAAGAGCGAATTGTCCAGCTGTTGGAGATGGTTGGTCTTCACCGGGAACATATGAATCGCTTCCCTCATGAATTCTCCGGAGGACAGCGCCAGCGCGTTGGAATTGCCCGTGCTTTGGCCTTAAATCCGGAATTTATCGTGTGTGATGAAGCCATCTCTGCCCTGGATGTATCCATTCAAGCCCAGATTATTAATATGCTTATGAAATTCCAGAGAGAGCTTGGGCTGACTTATTTATTTATCGCTCATGACCTATCCATGGTAAGGCATATTTCCAATCAAACGGCGGTGATGTATATGGGTACGGTGGCGGAATATGGAGATACGGAGGAAGTATATGAACATCCTCTGCATCCGTATACCAAGGGTTTGCTCTCCGCAGTTCCGGTTGCGAATCCGGATTATGAAAAGCAGCATGAGAGAATTCCTATGGAGGGAGATGTACCAAGTCCCATCAATCCCGGCCCCGGCTGTCGATTTGCAGGAAGATGCACCTATGCCACAGAGCAGTGCAGGCGGGAAACACCGATACTAAGAGACTTGGGAAACAGGCATCTGGTGGCTTGCCACAATGTAGAGTCAATTGCAAAACCCTAGAGAATATAGAATTTAGAAATAGGACATACCTGTTAAATGAAACATAGTTTTGCGTTGACAGAACAGAATATAAAAGATAAGGATAAGTGAGATGGGATATGATTTTGATATAAGAGTTGACCGCAGCAATATGGCCTCAATCAGAGAATTGGCTATGCCTAAGGAGGTAAAGCAGGCTGGGTTAATCAGCTGCTGGGGAGCGGAGTTTGAGTTTAAGACCGCACCCTTTCTTGTACAGGCGATCAAGGATTGGGCAGACAAGGGTCTGGCAGCCTATTGCACGGAGGATGAAGAGCTTCAAAATGTAATAAAAAAGTGGATGAAAATGCACCGAGACTGGGAGATCGAGACGGATTGGATCGTCCCAACCTATGGGCTCACCTGTTCGGTAGCTACGATTTGCAGAGCCTTTACCGAGCCGGGAGATGGAATTATAGGTCTGGGGCCGGTATATCATATGACCTGGGAGGCAGTAGAGCTAAACGGAAGAATACATATTGATTGTCCTCTGCTCTTTGATGGAGAGAATTATGCCATTGATTATGAAAGACTGGAACTGCTTTTTGCGAAGCCGGAGAATAAAGTGTTTACATTTTGTAATCCTCATAATCCCATCGCTAAGGTCTGGGGCAGGGAGGATTTGGTCAGGATTGCGAAGCTGGCAGTAAAATATGATAAAATTGTTTACAGCGATGAAATATTTGCAGATACGGTTTATGAAGGAGTGGAAATGCTTACCTTTGATCAGGTGGCAGAGCAGCCCTTCCCATGGATTGTGGCTACTTCATTGGGCAAGACCTTCAGTATGACCGGTATTGGTCAGGCGAATCTGATCATAAGGGATGAAAAGTTACGAGAGCAATTTGTAAAACAACGTAATATAGATCATTATGGAAGCTTCAATCCCATGATGCGAGCCGCTTATTTTGCCGGATATACCGAGGAAGGCAGTAGCTGGGTAAAGGAAATGATGGAATACTGTTATCAGAATTATCGGTATCTGGACAATTTCTTTCGGGAGAATATTCCGCAGATGAAGGTAATAAAACCGGATGGAACGTATATTCTTTGGGTGGATTGCCGTGGTTTTGGGCTTTACCAGCCAGAGGAATATGAAGCCTTGTTCAGAAAAGGCGGTTTCGCCTGTGATGAGGGCTCCAGGTATGGCAGTGAACCGGGCTTTATCCGAATGAATCTGGCGGCACCCAGGAGAGAGCTAGAGAAGGTAATGGAGAGCTTACAGAAGTCAATGTTAGAAAGAAAATAAGGAAGTTTAAAGAAGTCAATGTATCAATGAAATAGAGAAGCTCAGTTGCAGAAATGTGATGAAACCAATGGAGGTTAAAGGGATGACAAAGAAGGAAGCGTTTGATTTTCTATACCGTATGGCGGAAGGGATATCAAAAATGTTCGGAAATAACTGTGAGACTCTGATCCAGGAAGTAATTGAGGGAGAGATGGTAACCGTTGCAATCTTTAACGGTCATGTTTCAGGAAGACAGCCGATGTCCCAGATTGGTATTCTGGGAGGGAAGATAGCCGATGAGGAGATTAATTATGAGGATTTCATGAAGGATGTCTATAACCAGCTGGTAATACATCCCTCCGGCAAAAAAATCAAATCCTCCTCCTTTATATTGGCAGGGGAGGATTATAAATATGCTTTGGGTATTAATTATGATACTACGCCCTTTGAAAAGGTGCAGAATCTTTTAGAGGATTTCCTGGCCTGTGAAGGGGATCTTTATTCAACGCTATGGGGAGAAAGCGGCACTTCCCTGGAGAGCATTCTGGATTCCTGCTTAAAAATTATGAATAATTCAGGAGAAAAGCTGAACAAGGATGAAAGAGCAATCCTAATACAATTGCTTCACGAGAAAAATTTCTTCGAGCTTCAGCGAAGCGTACCCTTTTTATCGGAGAAGCTAGGGGTATCGAAGTACACAATATATAAGGATTTGAAGGAACTGGAAATGAATTAGGCAGTGCATTTCACTGGTTTGCAGAAAGGAGATCAAATTATGGTGGATCAGTCTCAGATCGAGAGTATATTAGAAAGAGCATTAAGGAATGGCGGAGATTTTGCAGAGCTGTTTTTTGAGGAACGGGATGATACGAATATCTGCTGTCAGGACGGAATTGTGGATGGGGTAAAAACAAAGCATCTCTTTGGCGTGGGTCTTTACCTAATCAGCGGGATAAAAAGCGTATATGTCTATTCCAATAACACGACCTATTCGTCACTGCTTATGTTGGCAGAGAAGGCTTCACAAATGCTGAGGCTGGCAGAAAAGCAAAACGAAGTAAAGGGAATTCAACTGAAGGAGAGAAGCTATCCGAATCCAAATGCTGTGATAGAATATCCGGCCTCGGTTTCGTATCAGGATAAGATTAAGGTGGTAACACAGGCATATCAAAGTGCAAAAGGATCTGGTGCTGCTTTGTTGTCGGCAGATATGAATTACTTTGATTCTGACCGTAGAATCCTGATTGCAAACAGTGAGGGCTTAGTTACCCGTGACCGGAGGATTACATCGAGACTGCGTATGGGGATAACCAGCGGGGACAGCTTGGGAAGCTTCTATCATTGGGAGGATTATACAAGACCCATGGGTTTTGAGGCCTTTCGCAGTACGGAGGAATATTTAGACTTTGCAAGACAGCTTGTGGTACGCTGCGAGAATATGAGAAAAGCAAAGCCCATGAAACCGGGGGTGATGCCGGTGCTTTTAGAAGCCGGAGCCTGCGGTACCTTATGGCATGAAAGCTGCGGTCATACGCTGGAAGCGACAGCGATTGCAGCCAGAAACAGCTGCTTTGTAGATAAACTGGGAATGAAAATTGCCTCTGATAAAGTAACCTTAATCGATGATGGAACGATGCCCGGCTATTATGGCAGCGATGCGGTCGATGACGAGGGGCATCCAAAGCAGAAAAATATCCTAATTGAAAAGGGCATCTTAAAGGGCTATCTGTGTGACCGGCTTCATGGAAGAAGGATAGGAATGGATAGCACCGGAAACGGCAGAAGAGAAAACTATACCTTTGCTCCGGTGGCACGTATGACGAATACCTACCTGGCGGCTGGAGAGGATGATGAGGAGGAAATGCTGCGTTCCATACCGGAGGGGCTCTATGTGAAAAGTCTTGGCGGAGGCTTTGGAGGTATGCAGTTTTCCATTGAGGTTAAAGAGGGCTTTTATATTCGGAACGGGCAGATCGACCGGCAGGTAAAAGGTATTATGCTCACCGGTAATGGAGCAGAGGTAATTCAGAAGATCGACCGGGTCGGAAAGAGTGTAGGCTATGACGGCGGAGGCTTCTGCGGAGCTGCCTCAGGCCTGGTACCTGTTACCTCCATGCAGCCCATGGTAAGAATTTCAGAGATGTCATTCGGTTGAGACTAGCCGGAAAGGAGCGAACCATATGAAGGAATTAGCAGCATATCGAAAGATTATGTCTGACCTTCCGGAGGGGATCCGGGAGGCAGAAGCAGAGGCAGAAAAGAATGACCGGGTTGGGGCGGGTGTCATTAACGGGAACGAGACCGGGATGTCTGCCTCGGATAAAACGGCTATTTATGTCAGAGCTACCGGGACGAAGACCGGTATGACCTATACGCAGAATCTGGAAGCTGACCCCAGAGAGGTTCTGCTGGAAGCTTTGCATAATTCAGAGTTTGTACAGGAGGATAGGGCTGAACGAATGAATGTTGCAGAGAGCAGCGTGATTGCGGAAATTGCCAGGGAATATGAGCATGCTTCTTTTGATCTGCTTTTGCTAAAAGCAGCAGCATTGGAGCAGCAGATCAAGGTACTTGTTCCGGAGGCCAGCCATATCTCGGTCAAAGTCTCTGAAAATTTAAGAACAACAGGAATTGTGAATTCCCTTGGGCTTGATAAGAGCTTTACTCAAAGAATTGCAGAGGCTGAGCTTGTATTAATCTGTGAGGAAGGAGTACATCGCACCCTGGAGCTGGAAACCTCTGCGCCGGAGGTTGAAGCCCTTCCAGCCGAGTATTTTTTGGAGAAAGTAAGAGAGTGGAAGAAATGGGAGACGAAGCCCTGCGCCTTTGCAGCGGCTGAACTGCCGGCCGTGATAGATGGTTCGGTTATGTGTAATATATTTCTGACCGCCTGGCAGATGTTTAGCGGCTGCCAGTATCTTCACAAAAGCACTCCTTTTTATGGGAAGCTGGGAGAGAAGGTAGGTTCAGAGCTTGTGAATATCGTTGATTTGCCCAGGGATAACGGCTCCGGGTATGGAAGAGGCTTTGACTGTGAAGGCTCCCCGTCCCAAAGGGTGGAGATGATAAGAGAGGGAAGGCTGCAAGCCTTGCTGCACAATCTGACGACCGCAGATGCGATGGGCACCTGCTCTACCGGGAATGCGGGGAGAGATGTGAGTCTCATCTCAGATCAGACGGAGTGCCGGGTTATTCCGACAAATTTTACGCTGCTGCCGGGGAGAAATAAGAAGCAGGAGCTGCTGGATCAGTTAGAGAATGGAATTTATATCTGTGAATCCTATGATATGTTTCATTCTGTGAATACAGCCTCTGGTGATTTCTCCATTCCCTGTCAGGGAATTTATTATCATGGTAAAAAAGCGGTTGGAAAGGTGACTGGATTAACGATCAATGGAAATTTGCAGGAGCTTTTACAGAAGGTAGAGATGGTGGCAGAGGATAAAACTACAGTTTCAATGGTAATGTCCAAAAGCTTCGCGATCTCAGCGGCTTCTGTTTATGTAAATAGTCTTAGAGTAACGGGTGGACAAAGTTAAAGAAAGTCTGTAGAGATAGAGAGGAGTAAATTATGACAGAGAAAAAGGCAGTGTTAGGAAGATATGTTGATGTTATTCATGGAACAGTAATTGAGGATGGAGCCATTCTAATCGATGGAAAAACGATCGTTTACGCAGGAGACCGGGCAGAGGCTCCTTTCACAACCGAGTATGAGTGTTACTCGCTGGAGGGAGGAACTATTCTTCCAGGGTTTATCGATTGTCATGCTCATATCACCGGTGCCGGAGATTATCTGGCGATGCAGCGGGATCGAATGATTCTAAAGGCTGCCTATGATATGAGGGCGATGTTAGAGAGCGGTTTTACCGCAGCCAGGGATATGACGCAGCTGAGTGCAAACCTAAAGTGGGCAGTGGAAAAAGGATATATGGACGGACCCCATCTAATGCCCGGCGGCCAGGTTCTAAGCATTACCAGCGGACATGGAGATTCCGATACGAACTATCCCTATGAATATGCCAGGGATAATATAGTCACCTACCTGATGGATGGACCGGAGGAGTGCTTAAAGGGTGTTCGTAAGCAGTTTCGAGAAGGCGCGGAGTTTATTAAAATCTGTGCTACCGGAGGTGTCTCCTCAATGTCCGATGGTCTGGAGGATGTGCAATTTTCCAATGAGGAGTTAAAGGTGATTGTTGAGGAAGCAAATCGTCATGGCTCCTATGTAGCAGCCCACTGCTCCGGGTTAGCAGGAGCAAAGCAGGCATTAAAAGCAGGAATTAAAACAGTGGAGCATGGAATTCATTTGGATGCGGAATGCGTTGAGCTTATGAAGAAAAATGATTGCTCCCTGGTTACCACGTTGGACATATCCTTCCATGTAGGCGATATTCCGGGACTTCCTGAATATATGGCTGTAAAAGCGAAGCAATGTGCTGCAGCCAACCGTATCTCCATTGATTTGGTACATAAGGCAGGCGTTAATATAGCTCTTGGAACGGATTACAGCAACGATGAGAAATCCTATTCCAAATATAAATATTTAGGAAAGGAATTTAAAGCAATCTGTGACGGAGGCTTCACCGAGATGGAAAGCCTTCAGATTGGTACCATTAACGGAGCGAAGGTTATGAGGATGGAGGACAAGATCGGATCTTTGGAATCTGGGAAGCTGGCGGATATCGTCATCGTCGAGGGAGATCCACTGAAGAACATTGAGGTGCTGGCAGATGCAGAGCATGTTCGATTTGTTATGAAGGAAGGAAAGATCTATAAAAATAATTTGTAATAACATGTACAGGATAAAGCAGTCATTCTCGGTTTTTCTTTATTCAAAAAGATAGAAGCACTACGCACAACCATGTGCCTTGGCAACCATACAGTGTTACATTTCGCTCGGCACAAGTAGCTTTTAGAGACACCCTATGAAAAAAGATACTATGAAAAAAGATACTATGATAAAAGATCCTATGAAAAAGATCCTATGAAAAAAATCCTATGAAAAAAATACAGGAAGAAGAAAAACGTTAGGAGGGCAGGAGCAATGAAGCGATTTACGCCGGATACGATCAAAAATATTTGCTACCTATCCATGCCGGATCTGCACCCGGAGGGGGGCAAAACCGTATTCGTAAAAACAGTGGCAGAGGAAGAATCAGGTTCCTTTCTGTCACACATATACGAGCTTGAGCATCAGTCTGGCGTAGTCAAACCAGCTGCTGATGAAACCTTTCAGGAGAAAATGCCCAGGTATTCCCCGGATGGAAATTATTTGGCTTATTTGTCCGACCGCAGCGGAGAGCTTCAGATTTATATACGGAATGAGAAGACCCTGGAAACGGGAAAGCTGACTTCGCTACGGCATGGTATCACCTACTTTGACTGGTCACCCGACAGCTGCGTCCTGGTTTTTATTGCGCCATTATGGAAAAAGGAAGTAGAGACAGACCTGGAATTTACGGAGATGAAGCCAGAAGAAAAGATTAGCTGGCAGCAGGAAAAGGACTGGGCGCCCATTGAGATTACTGAGATTGATTATAAAAATGATGATTGCTATGGTATGAGGGATGGAAGTATCACTCGTGTAGGAATTGTCACTGTATCAGAACAAAAGCAAAGGCTACTGCCTACGGGAGAGATGGAATGCGCGTACCCGGTATTCTCAAGAGACACGAAGCAAATTGCCTTTTTTGCGAAACCCTACAGCGGTGTCTATGCTTCGTCGGCAGAGCTCTTTGTCTATGGCTTGGAGGCAGAGGAAGGAGAGTCCGGTAGAAAGCAAATAACAAAGGATCGAAGCCTGCTGCTGGTGCCAACGGTACGACCGCTGTTCTCGGCGAAGAATAAGAGTCTTTATGTATTGGGCTACTATAAGGATGAGAAGGATGGATATGCAGAGACTCTCTATGAAGTGGAGCTTGAAAGCGGGGAAGCGGTGCTGGTATTTGATCCAGGGGATGAGGCGGTAACTGGTGGTATGAATACGCTGACGGTGGGACAGACAGTGTATGGAGATCGTAACCCTTGCTTCTCCATTGATTATGAAGCTGGATATCTATATTTTAGAAATGCCTGGTTTGGTTGGGAGAATCTTTACCGAGCGCCCCTCG
>JAEWMZ010000336.1 GCA_023392995.1 Bacillota bacterium
CATCCATGTATATACCTGTCTGAATGAAGTATATGAAAAAGTACAGCTATTCCGACTATGGAATAACAAATCCATCTCCCCAACAGAGCTTCGCAAGACCCTTGCGGTGTTGAAGAAGTATCAAGTCATCGAAGTGACAGAGGAAATGGGGGATCTGGAGGGAGATACAAAATTTATTATCTATCCAACCATTCATCTGTTGTTAGATGGGCAGTCTATTGCGGGAATCATAGAGCAGTACCAGGAGGAAGAGGAGGTAACAGAGGATGGACAGATATCAAGCACTTTCGAAGATATGTCTGAATAATTGGCATTACATAAATGAGAAGATACTATCCTTCCATGATGAGATTAATTTTTTTACAGGGCATTCCGGCAGTGGTAAATCAACGGTGTTGGATGCGCTGCAGATTGTTTTATATGCGGATACCAATGGCAGAGGATTTTTTAATAAGGCGGCGAAAGAGGATTCGGATCGGTCGCTCATTGAGTATCTGCGAGGAATGAAGGTGGTTCAGGAGAATAATGAGATTGGCTATTTAAGAAATAAGAACTTCTCTACCACCATTGTACTGGAATTTCAGGATACACAGACACACAAGGTTCAGAGCCTGGGTGTTATTTTTGATGTGGATGTATCCGTAAATGATGTGAATCGTATGTTCTTCTGGCATGCGGGTGAGCTTTTGTCCAATCATTACCGTGACAATGAGAAAGCACTATCCATCAGTGAATTAAAAAGCTACCTTCAAGGAAATTACTCCAAGGAGGATTATTCCTTTAGCCGCACCAATGAAAAATTCCGCAATGAGCTGTACAGCAATTATTTTGGAGGCTTGCATCCAAAGCATTTCCCGGCATTGTTTAAAAAAGCAATTCCCTTTAAGATGGATATGAAGCTGGAGGATTTTGTTAAGAATTATATCTGTACGGAACACGATATCCATATGGAGGATATGCAGGACAGTGTGGCGCAGTATACCAGATTAAAGCGCCGCCTGGAGGATACCCGGAAGGAGATCAGCCTACTGACCGATATTAAAGAACAATACGGACGCTACCGGCTGCAGGGAAACCAGCTGGATCAGTATCAGTATCATCTGGACAAGCTGGATATCACTACGATTGAACGAAGAATGGAGAGACTAAGGTATCAGCAGGGAGCTTATCAGGCGGATATCAAGGTACTGCTCCAATCGATTCAGGAGCTGGAACAAGAGATCAAAGGTCTTCAGGGACAGAGAGATGAAGTGGCCTTCGCAATTCAAAACAGTGGATATGAGCATTTAGAAGCGGAGCTTGGCAATCTAAATCAGATGCTGGAGCTGTTATACCGGAATAAGGCTGCCTACGACAAGATGGCAGCAGGCCTCGGCGCATGGCTTGAGATAGAAGGTCTGGAGCAATCGCTGGTTGAGCTGATAACGCAGCTTAATACTGAGCAGGTATCCGGCGCAGATATTGTGAACCTGAAAACCCAGCTTACAGAGCTTCGTCAGGGTTTGGAAGAAGAAAAAGGGGAATTGACAGGAGAATTAAGCGAATTAAAGCTAAAGCTAACCGATACTAACAAACAGATGAATCTTTTGAAAAATGGACAGAAGGCATATCCGAATTATCTTCTGGAGGCGAAGGATTTCATTGCGAAGGAACTGGAACAGGCTTATGAACAGCAGATAACGGTAGATATCCTTGCGGATGTAATTGAACTGAAGGATGAACGCTGGTTAAATGCGGTGGAAGGTTATATGGGTAACAATAAATTAAGTCTTATGGTTGCCCCTGAATATGCCGGCGCAGCCCTGAAGCTCTATCAGCAATTAGATCCAAAGAAGTATCACCGCGTGGCGGTCATTGATACGGAACAGGTACTTCAGAATCTTCGACCCAGCTTACCCGGTTCTCTGGCGGAAGAGATTGAAGCAAAGAGCAGCTATAGTAAGGCCTATATTGACTATCTTCTGGGAGGTGTCATCAAATGTGATACCATGGAAGAACTGCGTAAGAATAAAAGTGGAATCACTTCTGACTGCGTGCTTTACCAGGGATATAAAATACAGCATATCAATCCGAAGAACTATATGGAGGAGGCCTATATCGGAGGAAGCTCCACGCAGCGTAAACTGGTGCTGCTGGAGGAAAATCAAAGGGAACTGCTGTTGGAAAAGGAACCACTTGACCAGCGGTTGAAACGAATCGAAGAGCTGCTCCGCTATGAATATCTTCCCAATGATACGGAATATTATGAAGAGCTGATCAAGCAGCTTTCGCAGATTACCCAGAAGGAACAGCAAAAGGAAGCGTATCTTCGTAAGATAAAGGAACTAAAGCAGCAAAATATTGATGAGTGGAAAGCAAGAAAATTACTTTTGGAGCAGCAGATGGAGGCTAAGAGCAAGCAAAAGGAGAAAGCCGGTGTTGCCCATCAATCCAAAGAGAATGATATTAAGAGCTTTCAGGAGAGCCTCCTGCAGTTAAATGAAGAGCTCAATGAAAAACGGAAGAGCTTTCAATATGAGCAGCGCCGGGAGGAGGCTTACCGGCTTTTTATGCAGGAACAGGAGAATAAAAGATCGGATGCCATTCGCAGCGAACTATTGTATTTAAAGCAAAATAGTGAGAAGCAAATGGAAGAGGAATTTGTTACCCTTTTAAAACGCAGAGAACGATATCATGAGGCCTATGCCTACCGTGGTTTTTCCTTAACCAGTAAGGATAATAAGGATTATGATGTGTTACTGGAGAATTTAAGCAGTGACAGGCTGGCAGAATTCACCCACAAAGCGAATGAACAGGCTGTCCAGGCGATTTATCACTTTAAGACGGACTTTATCTATAAAATCAGGGATGCCATTAAGGAAGTGATGCAGCAAAAGGATGAATTAAACCGCATCCTGGCAAAGCTGGATTTTGGTAAGGACAAATATAAATTCATCATTACCAGAAATAAAGGGGAAGACGGTAAGTTCTATGATATGTTCATGGATGAGAATCTGGAAATCAATCCACATCAGCTCACCGGCAATATGAGTCATCAGATAGATCTTTTCAGCTTACAGCACGAAAAGGACTACAGTAACTTAATGAATGAGCTGATTGAATTGTTTATGCCACCGGAAAACAGCGATAGCAAGGCACTGGAGGAAGCAAGAGCGAACATGGAGAAGTACGCGGATTACCGAACCTACCTATCCTTTGATATGGAGCAGCTGGTGGAGGGAATGCCGCCCATGAGATTAAGTAAAATGCTGTCCAAGAACTCTGGAGGAGAAGGACAGAACCC
>JAEWMZ010000354.1 GCA_023392995.1 Bacillota bacterium
ATTTACTTATCATTGGTGTGGAAAATTCACATCACCTACGGATGACTGGATCCATATCACAAGAAATCTTGAGGATTACGAGCTTATGGTTGTGACGGAAGGAACCCTTTCGATTGCTGACCATGAAGCAGAATATACTGTGACAATGGGGGAATACCTGCTTATGAAGCCCACCCATTTTCAGCATGGAACCAAAGCCTCTCGCTGCAGCTTTTATTGGCTCCATTTCGGATATCATAAGGAGCAGCAGGATCACAGGATAGTCTACGATCTGCCAGAGTTCGGGGCTGGTCAGCTGCAAATCCCTGTCATAGGCAGGCTCTCCTCTCTGGAACGAATTATTATATTAATGAAGCAATTACAGGACTCTGACAAAAGATATAAGGACATATCACTGAATCGATATCTATGCAGTGCCATTCTTTCAGAAATCAGCGCCCAAAACATCTATCCAATCAATAAAGAAAAACAGCTGAAGGAACAGCTGTTTCATGACATCTTAGATTATGTCTCCTGGCATATTCAGGAGAATCTGCGTATTTCTGATTTAGCAGATTATTTTGGTTATAACGAGAAGTACTTTACTACTTTTTTCAAAAAATATGCTGGTATTACACCCAAGCAGCATTTGTTACAAAGTAAGATGGAGCTTGCTAAGTCCAACCTGTCAGAAACCAACCAGCCGATTTCCCAGATCGCCTATAGTCTGGGTTTTTCGGATGCGCATAATTTCTCGAATGCTTTCCATAAAGTCACTGGCCTCTCTCCTTCCGAATATCGGGCGAGCTATAATAAGCATAATGTATTTCAAAAATAACTTTCTACAGATTTACAAGCCTTAGAGCTATAGAATTTTCAAGTATATATTTTATTGTTTAATAATAGATTAGAAAAGTCCTAAGTCAAAAGCTCAAAATCAGGAGCCTTTTGACTTAGAACTTCAAGCTCCTGATTTAGAGGAAACCGTTAAGTCATCCTATTAATTCAATGTATACATAGCCAAATTTGTAGGCCATTCTTCATCCTCACCAGCAATTGAAAGTATATAAAAGCGATCCTTACTGATTACACGAAAATCAACAATCGTATAGTATTTTGAAAGATACTTACTTTGAGTCGCTGGCATCACCAGTGAAAAGGGACTGTTCTTATTTGAAGTGTCGGCACTGTATATGCCGCTTTTGTTACTTACATAAATCGTATTCCCTACCGTATCGTAACTGAATTTATTATAAGCGGAATCAATATTCAGCTCACCGTCCGGCAGGTTCTGGCTCCAAAGTACCGTTTTTCCGTCCAGAGAGTATTTTAGCAACTGATATTCTAAAGAATCTGATCCGGTATTATTACTATTTGCATTTGAAGCATCGGAGGATTTGACGCCATATAAATAGTTCCCAATAATTGATACATAACTTAATCCACTTAATTTCTGGGTACTAAGCCGCTTTTTCGTCTTCCAATTGTAACGCTGAATTGAAAGCTGTGAGCCGTTATCGTAATCCTCTCTCACAAGGAAAGCTATTGTAGTACCTGAAATATGAATATCCCGGATGCGGATACTACTACCGGAGAAGTAATGTTTTAATTCATCGTCTAAAACAATATCCTTTACAATCGTACCCTTTTTATTAAGTACTGTAAGCATAGACACATCAGCTTTTCCTTCATAGGCTCCCTGGTATGCGACAAATAGATTGCTATTTTTATCCTGCTTGGTAGCCCAGATATTATCACCGCTAGGAATTCGTTTGGAAAACTTGCTGTTTAAGTTAATTGTCTGATAGGATAATTTCCCGTCCTTTGACCACTTCATTTTATACAAACCAACCCAATAAGAGGTGGTAGTTGCAGAGTTTTTGTAATAGGTATCCCACTCATATGCATCAATCGTACCGCTGCTATTTTTGTTCAGCTCCCATGGTCCATTTTCACAGTCTCCTTTATGTTTAAATGGTATGTCTTTCTCTGCATAGCTTCGGGCTGCAAGCGTAATGATACTTGAAGTCTCATCCCTGGTGCTAGAAGCAGTGGCGGTGGGGCTGTTTATTCCTGGCATGCTCAGCAGTAGGATTAAAATACAAGCAAGTAATTTTTGTAATGGTTTTCTCATTCACTATATCCTCCCTTTTTAAATCACATGTATTTAATTAGGTTCTCATCCTTATTCCGTATAATCGTTTGTACGCAATCATAAACTATTTTGATGTTAAAAGCTTTGTCTTACTTATTTTTGCCAATATATGCTTCATAAAAGCAAATTATCAGTCCTATCACCAATACTATCATTGAAATCACAAAAGGAGTGCCTGTTTGTGTTCCAAGAAATGCACCTCTTAATCCTGTAATTCCATTATAATCCCAAGGATGCATTACCGCATAAATAAAGCAAAATTCCGAAGATATAAACCCCATAAGCACTAACAGTATACCAAATATAAATCTCTTCATCACACACGCCCACCTATTTTCAATCATTTTATATTATTATTTTTCTATACAATATCAACCTATTGCATACCTTATGCTTAGCATTACAATGTAATAATCGCTCTAAGCACCTATTTTCCAACATAAGTATCATTATGAACTCTTATTCCTATATTCATTGATTACCCGTTCTGTCATTCTTTCAACAAGTAGTTTCCCCTTATTCGCTGTCGCTGATTTCGGATATCCTAAACAACCAACATATCCGTGGGGCTTCCCTGAATTTTCATGGAAAAGATATTCTCTAAAATCTTCAAAGATGATATCACTTTCCTGGATTGCCATTGTCCTGACCTTTTCCGGATATAAATATAAAGCAATGGAGGTCTCTGCTTCGCAGGCATGCCTCATCGTTGTTTGCATATCTAAGATATTGGTATACTCAATCTCATAGGGTTCGATC
>JAEWMZ010000357.1 GCA_023392995.1 Bacillota bacterium
TCCACAACTTTTCAAGCTTTTTCAAACTCTAACTATCGCCTGAAGCCTTGTGATTTTATAACAGCTAAGATCCCTGTACCTCCGCCAAGGAAAAGAACTTCAATTGCACCCATCCAATGCAGTGCTACGGGGCTGCCCTTCGTCGCAGTAAGGGCATAGACAAGATGATGACCGCCTAACATAATGCACAGCAAAAGTGAAATGATCGTAAGTATTTTCGCGTATTCTACATTACGCCGAATAAGCGTTATAATAATACCAACATCGATACCAACATTCCATAAAGCAATTTCGGTCTGCCAGCCTCTGCTAAGCCCCCATTGCGAGAAATTTTTTGCGACAACAGGAAAAAACACTTGCCACACGAACGCCCCTGCTGACATCAGTAAAAATAAACCTAAATAATAAAATAAATAATTCTCTTTTTTCATTTGACCCTCATTCCTTTCATAATACTCATAGTGAAAACCTTACATGAACTTTCTTATGCATTTCTCATTATTCTCTGTTCTTCAATACCATGGCTGGAACCATTTTTTCCAACCTTGCAACCAAAAGCTGGTTAATGCTCAGATAGCAGAGCAGAATCCCCAGATAAATAACAACATATAAGCTCCAGGAGAACGTAAGATCCACGCCGCAAGCCACATTTGATATTAAATAGGGATATAAGGTATCCACAACATAACACCGTTATGTTGTTTTTAAAAAATAAGGAAGCCTTCGTCTTCCTTAATAAAACATGCCTACCCAACCGTTCAGCACAAACTTTATCATATTCTCCATCTGAAGCATAGCATCCTGTCGAGGTACACGGTGCTCAATTAATTGTGCAAATGTTGAAACCTGAAGATGAGAAATCCAATGGATCATATAGTCGTCCACCCGCCTGCACTGTTTTACCTCTGATGTCATATCCGCCATGCTACGATAATGCTTTTCTGCCACATTGACAAATTGGTCTTTCATTTTCTCATAAGCAGAACCCTCTGATTTCAAAAGCAAAAGATCAAAGGCATCAAAATGATCATAGATGATTTCAATCACCGCCTTAGCCTTACTATAGTCCTCGTCGGTATTCTCTTTTATACTATTCTCGACCAGTATTTCCTGCAGCTCATCCCGAAAATGCTCCTCCATTACTGCGATCAGCTTTTGCAACGGTGCCTCCACAAGCTCACGGAACAAATCATTCTTATCCTGAAAGAAAAAGTAAAGTGCCCCGGTCGTCACACCAGACTCCTTGCATATGCTGCGAAGTGATGCATTTTGATAGCCCTTCTCCAAAAATTCCTGGCGAGCTGCTTGGAGCAATTTTTCTTTTGTCTGTTTATCTGAACTCAAATAGTTACCTCCACTTACAGAATTCATTATTCTTTTAACATTTTAGATAACACTGTTATGTTAGCTTATGAAATCCCGTTTGTCAAGTCCATAGCTATATTGTTATAAATTTTATGATTCATAATGTAATAAATTTTCATTGTAGCTTGCTTCTGAAATTTATTCCTCCTGTCAACCAGATCAGCCTTGTGTTACATGTTCAAAATATTTCTTTGCTGCCCGGTATCCTTGCATGTATAAAAACCAATATTTTTCATCATTTGCTGTAATATCAAAATCAACAGGGCTGATGCTTCCGGTATCAACTACAATTGACCTTTCTCTGTTTAGTATATTACTATCATAAATACCCTGCTGCACATAAGAGGCTGCATGCAGTAGACTCTCAATGTAGGTTAAAAGACAGTCAATCTCCTTGTAGTTCAGCTGTTGCGCGAAACGAACCCCCAGTGTTTCCATATTGGCACCATAATATGGATCAGAATTATACCTCGGTGAATCAAACAAATTAAGAGGATAGTTATTCAATAGTCCTCCATCACAGAAGATATTGGTGGTTGCGTTTCCATTTCCATCTGCTTTTTCCATCTTCACCGATTCAAAAAACAGCGGTATTGACATGGATATTCTAACCGCTGTGGCAACTTCAAGGGCAGGAGTCGTCTCAAAGGAGAACACCTTGGCCGTCTTCATAGAAAGATCTGTCCCAATGATATATAGATCATAAAAGGGTCGGTTTTCTTTATGAAGGTAGGGATTTTTAAAATCCGCAAAGGTATAAGGAGGATGTTTCTTTTGGGGGTCAAACTGCGCAGCAATTACCTTTTGAATCCATTCATAGAAGTAATTTGTCGAATACCAGCCATATTCATGCAGCAAACGGTAAATGCAGTTAATATCTCCAAACATGTTATCGATCCAAGCTCTAACCTCTTCTGGTATTAGCTTCAGTTCACTTATCTCTGTTCTTTCCGGGACTTTTTTGTAATTTAGGGATCCGGCAATCTTCTCGATCTCCTCAAATGGAAGCCCAAAGCTGGTAATGCAAGCCGTAATTGCACCGGCGGAAGTTCCAGCAATTCTTTGCAGATTACTGATTCGACCACTCCGATAAAGGATGTCTAACACTCCCAGATAAGAGATCCCTAACACTCCTCCCCCTTCAAAAACCAAATTTCTGATATCCTTAACCATGCAATCACCTGTTTGAATTATTCATGTTCTAATATATGCTTACCTAACATGGCTCATGAGCTTAGAAAACCTACCGCTCTGCTATTTCACTCCGGAGCCGTACTTTGTACCACGGATAAGCTATCGGCGTTTGATAGCAACAATTTGATTGTTCCGATTTTTACAATCCATTTCCCCGTCCTTATTCTATAATATACTTTTAATTCAATGAGAGCTTTCAGCTCTGCTTCTATTATTATTTATTTCTAATCCAATATTGTTTACTTCTAATCCAATGATGGGTAAGCTTCATTGGATTTTTTGCAATTACAAAAGAACGGAGCGTGGTCATTATGAAGAAGGAATCCATTCAAATTACAAAAGAAAAAATCTCAATAGTACTTCTCCTGCTTTCATCTATCCTTAGTGCTGTCAACGTTTTCATTTTTGAAAAATCCAATAGCCTAACCCTTTCTCTTCTCTTCCTTTTCCTGCTGCTTTCCCTGCAAGGAATAGCTGCTCTATTGATTTATCAAAAATGCAAAACCTACGTTAAGACCAGGCGACAACTTCAGACGGAACGCTTTGACCGTAAGAAGCTTATGAGAAATATTTCCGCTACATCAGAGACCATATCACAATCGCTGAACAAGGTTCTGACAACTATAACCGATTCCTCCTATGCCTTTGAAGAATTGGCTAAAACAATTGAAAGCATTTCAACCAGCACCGATCAGCAGGCACGGCTATCCGCTGATGGAGAAGAAAAAGCAATCCAATTAGAAACTATTCTTAATAACGTAGAGCAGCAGATCCAATTGATGCGGGACAAGCTAGGCTGTATTATTGAGTTAAAGGATGAAGGGATGAAAAGGATATCCTTTCTTTCAGAGCAAACCTCCAGCAGCCAGGCTGCAATGAATCAGATCAACGGTATGATTCTGGAAACCAATCAAAATGCGGAAGACATTAGTATCGTCAGCAGTATTATCAAAAGCATTTCCAGTCAGACTAATCTGCTAGCACTGAATGCCTCCATTGAAGCTGCTCGTGCCGGTGAAGCAGGAAAAGGCTTTGCCATTGTTGCAGATGAGATTCGTAATCTTGCAGATCAGACAGCCAAATCCACCCTGCGTATTGACGAACTTATTACCTCTTTACAAAACAAATCATCTCTTGCTGTGACTACGATTCAGCAGATGAAGGAGGATTTCTCACGGCAATACCATTTGGTAGATGAGAATGCGGCAACCTTTTGCCAAATTGACACAGAAATTGAGGTTCTGAAAGCTTCCGTAGAGCAGTTGAATACGGCGGGAGCGCAAATGCAGCAGGAAAAAGCAGAGATATTACATGCTATCCAGTTGATTTCAAATTCTGCTATTGAAAATGCAGCTTGCACAGAAGAGGCTTCTGCCTCCACAGAGGAGCTTACCTGTTCGATGAATGAAATTGTTGAAAATACGAAGGCTTCCATTCGCTTTATTGTAGATTCTATGAATGAAGCTGCTTCCTCTAATCAGGATAACGGCTGCTTCTTTTATCGCCATGATGTAAAGGGCGTATTTACTTATGTCAGCGACTCTATGACCAACGTACTGGGATATTCCGCCCAGGAATTTATGACGGACTTTGGTGCATATATGACGGATAATCCTGTGAATCAGAAAGCAGAGGAATATACTACCCTTTCCCTTCAGGGGATTCAGCAGCCTTCCTATCAGGTAGAAATATTGCATAAGAATATGAGGATATGTCAATTAGAGGTTACAGAATTTCCTGTTTTTGATGAAGCTAATCAGGTGATTGGTGTGGAAGGGCTGGCCATTTGCAGCTAGCTTATGCCAAGGGCTTAAGCTAGCCTGGGGTTTGTCTGGCTCGCATTTTATTTAAGAGTATGCTATTATCTTGTAATTTTCATGCTATCTCTTGGACTTTGCCTGCTATTACTTTGGATTTTGTGTGCTATTACCTTAGATCTTGCCTGCTATCATCTTGTAATTTGTGTACTACCTATTATGCAAAAAATTTTTCTTACGGCTTAACTGTATATCTTATTAAATTTTACTTTAAGCATATACATTTTCATTTGTGAAAATCCTATTGATAAACCGCCTCTATTACATATGGTATTCCTCACAAATCACCTTCAATAACATCTCACAGCCTTTGCAAACGTCCTCATAGGTTTGGTCAAAGTCACCGGTATACCA
>JAEWMZ010000399.1 GCA_023392995.1 Bacillota bacterium
TAGTAATGCAGCAGCTTGAGGAGAAAGCCAGAGAGCAGGGATTCGACAGCCTGATTCTTGAAACCGGTAAACCACTGACAGCGGCAATTGGATTATATTCTTCCCTTGGATATCAGGTCATTGATAACTATGGGCAATATAAGAATCTATCCTTGTCCGTATGTATGCTAAAGGATATAAAAGCTGCGAAGGAGGAATGATCTGAAATCCGGTGATAAAGTTATTCTTTTCGAAGAAAGTGGATATATTAAATAGGGCGATACCTTGGGAATGAAGCGAGAGATTGGAATGATCCTATACCTTGTTGGTAATTGCGAAACACAGAAACTTTAGCTATTGTATACACAACATATACTGTTTCGAAGCGGAAGCTAAGCCCGAAGGAAGCGTTGGAGCGTAGAAATAGTATGTGTTGTGTATACAATCACAATAACTATATTGTTTCGCAATTATCTACGATACCTTGATCAGAAAGGAGAAGAGAAATGTTTATTGATTGGATACTTGTTTTGGCAATTGGTTTATTTATCACCGGGTTTATTCTGGTGGGTATCGAAATGATAACACCCGGTTTGCATGCTCCGGGTATCTTCGGAACGGCAAGCCTTTTCGTAGCGATCTACCTGATATCGGATTCCTTTGTGGAAGGCACAATTATTACCATCATTGTGTTGGCTGTACTGGCAATTATGCTTGCGGTCATTCTAAGTTTATTGTCAAGCGGAAAGTTGAAATCTCCTATTATACTAAAGGAAGCACAGGACAAAAAAGAGGGCTATACCAGCTCAAACGATCTGAAGTATTTATTAGGAAAGCAGGGTATCGCATTAACGGATTTAAGACCATCGGGCACTGGCAGCTTTGACGGCGTTGATCAGGATGTAATTTCGGAAGGAAAATATATTTTAAAAGATACAAAAATAGTTATTTTTAAGGTACATGGTTCAAAATTAGTAGTAAAAGAATTGAATTAAGGTAACACTATAGTAAAATAACTACATACAAGAAAGGAAAATATTATGCCGGAATCAAACATTAGTTATCTCATTCTCATTGGAGTCATTTGTTTAGCGATTATTTTATTTTTTAGTTTTGTACCTGTTGGATTATGGATTTCATCGTTAGCGGCAAATGTAAGAGTCAGTATTTTGAATTTGGTAGGTATGAGACTTCGACGTGTAATTCCGTCGAGAATCGTGCTTCCGCTTATTAAAGCCACGAAAGCTGGACTTAACCTGAATGTGAATCAATTAGAGGCTCACTATCTGGCTGGCGGTAATGTGGATGGAGTTGTAAATGCATTGATTGCAGCAGAGCGTGCGGATATTATTGAGCTTCCCTTTGAAAAGGCAGCAGCAATTGATCTGGCAGGCCGTGATGTGTTCGATGCAGTAAAGATGAGTGTTAACCCAAAGGTAATAGAGACACCTATGGTTTCAGCAGTGGCTAAGGATGGTATCGAGCTTTTAGTAAAAGCAAGAGTAACTGTAAGAGCAAACCTGGAACGTCTGGTAGGTGGTGCTGGTGAGCAGACAGTGCTTGCAAGAATTGGTGAAGGTATTGTTACCACCGTAGGATCTGCGGCAAGTCATAAGGAAGTGCTGGAGAATCCGGATGACATTTCTAAGCGGGTATTGAGTAAGGGTCTGGATTCCGGAACTGCATTTGAGATCCTGTCAATTGATATAGCAGATGTAGATGTAGGCAGAAACATTGGTGCCCAGCTGCAGACATTACAGGCTGAGGCGGATAAGAACATTGCTCAGGCGAAAGCAGAAGAAAGAAGAGCCATGGCGGTAGCCAGAGAGCAGGAGATGAGAGCCTATGTGGTAGAGGCCGAGGCCGAGGTGCCTAAGGCTATGGCACAGGCACTCAGAGACGGACATCTTGGAGTTATGGATTATTATGATATGCAAAATGTCAAGGCCGATACCAAAATGAGAGAGAAGATATCCGAAACCTCAAACAAAGCAATCATTGATGATAAGAAGGATCGATAATGGAGAATAGAAGCAGGGATACCATCGCCGGCAGGGCAGCCATATTAAATAATGGCAACACAGGGATTCCGGGTCAATATTCCTCTGCCAATACCATTGCCAGCCGAGCAGCAGTTATGAAAAATAATAATTATGAGAACCCAAAGAAGCCTGTGAAACAGCCAATCCCCTCATCCGGACAAAGGAATGCGCAAAACTATGATCGCCAAATGGCGGGTGGAACAGCACCTGCGGGATCAAACAGCGGGAAAGCCTGGACCAAACCGGGAGAGCTTAATCTGAAGGTAACACCACCCCCAGTTAACGCACCTACTGAAAGAAGAGTGGAGTATCAGAGCAGGAATAGACAGGTGCCAGATCCCAAGGAGTCTAATACGATATCTGTGGAGCGTCTGAAGGAAGCTATTATTTGGTCAGAAATACTTGGGGAACCAGTAAGTAAGCGCAGAAAGAGAAGATAGCAAAGCCAGAAAAAAGGCAGAGCAAAAGAAACGAAGTCTGATTGTTAAACTAAAAAATAAACTTAATAGCTTATATCATTTGAGGTTGCCGGCATTGCTGACAACCTCAAAGGTTCTGTAGTTCATTTATTTGGGAATACTATATTAATATCAGACACTGCTATTAAGTTGAAATCACTCAAATGCAGTTTAAATGCAGCCATAAATCCTATTTGAGTCATATTTGAAGGAAGGTTAGATTCCTGCAAAGGATGTACTTACATAGATTGCTAATCACGAAAAGAGAGCTTTCATAAGGAGAATAAATATTTGATGAAGTCCATAATTGAAGTTAAGAACTTTACCAAGAAATACGGTGATTTCATTGCTGTAAATGATATTTCCTTTGAAGTAGAGGAAGGAACTATTTTTGCATTCCTGGGTCCCAATGGGGCAGGGAAAAGTACCACCATTAATACACTGTGTACCATATTTGAAAAAACCTCGGGGATCCTTACCATCGATGGGAAGGATGTAACAAATCAGAAAAGTGAAGTTAGAGCAGCAATCGGAGTGGTTTTTCAGGATTCCACCCTGGATGCTAAGATGACTATCGAGGAAAATCTTAAGCTTCACTGCGTATTTTATAATATACCGAAGAAGGAAGTGGAGGAACGGATTCAGTTTGTGCTCCAATTGGTGGATTTAACAACGGAACGAAAAAAACGGATCAGCGCCCTTTCCGGTGGAATGAAACGGCGTGTTGAGATTGCCAGAGGTTTAATTCATTACCCCAAAGTACTGTTTTTGGACGAGCCGACAACAGGACTTGACCCTCAGACCCGCTCCCATATCTGGGAGTATATAAGAAAGCTTCAAAAGGAACGTAACATTACCATCTTTTTGACCACTCATTATATGGAAGAGGCTGAGATTTGTAATAAGATAGCAATTATCGATGGAGGAACCATTGTTGCCCACGATACCCCCTATGCCCTGAAAAAACAATATACCAAGGATAAGGCCTTTATTACTACAAAAAACGAGACGGAGCTGGAGCAGTTGTTGCAGCAATACCAATTGGAATATGTGAAAAAAGAAGGCTTCTATAAAGTGGATGCGGAGAATATTCAACCTCTGTTGCAGGTATTAAGCCAGCAAAAGGATGTCATAACGGATATGGAGATTAAAAAGGGGACGTTCAATGATGTGTTCCTGGAGATAACCGGGAAGAAGATAAGGGAGGAAGCATAGGTTGAAAAAAGATCATTTTCAACTTTTCTATTAAGGCTTGTTCCAATTTTTGAATAGGTCATTAAAAAATTGAAAGGCACGGGTGTTAATATGAATACAATAATAGCGTTATGGAAAAGAGGACTGAAGGCTTTTATCCGAAATAAAACCGGGCTGATCTTTTCCTTGGTTTTTCCCTTCTTCTTCGTATATGTATTTGGTGCGATATTCAAAAATGATTTTATTGAAAACCCAATTGCTTACATGCTCTCCGGTGTTATTATCACAACGGTTTTCGAGGGAGCCCTAAATCTAGCTTCAACTACAGTGGATGATATGGTAAGCGGCTTTATGAAGGAGGTACTGGTGTCTCCCGCCAAAAGAATCTCTGTCGCAATCGGACAATTATTATCCGCGGCTACCGTATCAACCTTGCAGGGGCTTATGATTCTAGTGATAGGTATGTTTACCGGTATCAAATTCTCAACCTGGATAACGCCCCTATGGGTTTTACTGGCTATGATATGTGTGGGACTGGTGTTTTCCGGCGTGGGTTTATATATGGCAACCCTTGTACGCAATGGACAGACTTTCCAGATTATAAAAACGGCGATTACAATGCCTC
>JAEWMZ010000140.1 GCA_023392995.1 Bacillota bacterium
GCCGGATGTCTGTAAACCTGTATGTGAGGTAAATCATATCCGCCGGACTACATTTGCGACAGTCCCTGAATGACTAAAATTGACTTAACTTCTCCAAAAGAGATGTACCAATGGCTCCTGCAAAAGCCTTGACATCAGTATCTCCATTATTGGCTGGATTTAGGCACTTGAAGATTTTTAGGTCCAAATCCCATTGGTAAAATTTCTTTTAATTTATATACTAAAAATTCTTGGTCTGATTTTGCTAAAATCACCTCAAAGGTGTCGATATCGCAAAATTCCATCATAACCTGGCGACATACTCCGCAAGGCGCACAATAATCTAGTTCACTATCTTTTGCAGCTCCAACCACCGCAATCCTGGAAAACTCGACTTCTCCTTCCGACACTGCTTTAAAAAATGCAGTTCGCTCTGCACAATTACTTGGTGTCTGAGCTGCATTTTCAACATTACAGCCGGTGTAGACCTTCCCTGATTTCGTAAGCAGTGCCGCTCCTACTTTAAAATTAGAGTAGGGACTGTACGAATATTCTCTTGCTTCTATGGCAAGCTTTACCAATTCTCTCTCTTCCATACTGACACTCCCTCTCTACTTTTGTTTTAAATATGCCTTACCGCTTGCAGCCGGAACTCTGGCTTTTCCAACAAACAGTACTAAAGCTACAATTGTTACGATATAAGGAATCATGGAGATCAAGTTTGGAGATACATGATTGCCCGTACTTGCAAGTACCTTTAACCCACTGCATAATCCAAATAGGATACAAGCTATCATGGAACCGTGGGGTGTAAACTTTCCAAAGATAACTGCTGCTATGGCAATAAAGCCTTGTCCAACAATAACAATCGGTCTAAATTGATTCACCGTTGCCAGTGTTACATATGCTCCGCCCAGACCTGCTAAAAAGCCTGAGGTAATAACGCTGATGTAACGAATACGATGGACGTTAATCCCTTGTGTATCACAGGCCTTTGGATGTTCTCCAACTGCACGCATACGAATGCCAAACCGGGTTTTATAAAAGATAAACCAAACAACCGCAACGAGGATAAAGCATAAATAAGCTGCTGAGTAAGTATTTAATACATTGTTCCAAAAGGAACCTACCGGAAATAAACCGTCAAATAATTTCGGCAGCTTTTGTGGGGTATCCAGAGGAGGCGTCATCGAGGAGTTATCAAATAAGGATTTGCATAAGAAAATAGCAAGTCCCGGTGCTAAAAAGTTAATCGCTGTACCTGATATGGTCTGATCCGCACCAAAGCTAACACAGGCAATTGCATGAATTAGTCCAAAGAAAGCTCCCGCAAGACCACCGCAAAGGAAAGCCAGCCAGGGATTGGAGGTATAGATCGCAACGAAAGAACCGATAAACGCACCAATTGTCATCATTCCTTCGATTCCAACATTGACAACGCCGCTTCGCTCGGAAAAGCAAGAGCCAAGTGCTGCATATAGTAAAGGAGGTGTTGCAATTAAAGTTGCATTAATGATTAAACCAAGATTTTGAATTATGAAATCCATCTATTTTGCCTCCTTTTTCTTTACCTTTGAGGTAACAAAATGCTTAAATACATGGGAAACAGCGATAAAGATAATGATTGTACCCATAATAATATCAACAATCTCTGCGGGAGCGCCAATTAAGCTTAATTTGGAGCCTCCATATTTCATCGCCCCATAGAATAATCCCGAGAATATACAGCTGATTGGATTCGAAGCTCCAATCAAAGCAACCGTAATTCCCTGGAAGCCAAAGCCTTCTTGTCCGGCATATTGGCTAATACGCATGGACATACCAAGTACCTGTACCGCACCGCCAAGACCTGCTAAAGCACCGGAGATCCCTATGGCAGTCAACATCGTTTTTTCTGAATTAATTCCGGCATATTGGGCTGCATTTGGATTAGACCCTACGGCACGAATTCGGTATCCAAGGGTCGTTTTCGTTAATAAAAACCATATGATTACTGCTGCTATAATTGCCAAAAGAAAGCCATAGTTTGCATTTGTACATTCTAAGAATTTGCGAACACCTTCCGGTAATAGAATTTCCGCAGAAGCCAGCACATCCTTCGTCGCTTCTCCGCCGCCTTCTTTGTGAACCTCTTTCAGATTAACAACATAGTTGGAGAGATAAAAGGCAATCCAGTTTAACATGATAAAGGTTAATACTTCATTAATCCCTTTTTTCGTTTTTAATACACCCGCAATCAGGCTCCACAGCATACCTGCGGAAGCTGCAGCAATAATACATAGCGGAACATGAATAATCGCAGGAACATCAACTAAAATACCTACAACACCTGCTGCTAATGCGCCAACAACAAACTGACCTTCCGCGCCGATATTAAACATACCCATCTTGTAAGAAAAAGCAACCGATAGACCTGTAAATATTAATGGACTGGCATAGATCGCCGTCCAAACTAAATACTTTGTTTTACTAAATACACTGGAAAATAATTTTGTGTAAGCTTCTAGTGGACTAATACCCGCCAAGGTTAACAGAATGCCACCCACGATGAAACCTACCATAATGGCCACGAGTGTATACAAAGCATTATTGTTTAAAATGCTTTTTTTACTTTTCATTTACAGCACCTCCTGCCATCATGAATCCTAATGTTTTTTCGTCAGCATCCTTACCCTCAACACCACCTACAATTTTTCCATCAAAAATAACTTCGATGCGGTCAGATAAACTCATAATTTCATCCAATTCAAAGGATACGAGCAGAACCGCTTTATTTTTGTTTCTTTGCTCCACAATATATTTATGAACAAACTCAATTGCACCTACATCCAGCCCACGGGTTGGATTCACTGCAATTAATAGATCCTTGTCATTCGTCACTTCTCTTGCAATAATTACTTTCTGCTGATTACCGCCGGATAACTGTCCAACCGGTTTGCTTCCTTCCTCAGCAGAGCGAATATCAAACTTTTCCACTAATTTTTTCGCATGTTCATTGATGGGATCTCTCTTTAAGATACCCTTCTTAGAGAACGGGCTCTCATTAAACTTCTGCAAAATCAGATTATCCGCAACGGAATAATCAAGCACCAAACCATGCTTATGGCGATCTGCTGGAATACTTGAGATTCCTTGGTCAAAGGCGGTTTTGGGACTCACATTGTACACATCTGCCCCGTTCATTGTTACCTTTCCTGCTTCTGCTTTCTTTAAGCCGGTCAGTATTTCAACCAATTCTGTTTGACCATTGCCATCAACACCGGCAAGTCCAACAATTTCTCCCCTTTTTACCTGCAGGTTCAGTCCCTTTAGTATTTCAACTCCGCGATAATCCTTTGCATGAAGCTCCTTAATATCTATAACAACTTCCTGCGGCTTCAAAGGTTTCTTGTCAACAACAAATTGAATGTCGCGACCGACCATCATTGCCGCCAGCTGATTTTCATCTACCTCTTCCACCTTCACGGTATCAATATACTTCCCTTGCCGTATAATGGTACATTGATCAGCGGCTGCTTTTATTTCTTTCAATTTATGAGTAATCAAGATAACAGATTTCCCATCCTCTGTTAAATGATTTATTATCTCAATCAGTTCCTCTATTTCCTGTGGTGTCAGTGATGCGGTTGGTTCATCCAGGATTAATATATCAGCACCACGATATAAGACCTTTAAGATCTCTACCCTTTGCTGCATCCCTACGGATATGTCTTCTATCTTTGCATCCGGGTCTACCTGCATCCCATATTTCTCAGAAAGTTCAATGACTCTTTTTCTGGCGGCTTTCATATCTACCACCATTCCTTTTCTTGGTTCCAACCCAAGAATAATGTTCTCTGTTACTGTAAATGGCTGTACTAACATAAAATGTTGGTGAACCATACCAATACCAAGCTCTATGGCATGCTTTGGATTTTCTATACTGACCTCTTTATCAAATACACAAATTGTACCGGAAGTAGGCTTGTACAAACCGTAAAGAACATTCATCAATGTACTTTTTCCCGCACCGTTTTCGCCGAGAATGGCGTGTACCTCACCTTTACGGACTGTCAAATTGATATGGTCGTTAGCTACAAAATCTCCAAACTTCTTAACAATATCTTTCATAGCAATAGCGACTGTATTCTCATCCATATTCCTTGCTTTTCCCAATCCCGTTCCTCCTTTTTCCCAGGCAGAAGTTTATTCTTATGAATATTATAAGAACTGCCAATTATATAATAATTATGTTCTGAAAGCCCTTTTCCCTTACTATATCAGCCAGATCTTCCAGATGTTCTTGGGTGGGTATCGTATAATTTGCGTACTCGCTTCGAACCCCCATCGGACGATACGCAATGATTTTATAACGAATATCATTTATTTTCAGATAAGGTTTTAATAGCTCCCCTACCTTGTGTACCGTATCCTCCGCATGAAAAAGCTCAGGGACAACAACTGTACGTACTTCGGTTAATTTTCCGAGTTGTGCAAGATAAACTGCATTTTCTAAGATTAATTCATTCTCAATTCCTGTTACTTCATTATGCTCTTCTTTATCAAAAGCCTTAATATCTAACATGACACCGTCTGTCACCTTTAACAGATTCTCGTGTTTTTTAAACTCAAGAGTTCCATTACTGTCAATCAGGGTTGATAGTCCCACTGATTTACATAACGTAAATAATTCTGTTAAAAAGACCGGATAAAGAGTACATTCTCCCCCGGAGACGGTAATTCCTCGGATAAAAGGAATTTGCTTTCTTACTATGTTAAATACTTCCTCCGGTGACATCCTATGTGTCTTAGGACTGCTATCATGGGGGCAGCAACGGATACATGCATCACATTGGGTGCATTTATCCTGATCATAGCAAACTTTATTATCCTCAATAAAAAGTGCCCCAGTGGGACACACCTTCTGGCACGCCCCACAGTGGACACAAATTCCTCTTGTTTCGGGATTATGGCAATACTTACAATTCATATTACAGCCTTGTAAGAATATCGCAGTCCGGTTCCCCGGACCATCTACCGTACTAAAAGGAATGACTTTATTCACAATTGCTAAATTACTAGCGAACTTTTCTTTCCAATACTTTTCCATTTTTCGCAGCACCAAGTCCTAACGCAGTTGTATCCTGCAATACATTTTGCCCAGCTTGTAACTTTTCGATTTCAGACCGCTTCACAAGGTAGCCGGTAATACGCACCACATCGCTATCCTTTTCATAGAAGGATAGATAACGCAAGTCCTTCTGAAAGGAGCCTTTGATGATATCCAGTACATACTCCGGATTCTTGTAAACAGTTGTATCAATCGGGAAGATATCGCCGGTACCGGAAGGGAAGAACTTATGGAAGTTACTTAAAACCAATAACTGATCAATCAATTCTTCCGGTTCCTCTCCAATGGGAATACGTGTTCCGGGAGTGATCCCTTCGTCCTCCGCAAGCCCGACCTGCGCATGGAGCAGATAGTGACCGCCTGTGATTTCACAGTAAGGAGCTTTATGACTAAGATTAAATTCATCAATCTGCTGCATAATCTCCACACCAAGTGTCGTTGCTGCTTCGCAATGTCCGAATCTTCCTTCTTTTCCTTCTTTTTGCAGAAGAATATTCACGCAATCAGCAAGGCCAACCAAAGCAAACATCCCACTGAAACAATCTCTGCGTATAAATCCTTCTTTGACTAAAAAATTGTTCTCAAAGAATCCGCTTTCTTCCACTTCAAACTTCACTCTGGCATCCATGTAGGAAGCCATGAGATTCATAACATAGGGAAGTTGATTTTCTTTAAAATCCTTTGTATCCGCAGAGCGCTTTGCAATATTCCCCAGAATCAGCCGGCATAAGGTATAAGCACCGCCACCCAGGGGCAAGCCATTATAGCAGCTTGCGATTGCATAATCCTGCGTCAGTTCCTTTGTAAACATTTTATGATTTGCAAAACTTGGTTTTGCAGACTTTAAGGCTGTTTGAATTGCCAGTTTAGCAAACTCATCCCCGGTAAGCTCTTCATCATATTTTAAAGTAAGATTTGGAACTGCATGTTCCAGTTCCGCCTCAACTTCTAAGATTAATCTTCCTGCTTTCGTTGGAACCGGTCCAATGTTCGCATGAGAAAATGAATCCAAGATGGTTCGATCCATATGGATAAAGAAAAGCTTTAACATTTTTTTGGCTTGCTCTTCCTCCACATCATTGATAAATGGTTCCAGTAAAAGATCTAATTGTCCTACATAGACAGGAAAGTTTGTTACACTTGGAACATGCTTATAAAAAATCAGCAATGAATTCAATGCTTCATATAAATCCGTTGGTGGATCTAGTTGCAGGAACTTACTACCTTCCTTCATGAATTTTTCATAGTTGGGAATGATATAGCGGGGTCTTAAAGGTGCATGCCCTTCGCTCAAATCACAAATGCATTGCTGATGACCGGGCACATTTAATAACTCCTCTAAGCCTTCCGGTAAATCAAGCACCTCCAAAAGGGAATCCGCAGCTCCTGCAAGGGAAGCTACTTTCTGTTCATGTGTTAATGTAGGACTCTTCACTATTTCCAAAATTCTATCACGTGTTGTATTAACACGTTCCATTGAAATTGCTCTCAATTACAAAGCCCCCTTTCCTAATAACGAATGAATAGCCGATTGCAAAACCCAATCATTTATATGAAAACCAGCTTCCGTTTGAGTTTCACAATCGCCTATCGGATTCGAATGTCATATTCCCATGCCAATGATTTAGCACCCTATTGCTGCAAAAGGCGTATGGGAATTCGCAGCCTTCACAGCAGCACCTTCGATTCCTATCAAGAATTAACTTTCTGTTTCATTTTATATCATAATTTATCAAAATTAATAATAATTAATCTAATTCATATACATTGCCGTATTTTGCTTCAAAGTCAGCCTGTGTCTTAGGTACTGTTATTTCTCCACTAAGAATCTTTGCTTTTGCATCTTTTACAGCTGTTAAAACATCTTCCGGTAAATTATCTGTGGTTGGAGCAATGTCAACGCCATTACTGGATAAATCATATGTAATGATACCGTTTTTCAAGTTTCCTTCTATCGTTGCCTTTACTGCATTGTAGCAAGCAATATCTACTCTCTTCATTGCAGAAGTAATAATATTCTTAGGAGCTAAGGAGCTCTGATCACTATCTACACCAATTGCCCAGATATTATTTTCTTTACATCCCTCAATTACACCAAGACCGGTACCGCCAGCTGCATGGAAAATAACGTCTGCGCCTTCTGTAATCATAGAAACTGCTGAGCTCTTACCAACTGCCGCATCACCAAAAGCATTGGCATTGTATTGCTTAATCGTTGCATTCGAATTTGCATCCAGTACACCAGCTAAGTAGCCGTATCCAAATTCATTCATGGTTACATTGGACATACCAAGAACCAATCCTACCGTGTTGGATTTTGTCATCATACCAGCTACGATACCTACCAAATAAGATGCCTGAGCCTGTTCAAACATTAAACAAGTTACATTGGGAAGATCTGCACAGGAGCTATCATCAATAATCGCGAATTTCATATCAGGATTAGCTTCTGCTGCTGTTCTTGTAGCATCCGCTAACATATATCCAACACTGATGATCAAATCATATTCTCCATCAATAAAGGTTTCAATATTCGGAGCATAATCTGCATCTGTTTTAGACTCTAAATACTTAGCCTCAATACCTAATTCCTTTTGAGCTAATTGTAAGCCTTCCCATGCTGACTGGTTAAAAGATCCATCGTTTACACCACCAACGTCAGTTACTACACCAACTTTGATCGCCTTACCTTTTGATTCGGTAGAAGGGGTGTCGCTGCTCTCTTTTTTTCCGCATGCTGCCAATGATAAAATCATAGTTAAAGATAAAACTATAGCTAATATTCTCTTCATTCTTATATCTCCTTGTATTTTGTATTAGATTGTTCCAACAGCTTTCATCGTTCTTTCAACGATTTATTCATCTTTCCTTTTTTACTGCCAAACTCATACCTCTCCCTTTGTCCTTCCTCCTCTCCCGTCATTTTTCATCACGTATTAAGTTGCGAATTGCTTCAATGGCAGTTTTTATAGCAATATCGGTATCGTGAGCTTGTGGATTGGGTAAACCTTTCTTTTCTCTTTCTTGATTTGCAACTACCAGAAAGATTGAGCCGACTTTCACTCGCAGGTAGCTTGCTGCAACAAATAATGCTGCGGATTCCATTTCAGATGCCAGACATCCACAACGGATCCAAGCTTCCCATTTATTCATTAATTCATATCCAACTGGCTTTGTCTCCGGTTCATGTTGTCCATAAAATGAATCTTTACACTGTACAACGCCAACATGATGCGGATGATTAACACCTTTTGCCGCCTCCATCAGTGCATGAACAACACTCACATCTGCAACTGCTGGAAATTCAATTGGTGCATATTCTTTACTTGTTCCTTCCATACGAATTGCACCGCTGGCAATAACAAGATCTCCGCCAATGACCTCCTCTTGCATACCACCGCAAGTACCCACACGTACGAAGGTGTCTGCTCCGCATTTTACCAGCTCTTCCAGTGCGATTGCTGCGGAGGGGCCACCGATTCCCGTTGAGGTCACACTCACCTTTACTCCATCTAAATAACCTGTATATGTAACATATTCTCTGCTATCTGCAATCAGCTTCGCATCATCAAAATATTTTGCTATTTTTTCACATCGTTTCGGATCACCAGGTAGAATTACATACTTGCCCACCTCTCCTTCACCTACTTGGATGTGGTATTGCTTTCCTAAGCCTTCGGTATAATCTATCATAGCTTTCCTCCAAATTTATTATTTCCAATCATAAAAAAGCGTCTTGTTCCTCATGAAAGACATTTGTCCTTTCTTTCTGAAGAAATTAATCTTAAAGGTTAAAATTATACGAATAATTTACCATATAATAATCAGCATTTATTACTTTTAACAAGCAAACGCAGTCAATTAATATCTTATTACTTTTTATCATTCTCAAAAAGGTCAACTGTCCTTTTTCGCGAAATA
>JAEWMZ010000035.1 GCA_023392995.1 Bacillota bacterium
AGCTTTTTAAAATCAAGAAGATAGGGAATCTTATTCCTTTTCACCCCTCTCTCCCGCAGCCAGTCCAAGGTAGCATGATCAACACTGGCAAACAGCTCCTTCTTTACTCTAATATCCTCCGCAATGATTTCTTCAAGTGGAACGCTGGTGATGGCATTCTCCTTAATGGATAAAACATCGACATAATGCTGGGAATATTTCTTCATATCCTCATAGCTAACCATAGGTATTCGCATAGGATCATCCAGTCCGATGATCTTCACATAATCCCCATCGGTTCGATCCACTGCCCTCGTTCCCAGTCCGAATACCAGGCGCAGCATTCCGGCATCCATATCCATTCTCTTATCCCATACATAGAGATTATTAGAATTGCCTACTCCTGCAATATGCGGGAAGAAATTCTCTCCATAGTAATCACCGGATACCCGCTGCACCAGGATCGCCATCTGCTCATCCTTTTGTGACAGCCCCCGATTCATTCGGTAGCTAAGAGCATCCTCATTCATCGTACTAGCATACACAATTCGAACTGCCTGCTCAAAGGCCTGGTAACGTTCCTCCGGTGTGCCCTGATTTACACAAAATACACTTTCATACTTGCCTGCAAAGGCATTCCCGAAGTTATCCTCCAGCAAAGAACTGGATCTGACAATGATGGGTGACTGTCCAAAATATTCCAGCATCTGAAGAAACTTTTCCTGTATATGAATCGGAAATTCCCCCTGTAACAGCTTCTCCTTCAGCTCCGGGGCATACTTAAAATATCCTTCCTCCGTCTTCTGTAGGGTTCTCAGCTTCCACCAGCCATTTTGTACAACATAAGTATAGAAGATATCTGAACCAAGAAAGTAAGAGTCATGTGATTCCAGGTAAGGTTCAAACTGCTCTCCTGCTTCGGTCAGAATTATTTTTCTTGCTAACAGCATACCCACGCTTTTCCCGCCAATGAAGCCTGTCCCGATCTCGCGAGCACCAATCTCCAAAATATCATTTAGATTAAAATATTTCTCACAAAGTCCCAGCATCTTTGATTCATTTCCGATCAACAGAGTCATAAGCAGCTTTTTTATCGTCTCCTGCTCTTCGGGGGATTTTTGAAGCACCTCTCTTGCCTTCTGAAACACCACATCCCAATAATCCAGCCGCTCTGTTTGCCGATGGATACTGGAGAACAGCTCTGCTGCCTGCATACTGGCTGTAATACTGTGAGCCTCCTGCCCCTCGATCAGATGCGGAAAGAACATGGTTGGGGAGTATCTCTGCCATACCTTTAAGGGATGAATATAGAGCTTTTGCTGTACCTCATAAAGATCCAGCAGTAGCTGCGTTGTTTCCCGAATTCTTGCAATGGTGCTGTTCGTATGCACATTCCGAAAGATTGCAAAATACGCCACTGTATCAAGCTCATAAAGATAGGGGCAGGTAACGCGAAAGAAGTTACCAATCATTAAGTCCGAATACCAGCATTCCAAAAGCTCTGTTAAGCAATCAAAGACATAGAAGGCCTTCCTCCCCATCTCTGTCACCAGGTTATGCACCTCGGTTGCAAAGCTTTCAAAGCCTTTTGTAGCATCGATTCTTCGTACTAGGATCTCTGGTCTTTCTTCTAGAATACTGGCATCTGCTCCAAAGCGAACATATACCAATTTTCTATGGTTCGCAATTGCCTGCTCTGCATAAGGTAACACCATCTCCTGATAGCTTCGAAGAGAATTTACCTGCCATACCACATTATCACCCAGCCTCAAGTGATCAATCGCTGCGTCCAGCCCTTTCAGCCCGGTACTCACCTTTTCATGAACATCCATAGAACCTCCCTACTGCTTATGCAAAATCCAAAAGCTCCATCTGTCTCACTTTCTTTTACCGCTTTTCTTTCCTAATATTGTTTTCTTCATTGTATCATAGCAGGCAGACAGTTTCAACCGAGCTCACCTTGTCCTTCCATAAAGATACGAATAGCCATCCGCTTTTCCAAGCTGCTCTCCCGGGGTTTCATCTAATAGTATCATTGCCGTTAAGAGGGATTCTATTTGCTCTCTCATTAATCTGACATTGAACTTATCCATCTCTCTGTCCTCACTATTCGCCATCAAATAATCCGGCATCTGAATCAGTCCAATGACCGGAATTCCTGCTTCAAAGATTGGCTGACTTTCACCAAACTCAAACTTATTGTGCCCTCTAAGCGTAACCGTACGAGTGAGACTTCTTTTTTCGATTGCTTTTTCCCAGATCTTCCCCATTTCCTTATTTCCTATATAGGTGTATTCTGTCTGAATCTTACCCGTTGCCTGATAGTGTCCAGCCGCATTTTCTTTCCATTCCATGCTGCCCAAATGTTCCACCGTAATTCCTGCAAAGGCTTTTTTATTACCCTTTCTTCCATCCCATAACTCCGGATGACTCATTAACCAGGTTGAAGTAGCCTGTGAGGTTCCTTTAAATACGGGCAAACGAAAATGTCCTGTGATAAAAGCAAATACCAAGGTTCGTTCCGGCTTATGGTATTGCATATACCGTATCAGGGATAGCAATCCGATGGCTCCATTCTCTTCTACCACATTAATTCCATCGGTATGTGTATTAATGAGAATCGTTTCATCTTTCTTTTTCCCTTCTATTGTCACATAAAAGCTTTCTGTTAGCGCATTCACTTGTTTTTCCGCTTCTAATATCAGTGTCCCTTGTTCTTTTCTTTTTACTGCCTCAAGTACTTTTCTTCCTTCCGTCTCATTAACCCACACCGCCGGAATCCCAAAATATTCATCTGTAAAGGGTAAGTACTGATTTTCCACTTTTTCATCTGCCACCCCCTTCCAGACTAAAATAACTGCTTTCACTCCCTTTTCTTTTGCCTTCTTCAGATTAGGATTTTTTAATACGGATGTAAGTACAAGATCCCCATCGCCTGTTACAACCTCCGCGTCACTTGGATATGCTGCCCGTTTATTCATAATAAGTCCGATTGGAAGCTTCTTTATGGTATTGATTTCTACTACGGCAATTTTTCCGTTAGCTTTGTTATAGTTTCCGTTTCTTACCTGTATCAATTCCCCAGTGACTCCAGTTTCATCTGTCTCTCCGGAATAGGGATATACGGAAGCTATCTGGATTTCTTCCTGTTGTATCAACAAAGTACTTCTTTTTTCCTCCCACCGATCGAAGGTATAGGTATCACGATGCACTTCAAGCCCCATGGAATTCAGCTGCTCCTTAAGCCATGCAATAAATTTCTGGTGCCCCTCTGATCCCGTGGTGCGACTTCCGAAGGAATTCATTCTTTCTATTTCTTTTCTCATAGTCTCTTCTGAATCTAATTTATTTTGTTCTATTCTCATATCAACATCCTCCTCTAAAAATAACCCTTTTTTATATTCTTATCATTGTTTTCTTCTTCGATTTACTTTATCCACTCAGCTTTATCCACTCAGCCTTATCCATTTCAGGCTCATAGCACTTACCTATTTCTCATCTGCATCAACGGTTGACATTACAATTGTAATCTCATCTAATCCGTAGTATAATAGGAAATGTACTTCAAAACAATCACTTTCATCCATCCCTATAGGATAACGTACAAATCGGAGGGAAATGTAATGTCAGATACAGCGAAACGCTATTCGAACAAAGAAACCAACCGCTTAACCAGGGAAGCCATCTACACCGCACTTGTGCTCCTTATGAAGGAACAATCCTTCGATAAAATTAGCATAACGGATATTGTCAAGCGCGCTGGTGTATCCCGTACCGCATATTACAGCAATTATTCATCCAAGCAGGAGATTCTTTATGATCTCGTGGATACTCTGATTTTAGAAATTAATCAAAAGCTGCTGCCCTACACAGATGTAAGAACCGGAAAAGCAAAATACCCGCGAGAATTTATCAAGGTAATGCTGGAGGTATTTTATCAGCAGAAGGACATCTATAAATCACTGTATCAGGCTCAATTCAATCATATTATTTTAGATCGTTTAAATGATAGTATGCTATCCCATCTACAGGATCGGTCTGTTGAAAATGAATATCGTATTTATTTTAATGCGGGCGCTCTCTATAATGTTTTTTCAAAGTGGATTCAATCTGATATGACCCAGACGATTGATGCAATGACTGAGATTTGTCTCACCATCTATCATACCCCAATGTCTCAGGAATAGAGGCTATAGCGCCATTATTTAGATAACACCAAGCCGAAATAAAACGTGAAACTCTCATCGGATTTCCTCAGAATATCTTTTTCTTTTATTTTCTGGTATAATCACGATTTTTCGACAAATGCATATGATAAATTAGGTATTATTTCAACCTTATATATTCATAGAAAGGGGTTTCATCTAAATGGGATACAGAAATTATGGACCAGATCCATATTACGATCCATGGCGTTATGATAACCGCCGTGATAACTACCGTCATCATCGTCGTCCCTATGACGGCTATGGCAGAGATGGAATTTTCCCATGCAGGGAATGTTCTCCACTTCCTCCCATCGGCCCAAGACCCGGCCCAAGGCCATATCCGCGGGGTCGCGCTCCATATCGTGATTATCCTCGGTATTTTTAACCAAAGGATCAATGCTTTCAAGTACATGAATTATTAAAATATACTTTACTTTAACAATTTGTAGTGTTAAAATTACACTGTATGAAAACTCAAATAACAAATTAGGTAATTGCGAAACCATATAGTTCTTGTAATTGTATACACAACATATACTATTTCTTCGCTCCAACGCTTCCTTCGGGCTTAGCTTCCGCTTCGAAACAGTATATGCTGTGTATACAATAGGCTAAGCTTCTGAGTTTCGCAATTACCTTAAATAACAAACAGATGAAAGGAGTCCTGCCGATGAGTAAGAACATCAGAACTACTGCTGTCGATCATTTATTTGAAGCAATTTTAAGCTTAAAAAATTCGGAGGAATGTTATACTTTTTTTGAAGATATATGCACTGTTAATGAATTGCTTTCTTTATCACAGCGATTTGAAGTGGCTAAGATGCTTCGTAATCATAATACTTATCTTGAGATTGCGGAAAAGACTGGGGCTTCTACTGCTACCATCAGTCGTGTTAACCGTTCCTTGAATTATGGCAATGATGGATATGATATGGTATTTTCCAGAATGTCAGAGGAAGACTTAGAGCAGACAGAAACCCAATAAAGATATGATAACTTAAGAAGGATAAAAGAACATAAATAAAAGTACTTATTATCGGAAAGAAGCTCATAACAGCCGCGGCTGCTATGAGCTTCTTTCCACATGACAAGCGAATAAGCTTGCTGATTCTGTTTTATATTACTATGAAATTATTTATACCAACCTGGCATTCTATTTCTTCGCTTCCGGCTTCTTCATTGCTTCTTTATTCATTTTAGGATCTGGCTTTACTTCTGCCTTATTCACCTGATCCTTTTGACCTGCATTCCCTTTCCTTGGCTTACTGCTGATTAAGGAATCATCAATCATTTTTTCAATCATATGCTTTCTCATGTATACATCAAAGCAAAGCATACTGATAAAGGAGAAGGTCGTAAGAAAGTCCTGATCTTCTTCGTCAGTAACCTCTGCAAAGGATTCCTTTGCTTTCATCATTTTACGAATCATATCCTTCGTAAGAGCATCTGTCTGCTCTTTTTCCAGACGAAAGATTTCTTCATAGATATCTTCCAGTCTAACACTGGAATCCTTGCCATAATAACGCTCCGTTAAAGGATTAAAAATACTCTGAATGTCATTAATGGATAAGATATTCTTAAAATAATAAATAAAAATCAAAAGGAACATGTGCTCCTTCGTATACTTCTTCTTCGCAGGCGGAGGCAACAATTCATTCTTTGTGTAGTTATTTATCATCGTCTTGGTCAGCAGCTTATCCTCTGTATAACGTTTTGAGGATTTCAGATGCTCGTCCATGAAGGTCGTAACCTGATCCATATATAAATCTATATTTGGTATATCATCCGGCATAATGTATTTTACGTCCTTCAAGCTGTCAATCAAGCTCCTGATATACTCTTCTTTCGTCATATCCAATATAATCACCTCTATTACATTATATAGTAATAGAAACTAGATGTCAAAGCAAAAATAATGATATGATTGCCAATAAATTTTCAGAGTCCGGCCGGGAATCTTTAATCGGAACCACAAAAGTTCTATAATATACGGCTGCTCCTTCTAAAGTCTGACAGCTCATGGGAAATGCAGGATTGAATCTACTGTGCCTACATGCTATAATGAATATAAACATATGTTTGCATCCTTTATGTAAAGCAAAGCAGACAGATTATTTAAGACAGGCAGGTACATATTGATATGAGTATTTATGATAAATTAAACCCCGAACAAAAACGAGCTGTTCTCCATGACAAAGGCCCTCTGTTGATTCTTGCCGGTGCCGGATCGGGAAAAACCAGAGTTCTAACCCATCGAATCGCTTATCTTATTGAAGAACGCGGTGTGAATCCCTGGAACATCCTTGCAATTACCTTTACGAATAAAGCTGCCAAGGAGATGCGGGAACGTGTGGATCGCATTGTTGGCTTTGGCTCCGAGGATATCTGGGTCAGTACCTTTCATTCCACTTGTGTTCGAATCCTTAGACGTTTTGCAGATACTATCGGCTATAGCCGCAGCTTTACTATCTATGATACGGATGATACCAAGACCTTAATGAGAGAAATCTGTAAGTATTTAAATATTGATACGAAGAAGATGAATGAACGAAGTATCTTATCGGTAATCTCAAAGGCAAAGGACGAGATGATTACGCCGGAAGAATTTGAACGAACGGCCCAGGGCGATCTCACCAGAAGCAAATATGCAAAGGCCTATACCGAATACCAAAAACGTCTGAAGGCCAGCAATGCCATGGACTTTGACGATCTCATCTGTAAAACAGTAGAGCTGTTTCAGTGTAACAAGGAGGCTCTTAGCTACTATCAGAACCGCTTTCGTTATATCATGGTGGACGAGTATCAGGATACCAATACGGTACAATTCCGTTTCATCCATCTGCTGTCCTCCGGGATTAATGAATATGGTGATCGGGAGTACAATCTCTGTGTTGTAGGCGATGACGATCAGTCCATCTACAAATTCCGAGGAGCTAATATATATAATATTTTAAATTTTGAGCACGCCTTTCCGAATACAAATGTCATTAAGCTGGAGCAAAATTATCGTTCCACAAAGAATATCCTGGGTGCCGCCAATGAGGTAATCTGTAACAATCAAGGTCGAAAGGACAAGTCTCTCTGGACGGATAATGAGGAGGGTGAGCCAATTCATTTCACCCAATTTGAATCCGATATTGAAGAAGCGGATTCCATAACCTCAGAGATAAGACGATGGATT
>JAEWMZ010000067.1 GCA_023392995.1 Bacillota bacterium
CAGCTTATCCAATGTTTAATGTAAAATCCTATCTGGATATGGTATCCTATGCACAGATCAGACCTTATACGAATCAAACCAGTGCCTGGGAAGATAAAGCATATGAGCTTTTAACTGATGTTTACACCAACGGCGGAGATGTAGCCGGAGCCTGCAAGAATGTTGCAAACATGATGAACGACGCAATAGCACAGGAACAATAAAATCCAAATTCAGTTTTTCGTAAGTTACTCTGCGGATATAAATAGTAAGGGCTGTTACCGTATGTTAGATCTTATAATACATTGTGCAACAGCCCGTATTATTTCATTGCAGAAAAAAGAGCATTGCAACAGCTGGCTGTAAAGTCAGTAAATGATAATGTTTGTTGTAGGTTATACGGATTGGAAGGGGGAGGATAATATGTCTGGCAAGACAAAAAGAAAAATACCAAAAAATGTGCTGAATGAATGGAAATGGGCCTATATAATGATTGCGCCGACGATCCTTGGTCTGGTTATTTTAAACATCATTCCAATCATACAGACCATCTATTTAAGCTTCTTCAAAAGCGGTGCTTTTGGAAAGGGCAATATATATGTCGGGTTTAAGAATTATGAGAAAATGTTTTCTGATCTTCAAACCTGGTACGCGGTAAGGAATACCCTTGTTTACACAATAGTTGTAGTGCCCTTAGCAATTGCAATCGCACTTTTGATTGCCGTGGCGCTGAACAAAAAGCTTCGGGGCAAAGGTCTTTACCGAACCATATATTTTATTCCCATGGTGGCGGCTCCGGCAGCAATTACCATGGTTTGGAACTGGCTGTATAACTATAATTTTGGCTTTATTAATCACGCCCTCACCAGCCTTGGTCTTAACGGAGTAAAATGGACGGAAAACCCGGATATTGCAATCTACTCAATTGGAGTAATTGGCATCTGGAGTTCCATTGGCTATTGTATGGTTATTCTGCTGGCAGGCTTGCAGGAGATTCCAAAGGATTTTTATGAGGCCAGTGATATCGATGGGGCAAACGGTTTCGTACAATTCTTTAAAATTACACTCCCACTGGTATCACCCACCCTGTTCTTCGTAGCGGTTACCAGTATTATAACAGCATTGCAGGTTTTTGATGTTATCTATATGATGATTGATGTTGCCAATCCGGCCTATAACAGTACTGTTTCTCTGGTTTACTTATTCTACAATAATTCTTTCAAATATACGAATAAAGGCTATGGATCAGCAATTGTTGTATTACTTTTGGCAATTATTATGATTATTACGGTGATACAAATGAAAGCTCAGAAAAAGTGGGTTAAGTATATGTAACAGTCGTTTCATGGAGGCTTATAATTATGAAAAATAAGAAATTCGTTCAATATACATTGTTACACCTAATTCTGATTTTAGGAGCAGTAATTATGGTGTTTCCCTTTTTATGGATGGTATTAACCTCCTTAAAAACAGTAACAGAATCTACGTCGATGAATCCCTATGTTATATTCCCCCATTCCCTGCAATGGCAGAATTTTGTAGAGGTATGGAAAAACAATGATTTTATCAGGTTGTACATGAATACCTTTTTAATGATTATATTAAGGGTGGCGTGCGCAGTGCTTTTTTCGGCAATGGCGGCTTATGCCTTTGCCAGATTAAACTTTCCGGGGAAGGATTTTCTGTTCGGACTTGTATTATTTCAAATGATGGTGCCGGTACAGATTTTTATTATTCCCCAATACTTAATGATTGATTATCTACATATGCAGAATTCGATTTTTGCGCTCTTGTTTCCGGGACTCGTTAGTGCCTTTGGTACTTTTCTCTTAAGACAGTTTTTTATGGGGCTGCCCAAAGAGTTGGAGGAATCTGCGAGATTGGATGGCTGTAATATTTGGAAGACCTTTTGGAAAATCATGCTTCCACTGACGAAATCCGGCTTGGTTGCATTATCGATCTTTACCGCACTGTTTGCCTTTAAGGATTTAATGTGGCCTTTGATTGTAAATACCAAGACAAGTGCAGCCACTTTGTCCTCCGCGCTGGCAAAGATTCAAAGCGCATATTCAGTGAATTATCCGGAGCTGATGGCGGCTTCCGTATTGGCAATCTGGCCGATGCTGCTGATCTATATCCTGTTCCAGAAACAGTTTATCGAAGGGATAGCCACAAGCGGTGGTAAATTGTAGCAGTTTAGATACGAACGAAAGCAGATCAGGAGGAAGCATCATTGGCAATTAAATTTATAGAACAAAACAAAACCTTTCAGTTATTGACAGAACATTCATCCTATCACATCAAGATAGGACCCCATAATACTCTGCTGCATCTCTACTACGGAGGTAAGGTGGAGAGCAATCTTGATTATTTGATTCAGACGAAGGAGAGAAGCTTTTGCGGAAATCCGAATGAAGCAGGTCTTGACCGCAGCTTTTCCCTGGATACCCAGCTTCAGGAATACTCCACCTTTGGTACAGGAGATTTTCGTGTCCCCTGTCTTGAGGTTATCAATGGAGATGGCAGCTGTGCAGTGGATTTGCGCTATGTATCCCATCGAATTTATGAGGGGAAATATACCCTGGATAAACTTCCGGCAATCTATCAGACGGAGGAAACGCCGATGCAGACCTTGATTATCACCTGCCAGGATCAGGTAACTAAGGTTGAGGTGGATTTGCATTATGGGGTAGTTGAGAAATACGATACCATAACCCGGGCAGCAGTAATTCGAAACCAGGGAAGTGAACCCATTGAGCTTACTAAGGCAATGTCGGCTTGCTTTGATTATCCTGATAAGCACTATGATATCATCCATTTTTACGGAAAGCATAGTATGGAACGGGAATATGAAAGGACGCGGCTGGGGCATGCCAGATTATCCATCGAAAGCATGCGGGGGGCAAGCAGCCTGCAGCATAATCCGTTTGTGATTATGGCAGATCGGCAGGCATCCGAAACACAAGGCGAATGCTATGGATTTTCCTTGTTATACAGTGGCAATTTTCTTTTTCAGGCGGAGGTTGATCAGATTGGACAGACGAGGCTTGCTATGGGGATAAATTCCGGTTTTTTCCGCTATGAAGTGAAACCGGGGGAAGCTTTTGTAACACCGGAGATCGCGGTGAGCTACTCTTGCGAAGGACTGGAACGATTATCTCAAAATTATCACAAGCTGTACCGCAATAATCTCTGCCGGGGAAGGTATCAACATGCAAGAAGGCCGATTTTAATTAATAATTGGGAGGCAACCTACTTTGATTTTAATACGGATAAGCTGGTGCAGATTGCCGAGGAATCCGCGCAGCTGGGTATTGAGATGCTGGTAATGGATGATGGCTGGTTTGGAAAGCGTGATAATGACTTGTCCGGCCTCGGTGACTGGGTGCCTAATACGCAGAAGCTGGGATCAAGCTTGAAGGAATTAACTGACCGGGTCAATGCCGCAGGCTGCAAGTTTGGAATATGGTTTGAACCTGAGATGGTCAGTGAGGATAGCGACCTCTATCGCAAGCATCCGGACTGGTGCCTGCATATACCGGGCAGACCGGTGACCAGAGGCCGTTATCAGCTGGTGCTGGATTTAACAAGAACGGATGTCAGAGACTATATCTATGACTCCATTGCAGCAATTATTAACAGCTCCAATGTGGAATACATCAAATGGGATTTTAACCGAAGTATTGTCGAAGCCTGGTCTGCCTGGAAAGAAGCAAAGCATCAGGGGAAGGTATTTCACGATTACATCTTAGGCTTATATGAGTTATTGGAACGGTTGACCGGAGATTATCCACAGGTATTATTTGAAGGATGCTCCAGCGGCGGAGGCCGCTTTGATGCAGGGATGCTTTATTACGTTCCCCAGATTTGGTGTTCTGATAATACGGATGCCTATGACCGGTTAAAGATTCAATATGGAACCTCCTTTGGTTACCCGATCTGTGCGGTTGGAAGCCATGTGTCAGCAGTCCCCAACCACCAGACGGGACGATGGACACCTTTGCATACCAGAGGGGCAGTTGCGATGGCGGGAACCTTCGGATATGAGATGGATGTCAGTAAGCTTTCACCGGAAGAGAAAACGGAGATTAGAGAGCAGATTGAAGTCTATAAGAGAAACTATGAATTGATTAACACTGGGGATTACTATAGACTTACCAGTCCCTATGAGCATGAAGATTTTACATCCTGGCAGATGGTATCTGGGGATAAAGCAAAAAGTATCGTCACAGTAGTATTTCATCAAAGTCATGGCAACTCTAATTTTCACAAGGTTCGGCTTCGCGGTTTGGAAGGAGAGGCGCTTTATCGGATCGGAGGGAAGGATGAAATTTATTCCGGAAATGCATTAATGAACGCAGGAATGATTCTTCCGATACCTTGGGGTGATTATGAGGCTTTTCAGTACGAAATTATCCGGTGTGAGTCTTAGCATTGGAATATACTGAAAGAATTGTATCATGATAGAGTCAATATAGTAAAATAAAAGGTAGTTTAGCGGTACGAAAGTAATATGTAGCAGCAATACTGTGATAATTGTTGGAATTAAAGTGTTAGCATAGAAGTAATAAAGTGACTTTTAGCAATAATATAGTCTTAATAAAGAGCAGCTCCCGAAAATGACAAGAAAATCTTGAATTCCGGGAGCTGCTTTTATTATGCTTTTTTTGAAGATAAGGTAATCAAATTATCAATGGAATTTCGAAAGCTGGTAGGATTAATTCCATATACTTTTTTAAAGGACTTTGAAAAATTCAGTGCATCATCATAACCAACCTGATTAGCTATCTCATTGATTGGGAGATTCGTGTTTTTTAGGAGCAGACCAGCTTGATTCATACGATAATTAAGGATATATTCCTGCGGTGACATATTCAGGACACTTTTAAAACAATTGGTTAAGTAGGAACGATTGATACCAATATAATGGGCAATATTCTGAACCTTAATATTTTTTTGATAATTGTGTTCAATGTACTCTAACGTATGATCCACATAGACCTGGTAAGAATAATCGTGAATTTCTTCCTGCTTCACCTGACTTTGTTGATCCTGAATGAGAGAGGAGACAAACTGGTATAAATAGCCCTCCCTTGCAAGATCGTTAGCATAGGTCAGCTGACTGGAGTTGAGCATGTTGTTCACGGAGTTGACAAAGGGTTCAACATTTTGAATAGGAACAACATGGTTATCGGTGGAAAAATGAGCGTGCTTCAAAGCGGATTCCGCCTTCATACCATTAAAACCTACCCAGATATAGGTCCAGGGATCTTCAACACTGGCTTCATAGTAGGTGGAAACACCAGGATAGATTAAAAAAGCAGTACCTGGACCGATCTCATAGGTTTTGCTGCCCACTTTATAAATACCCTTACCACTAAGGACGATATGAAGTAAATATTCTGTTCGGATGGTCGGCCCATAAAAGTGACCAGAGGAACAGATTTCAGATCCGCAATAGCAAAGATACAGCTCCAGAGAGGCTTTTTTCAAATATTCAAGGCATTTGTAACGGGCAGAATTCGTATAGGTTACTTCAGCTGGCATAGAAACGCACCTTTCTTTCTTCTAAAATATCTCGTATGTATATTTTATCAAAAGAAAAGGGGGTTGTCCATGTTGCGATGTTGGATATTGATGTGGTTATGAAGCATGTTCACATCCGATACCCTGCGACATACGGTGGAATTGTCACTAATATGCAATTACATCCATGTTATGAAAGTTCGACATGCAACTTTTAGTTTATACCCCCCGAACTTTTAGTTGATTGGTCAAATTGTACTTTTATGATAGTATTACTATTGCAAGAGTGATGTTTTCATACAAAAGGAATATGAAAACATCATTTCTGAAAAAATATAAAGCAATGGAGGGTAGTGCGTGATTTTTTGAGAGAGCATATTGAATTGTCAGATATGGTGTGGAAATAAAACAATTTTCACATACGGCAACCTATGACCTTGCGGAAAAGGATCGTAAGTGTGGGTTTTGACACGTTAAGCATTATGGATGGAGGAAAATGGAGATTATGGAAAAAAGAAAGATGAGTAACAAGAAGTTTAAAGCAATCTGGATATCAATCATGTCCGTTGTTTTAGTACTTACCTTGGTTGTGAATATTCTTATGAATATTTTCAGCGGTTATGTGGACTTATACCTTGGAAAAGGCGATATTGTAATTACCAAGACCGAAGGTACTGAGGATTGGGATAGTGAATACAACAAGATGGATTATGCTTCGGCGGAAGAAGTGGCGTCAAAAGCGAATGATTTTTGTGCTACCATTGAAGGTGAAGGTATTGTCCTGATGAAGAATAACGGTGCACTGCCGTTAACTACCTCAGCTGACAGCAAAGCAAAGGTTACAATTTTAGGACGTGATGCGGCAGACCCGGTATACGGCGGCTCCGGTTCCGGTTCTGTTAAATTAGATACCGTTGTTGATTTTAAGACAGGTCTGGAAAATGCTAATTTTGAAATAAATAATACAGTTTATGATATTCTGTCAGGATACTCTTCCTTTACTTTAAAGGATAATGCATTCGGCGGACAGGATAGAGTATATGATCATCCTAAGGCTAACATAGTAATGGATAAGCCGGAGGCATCCCAGTATCAGATTGGTGAAATGCCGGTGGAAAATTATACAGCAGAGGCAATTTCAAGCTTCGCAGCTTACGGTGACGCAGCCATCATTATGCTTGGCCGTGGCGGCGGTGAAGGCGGCGATCTTGCACAAAGCATGGAAGGCTGGGATGAGCATTACGAGGCAGGACAGCACCAGCTTGAATTAAATTATGATGAAAAGCAGTTATTAGCGCTTGCAGAAGCAAACTTTGAAAACGTAATTGTTGTAATTAATGCCAGCACTCCAATGGAACTTGGAGTTCTGGAAGCAGATGAGAATGTAGATGCTGTTCTTTGGGTAGGATCTCCCGGACAGACAGGTTTTAATGCTGTAGGTCAGGTATTAAATGGTACGATTAATCCTTCCGGACGTACTGCTGATATCTATGCAGCTGATTTTACAAAAGACCCAACCTTTTTAAATTTTGGATTTAATCAGTATAATAACATCAGTGAAGCAAATTCCTTCGGTAATGGATACTTTGTTCAGTATGAAGAAGGTATCTACATCGGATACAGATATTATGAGACAGCAGCGGCAGAAGGCTTTATTAATTATGACGAGGCAGTGGTATATCCCTTCGGTTATGGCCTTAGCTATACCAGCTTTGACTGGGAGATTACTGACAAGAAGTTAGGTAATACAGAGGGTGAAATCTCTGTCGATGTTAAGGTAACGAATACAGGTGCTACAGCCGGTAAGGATGTTGTTCAAATGTATTATTCCGCTCCTTATACCAAGGGCGGCATTGAGAAATCTGAAGTGGTGCTTGGTGATTTCGCAAAGACCGGTTTACTGGAACCAGGTGCATCAGAGACTGTAACACTAACGCTTGCAGTAGAGGATATGGCATCCTATGATTATAAGAATGCAAAAGCATATGTTCTTGAAGCAGGTGATTATGATATTACAATTCAGACGGATTCCCATAATGTAAAAGAGGGAACAGAAGCAATGAAATACACAGTTGATAAGACAATTACCTACAGCGGTGAAAATCACAGAGCATCCGATCAAACAGCTGTAACAAATCAATTTGACGATGTAAATGCATTATTCACCGATACAGCGCAGGAAGGCTTAATTACAAATATGTCAAGAGCTGATTTTGCAGGAACCTTCCCGACAGCTCCTACGGATGCTGATAAGACAGCAAATGATGCAATCTTAGCTGGATTTGCCAAGTATGTGGCAGCTGATAACGAAGATCCAAATGCAGTTATGCCTACAACCGGAGCAAGCAATGGTCTTCAGTTAATCGATCTTCGTGGTGTGGATTACAATGATTCCTCCTGGGATTTATTATTAGATCAGTTAAAGCCGGAAGACATAATCAAGGTTGTAATTAATGGTGCTTATAACTCAGCAGCAATTGATTCCGTTGGTAAGCCTGCTGCAGTTGACTTAGACGGTCCTGCTGGTATCAGCTCCTTTATGACTGCAATGAGCTGTACTGCATATCCTTCCGCAGTAGTAATTGCATCTACCTTCAATGAAGATATCGCATATGAGATGGGCAAGATGGTTGGTAATGAAGCACTTGCGAATAAAGTAAACGGTTGGTATGCTCCGGCAATGAATACACATCGTTCACCATTTGCAGGACGTAACTTTGAATACTATTCCGAAGATGGTGTCCTTGGCGGAAAAATTGGTGCATCAGTAGTATCCGGCGCAGCTAGCAAGGGTGTCTATGCTTACATTAAGCATTTTGCATTAAATGACCAGGAGACGAACCGTGTGAATAACGGTGTATCCACCTGGGCAAATGAACAGGCTATTCGTGAGATCTATATGAAGCCTTTCGAGATTTCAATAAAAACTGCAACTGCTACTCTGAAGTATATTGCAGATGAAAATGGCACAATGGCTGAGAAGGAAGTTCCTGGCTGTACCGCAGTTATGAGTTCCTTTAACCGTATCGGAGCAACCTGGGCAGGCGGTTCCACAGCATTATTGCAGAATGTACTTCGCGATGAATGGGGCTTTGATGGTATTGTTATTACGGACTTCAACCTGTATCCTTACATGGTTGTAGATCAGGGTATCAAAGCTGGTTCTGACTTGATGTTAACCTTTGAATCCATGAAGACAATTGAAGATAGCACCAGTGCAACTGCAGTTACAAACCTTAGAAAATCTGCACATAATATTTTATATGCAGTTGTAAACAGCAACGCAATGAACGGTATTGTTCCAGGCACCATGATCTCCTATACCATGGCAACCTGGGAAAAGGCATTAATTGCAGCAGACATTTTGGTTGCATTATTCCTCCTTGCGGGTATCTCATGGGTTATCATTCGAGTTCGTAAAAATAAAGCGTAATTAATAAAGCGTAATTAATAAATCATAGTTAATAAAGTTTTAATTTATGAGTGTCTAAAAAACTTACTGCTCCCTTCTGAATGTTAACTTCAGTTTGGTGCAAACAGTTTTTAGAGACACCTAGGGCTGTTGCAAAACGGAATATAAAAGGATTGCAACAGCCCTATTGTGAAAATAAAACCAATTTTCACATCCTGCACCCAGCGACCTTTCGGTCGAATGACAGTTATTGAATCATGAATGAAAGTCTTCTGGGCTGAATTTCATTCATATAGGCAATTGAGAAACAATATAGTTGTGTATACATAACTTAAGTTTCTAAGTTTCGCAATTACCAAATTCATTCACAATGAAAAAAGGAAGAACAGATGAAGTATAAAGAATTAATTAGCAGAATGACATTAGAAGAAAAAGCATCGTTGATGTCAGGTAAGGATTTCTGGCAATCACAGGATATAGAACGACTTGGAATTAAGAATATGTTTTTAGCCGACGGTCCCCATGGAATTCGTAAGCAGGCAGCGGCAGCGGATCATTTGGGACTGAATGCCAGCATACCTGCAACCTGTTATCCTACTGCGGTTACCGTAGCCAATAGCTGGAATGAAGAGCTTGGCAGGATGATCGGAGAAAGCCTGGGTGAAGAGGCTGTTGCTCAAAAAGTAAATGTTCTGCTAGGACCCGGCATTAACATGAAGAGAAATCCCCTATGCGGCAGAAACTTTGAGTACTTTAGTGAAGATCCTTATCTTGCGGGGAAGATGGCAGCAGCCTATATCCAAGGAATTCAAAGTAAGGGGATATCAGCCTGTGTGAAGCATTTTTGCGTAAATAATCAGGAAGAACGACGTATGGTGATTGACACGATTGTAGATGAGAGAACGCTTCGGGAAATTTATCTGACCGCCTTTGAAATTGCAATCAAGGAAGGCGGAACAAAGTCCGTCATGTCTTCCTACAACCGCTTGAATGGCATCTATACCAATGAAAATCAGCATCTGATGAAGGAGATTCTTCGTGAAGAATGGGGATATAACGGTTGTGTTATCACTGACTGGGGCGGCAGCAATGACCGTGTGGCAGGACTTTTAGCGGGGAATGAGCTGGAGATGCCTACCAATGGTGGTGAGACGAACGAAGAAATAATTCAGGCAATTAAACAGGGAACCATAAAGGAAGAGGTACTCGATGAATGTGTTGACCGTTTGCTGGAATTGATCTTCTCTACAGAAGAAGTCTTTAAGAAAAGTCATAAGGAATTTGACAAGAAGCAAGCCCATGAAGTTGCCCAGAAGGCGGCAGAAGAGTCCATTGTTCTACTGAAGAATGAAGATCATATTTTGCCTCTGAAAAAGGGTGTGAAGGCTGCAATCGTAGGAGATTTTGCTAAAGTGCCGAGATATCAGGGAGCTGGGTCTTCCATCGTTAATCCGACCTTTTTGGAGAATACCTTGGATAATCTTAAGAGCTTTGGTATTGATAGTGTTGGATACGAGCAGGGGTATGACCGTTATGGCAAGAAAAACAAAGGAATGGTGGCGAGAGCCTGTGAATTGGCAAAAAAGGCAGAAGTCGTACTATTGTATATCGGCCTTGATGAGGTGACAGAAGCGGAAGGGCTTGACCGTCAGGATATGAGCATCCCGAAGAATCAGATCGAGCTGCTTTTCGCGCTGCATCAGGTGAATCCCAATATTGTTGTGGTGCTTTCCTGCGGTTCAGCAATCGAACTGCCGTGGATCAGCAAGGTGAAAGGTCTGCTTCATGCAAGCTTAAGCGGTCAGGCTGGTGCAAAGGCAATTCTTAGAGTATTAGACGGAGAGGTGAACCCTTCCGGGAAACTGGCAGAGACATATCCACTGCAATATAAGGATACTCCTTCTTTTTACAATTTCCCGGGAAAAGAGGTAAGTGTGGAATACCGGGAAGGCATCTACATCGGCTATCGTTATTACGATACGGCACAGATACCGGTACAATTCCCCTTTGGCTATGGACTCAGCTATACTTCCTTTGCATACTCCAATCTAATGGTTGATGATAAAAAAGTAACCTTCCAGATTACGAATACAGGGAAGACAGCCGGACAGGAAGTGGCTCAGCTGTATATTGGCTGTAAGTCAGAGCAGATCTTCCGTCCCCGAAAGGAATTGAAGGGCTTTGCCAAGATTTGGATGCAGCCGGGAGAGACGAAGGAAGTTACATTAAACCTCGATGATAAAGCCTTCCGCTACTATAATGTTGTGACCAAGGGATGGGAGATAGAAACCGCGGAGTATGTGATTATGGTAGGTGCGTCCAGTGCCGACATTCGCTTGCAGGCTATGGTAGCAATTACCGGTTCCCAGGCACCGATTCCCTATGAAAAGAAACAGCTGCCGTCCTATTACAATGGCAGAGCAAACCAAGTAAGTAAGGAAGAATTTGAAGCACTGCTCGGACATAAGGCTCCGGCTTCAACCTGGGATCGTAGCAAGCCTCTTGGTTATAATGATACCATTGCCCAATGCCAGTATGCGAAGAGCTGGGTAGCGCGGTTTGCTTATCATATGATTCAATTTGCATATAACTTCCTAAAGAAAATTGGGAAGCGCGATTTATCGAATTTGATTATGATGTCTGTTTATCATATGCCTTTTCGAGGTGTATCCAGAATGACCGGAGGTATGATAACTCTGCCAATGGTGGATGGTCTGTTACTTATGGTGAATGGTCATTTCTTTCAAGGATTAAATCATTTCCTGAAAGCGAATTCAGCGAAGAAAAGAGCAGCAAAAGCAAAAGAGCAGCAGAAGTAAAAGAGCAGCAGAAGTAAAAGAGCAGCAAAAGTAAAACAGTAGCATAAGCAAAAGAATTGTATAAGCAAAAGAATAGGGGTGCAATACCTGTTAAGTGCTAGTACAAGGTTATGAGTTATGCAATAGTTAACCTTGTATGAGATAGAAATGGAGATAAAGATGAGTAAAACAGATGTAAAAAAGAAGGGTGCATTTTCAGGGATCACAAATATTTGGAGTAATTTTAAGACAAAGCACCCGAATGCGGCTCAGTTCCTGGTATTTTTTGTGCTGAGCAATGGAATTACCGTATTACAGATGGTATTAATGCCATTGCTGAAGAATGCATTTGAATACACGAATTTAGTCGGTACGAACTTTCAGATATTTCAGATCGGTAAAAACTTTGATGGAAGTGATTATTTTGTATTTAACTATGCAGCCGGTACAATAGCCTCCGGTGGCGGCGGTGGATTGGCATATTTCCTGGCCGTTCAGATTACCCTTGCAATTGCCCAGATTATTAATTTCTTCGCCCAAAGGAATATAACCTTTAAATCGAACAGCAATATCTGGAAGGCTGCATTTTGGTATGTGGTGGCTTACATTTTGATTTCCATCGGAGCAGCAGCTTTGCAGGGACTTTACAAGGCACCGATTTACAACCTGTTGATGAATACCTTTAACATGGGTACCTTTGGAGAAACATTAGCAGATTTTATAACAATGATCATCAATAGCGCGATCTCATTCTGGGTGTTCTTCCCGATCTTTAAAATTATTTTTAAACAGGAGCCCGACGCAGAGTAAAACACAGTTTCTTCTGTAGGATAATAATAGTTAGATGAATTTGGAGCTTATGGGGAAGAAAAGGGGTTAAAGGTTTAGATTTATGATAAAAAATAAAATGAATCTAAGGAGAGAATAGGGTATGAAGAAATTATTAGCAGTATTATTATCTATGTTTTTCGTTGTTACCTCAGCACTTTATCCAAGTAGTAACGTTTATGGGGCTGTAAATAACAGTCAGCAGAAACAAAACAAGACAGTTAATCTGAACTCGGTGACCTACACTACAGTAACAGAAGCATTTGATTGGGGACCTGCAATTACAAAAGTAATATTAAATATGGGAGTTAACATCAACAGCGCTACAGTAACCACAAATACCTTTCGTGTATCATCAGAAAGAATTTATTCCAGTCTTGATTATGTAACCGGAGCAATGGTGGATCGGGATGAGATAAAGGAAAGAACAGTAACCAGTGCTTATACCTGTGATAAAGCAGGAAAGAAATCTGCAAAGGGGAAGTATGTTGCCTTGGAGCTGCAAGTTGGGCCGGAGCTTACTCAGGGCTCTCCCTTTGCCAGCGATGCCACTGGAAAGAATATATACGTAGATACAACGTATCTCATTTCGTTAACAGAGAAAGCTAATTTACAGACAACGGATGGCAAAAAAATATCTATGACTACCACAGGAAAAGACGATAGGAATGGGAATGCTACGTTACTTGCGGATCAGTTCAATCAAAAGGGCTCCTATACACAAGGAGGTATCACCTTAAAGTACGCGTCGTTTACACCAGATCAGGCATCAAAAAAGAAAGATTCCAACCCACTGATTATCTGGCTTCATGGTGCAGGGGAAGGCGGAAGTGATCCCTCCATTGCTTTGATTGGTAATAAGGTGGTGAATTTAGCGAGCAGTAAGATTCAATCCTATTTCGGAACCACAGGTGCATACATCTTAGTGCCTCAGGCTCCTACTATGTGGATGGACTATGACGGAAAAGGAACCTATAATAATACAGTACCTGACAGCAAAGGAAGCTCTTTTTATACGAAGACGCTAAAAGGTCTTATTGATCAATTTGTAAAAGCACATCCTGAAATCGATCAAGATAGAATTTATATCGGTGGATGCTCCAATGGCGGTTATATGACCATGAATATGCTTTTCTCTTATCCGGATTATTTTGCGGCAGCTTTTCCGATTTGCGAGGCCTATGATAATTCCTTTATTACAGATGCTATGATTGATCGTATAAAAAAGGTACCGATCTGGTTTACACATGCTAAAAATGATCCCGTAGTTGCGATCTACGAAGGTTCTATTGATTATACGACCTTTCAATATAAATTTAAACTCGACAAAAGCAACAACCCCATTCCGTTGAATAACTTCTCCAATGCGGCTTATACTCGTCTTGTTGCAGCGGGAGCGAAGGATGTACACTATTCCTTATTCGATAAGGTTATTGATACCACGGGAAACTATTTTAAAGCAGGTTCTAACCAGCCATATGAATATATGGGGCACTTTTCCTGGATTTATGCATTAAACAATGAGTGTACGGATAAGATCAAGGGAAAAACAGTTACTCTGTTTGAATGGTTGTCGCAGCAATCAAAATAAGCATAGTATTTTCAATATAAGAAGTTTACACTAAGAGAAAGCCTCTATCCCGGTGAATGGGACGGGGGCTTTCCTTATAGAAGAAGCTTGTGTGGGCTATCCTTTATGATATAAACCGCGGTTAGGAAAGAAAGCGTACATCAGCTGAGGCAGTCCGATACTCCTGAGGCACAATAGTACAATAGCCAGCTGACAATTTATTAACGATTTATTGACAGGGGAATTTGACACTTGATGATACTGTATATTTGAATTATAATAGTTCTAAATAACATGATGTTCTGATTGAAGATAATGATTCATTTATAATATAAATCGAAAGTGTTTCGGTGATACTTTATAAGTTTCAGCCCAAAATACAAAAAGGAAAGCATATGAAATATAAAGAACTAATCGAGTTAATGACCTTAGAAGAAAAAGCATCCTTAATGTCGGGTAAGGATTTCTGGGAGTCTCAGGACATTGAGCATCTGGGAATTGCGAGTATGTTTCTGGCAGACGGACCCCATGGAATTCGAAAGCAGGCAGTTGCAGCGGATCAGCTGGGACTGAATGAAGGGATTCCTGCGACTTGTTTTCCTACCGCTGCTACAGTGGCGAATAGCTGGAATGAAGAACTGGGAGAGAGGGTTGGAGAATATCTCGGGGAAGAAGCGATTGCGCAGAAAGTAAATGTATTGTTGGGGCCAGGGGTTAATATGAAGAGAAATCCCCTTTGCGGCAGAAACTTTGAATATTTTAGTGAAGATCCGTATCTTGCCGGCAAGATGGCAGCCGGGTTTATTCGTGGTGTGCAATCCTATGGAATATCAGCTTGTGTGAAGCATTTTTGTGCCAACAATCAGGAAGAGAGAAGAGCAGTTATTGATACTGTTGTGGATGAGAGAACCTTAAGGGAAATCTATCTTACAGCCTTTGAAATCGCAGTAAAGGAAGGGCGTACGAAAGCAATTATGTCCTCCAGTAATAAATTAAATGGAACCTATACCAATGAACATATGCATCTTATGCAGGATATTCTGCGCGGAGAATGGGAGTATAAAGGCTGTGTTATCACAGACTGGGGAGGTAGCAACGACCGGATCGCAGGTTTAGTGGCAGGAAATGAGTTGGAGATGCCTACGACTGCCGGTGAAACTGACCGGGAAATTGTACATGCGATCAAAGAAGGCAGAATCAAAGAAGAAGTATTGGATGAATGTGTGGATCGGCTTCTGGATTTGATTTTTACAACCGAAGAGGTATATCAGAGGCCTCATAGAGAATTTGATATAGAAAAGCATCATAGAATATCGCAGAAGGTGGCAGAAGAGGCCATCGTGTTATTAAAAAACGAGGGAAATATTCTACCCCTTTCCCATGATAAAAAGGTAGCTGTAATCGGTGATTTTGCAAAGAAGGCCAGATATCAGGGTTCTGGCTCATCTATTGTAAATCCTACGATTTTGGATCATACACTGAACTGCTTTGATGAATCCGGTATTACTAGTATCGGTTACGAACCAGGTTTTGAGCGTTATGGGAAGAAGAATAAGAAAAAAATAGAGAAGGCTTGTGAGCTTGCTAAGAAGGCAGATGTCATTCTGTTCTATATGGGGTTGGATGAGGTTACGGAGGCCGAGTGGGTTGATCGAAGTAACATGAAACTGCCGGAGAATCAGATTGAATTATTAAACGCTTTATATGAAGTCAATAAAAATATTATAGCAATTCTTCATTGTGGCTGTGCAGTGGAGATGCCTTGGATTGATAAAGTAAAGGGATTACTGCATGGTTATCTTGGCGGTCAGGCGGGCGCCAGAGCAATTCTTAGAATTTTGTCCGGTGATGTGAATCCCTCCGGTAAGTTAGCGGAGACCTACCCACTTCACTATGAGGATACACCCTCTTGTTCCAATTTTCCAGGGAAACAGGTTAGTGTGGAATATAGGGAAGCGTTATATATCGGATATCGCTATTTTGATACGGCTAAGGTACCGGTCTTATTTCCCTTTGGCTTCGGATTAAGTTATACGGAGTTTGAATATAGCAATATTGAAGTAGATCAATATGGAGTTACCTTTGATCTGAAGAATTCCGGTAAGGTTGCCGGTATGGAAGTGGCTCAGCTTTATGTGAGGTGCCGTTCCAGGGAGATATTTAGACCTGAAAAGGAATTAAAGGGTTTCACAAAGGTATTTATTAATGCAGGTCAGAGGAAGACCGTAACGATACCTTTTGATGATAAAACCTTCCGCTACTTTAATGTGAAGACGAATCGCTGGGAGATAGAAACAGCAGAATACGATATCATGATAGGTGCTTCGAGTGCGGATATCAGGTTAGTAACTACGATTACAATAGAAGGAACCGGGGCTCCTGCTCCCTATGAAAAAGCTCAGCTTCCATCCTATTATTCCGGTCAGGTAAGTAATGTCGGCACCGGTGAATTTGAAAGATTGCTGGGACATCGTGTACCGGCTCCCATGTGGGATAAAACGAAGCCTTTGGGTTATAATGATTCTATATCCCAATGTCAGTATGCAAAAAGCTGGTTAGCACGATTGACCTATCACATCCTGATTTTTCTTAACTGGTATCTGATTAAGAGAGGAAAACGAAATCTATCCAATACGGTGATTATGTCAATTTATCATATGCCTTTTAGAGGGATTGCCAGACAAACTGGCGGCGTTATTAATATGCCGATGCTGGACGGAATTCTTATGGTAGT
>JAEWMZ010000091.1 GCA_023392995.1 Bacillota bacterium
GGTACATCCTCCATATTAACATTTTCCGAGGGAAATGCTAATATATCTAATAGAATGGTGGAAATCCCCCTTGATGTATCGGAATATCCCAAGGGGAGTGAGCTAAGAATTGTGCTGAATGATAAAATAATAAGACCCGTCAGCAAAAGCATTGTGCGTCGTGACAATAATAGTATGTATTACAGTGGCGAAGAAACCAGAACCATCGATTCAGAGATGCTTTATGTTTATTATCAATACCCTTTTTACAGGGATAATAGCTATAACCTAAACCTAGTTGATTATGTGAATCCCCACTTTACCGCTGTATTAAAAGACGATACGCTCTACCTTGATTTTACTTATGTTACAAATAGAAAGATCGTTATCCTTCCAATATGGTCAATGGCATCTCAGTTCGCATGTTATGATATAAATGTAGTCAAAAAGGGGATTGGAAAGTCATTCAGCACCGGTACCGGAGGCATAATGATTATGAATAAAAAACTAACCTTTGAATAAGTTGGAATTTATAATAGCTGCTTATCGTATCGAACAAGGAGCCTCTGGTAAATGGAGATAACCATGAATTTATAAGCACATATTATAGATGAAATCCATGGGTGGGATAAAGACTGATGAAACCAGATAAAAAGAACTACTCCGAATGTTTTGCATTACCAGTGGAAAGTAACGAACCAGTATATTCAAGTCTCCTATAAATCCCAAATGGATTAACATTTACTGGATATATGACGATATATTCATTGAGCGATAGAATTCATAGGGATAATAAGAGGAGGTAGTAGCATGAAAATAGTGGAAGCACGAAAGATTTATTCGGCACAGATGGAAAAGTACTGGGATCAGAAGATGTCTTTAGCGAAGAAAAAGAAGGCATTAGAGGAAAAGAGCAAGAACGATCCGAATAGCAAGGATCAATTTTTAAAAGAGGCTGCAACTCTTGAATTATCTTATAATACCGTTTCAGAAAAGTGTGAAGAATACCATAATTTCTTGGAACAGGTCATGGAGATCCGTTCTGGATTATATAACGCAGAAATAGGCAGACAACAAGGTGATGTGATGGCGGAACAAGCCAAGGACATGGCAAAAATCGTGGAGGTTGCAAGAAGAATCGCCAAGGGAGGAAAAGTGCCTCCGGCAGATGAAAAGAAACTAATGGAATACAGCATGGTTATGTATATGTCTGCAAAAAACGCAGCTATGATGAATGAAATGAAAGAGAAAAAGCAATATGATTCCTTGTGGGAGGAAGAAAAGTCTAGCGGGATGAATCCTGATCCCAATGAGATAGCAGACAATGCAGAAATTACGATTGATGCACCGGAAGTAGTGGAGGTAGAAAATGTAATGGCATCAGCTGGTGGTAGTAATCATAGCACGGACTGAGAATGTACAGTGAATGAAACACGGCTTCGTACAACTTAAATAGCCTTAAAACTCATATAAAGCCAAGAAAAGCGGTTATAGATGTCAAGGAGTGAGTCACCTTTACATTTATAACCGCATTTTTAAGTGTTAATTTAAACTTAAAAGCATGATAAAAAGCAATATAACATGATTATAACAGTACTAGGATATAAAAATATAATGACTATTAAAATAGTCATTGACTTCTGGTGACTATTGTGATAGTCTAAAACTAAAGATGACTATTGCAATAGTAACATCAGACGAAAGATATTAACTCATAATGACACATGGAGGTTATATGGATATTAAATTATTTGATTCTGAATTAAAGGTTATGGAGGTTTTATGGAAAAACGGTGATATGACGGCCGGACAACTTGCTAAACTTCTGAAAGGAGAAATCGGATGGAACCGGAATACCACATATACAATTATCAAAAAATGCATTGAAAAGGGTGCAATAGAAAGAGAAGAACCTAATTTTATGTGCAGAGCAGCCATAAGCAGGACAAAGGTACAGAAATATGAAACAAAGGAACTAATTGAGAAAATGTATGATGGTTCTAATTTGAACTTTTTTGCGGCTTTCCTCAATGAGAAAAACTTATCGGAAGACGAAATAAAAATGCTGAAACAAATGATCGATAAATTAAAATGAGGTGCGGAAAATGAATATTTTAGAAATGAGTATTTCAGGTAGTATCCTAATTTTATGTACTTTTTTCCTGCGCTGTCTGTCGATTGACCTTCTGAAAAAAAGAACATTTGTAATACTATGGGAGATTGTATTAGTGCGGTTACTATTACCAATTACAATACCCCTGAAATTCAGTATAGCGAATCTGGTAGCTGCATTAACTGACAATAAAGATGTATTTTATACCAGCCAAAAAATCATAACCCCATCTGCGGCTGGTGTGGCTAAAAGCGCGGAATCTGTAACTACTGGGATTTCCTATTCAGAGATTCCCATTCTAACCATAGTTTGGCTTGTGGGAGCAGTATTGTTTTTGGGAATATTTCTTTTTTTGTATAGAAAAGAATACAAAAAAATCCAGGAAGCAATACCAATGAATACTTCTGGTTTTATCAACAACTGGCTGGCGGATAAGCCAATGAGAAGAAAGATTAAGGTATTGACAGCGGATTTTATAGCCACCCCCGTCACCTTTGGTATTCTAGTGCCAAGAATTATACTGCCTACCATAATGGATCTGTCGGACATGAAACAACTGGAATGCGTTATGACTCATGAACTGGTTCATATTAAGCGGTTTGATAATCTCTTAAAAATCTTATCAGTAGTTGCCTTGTGCATACATTGGTTTAATCCTCTTATCTGGCTTATGTATTTTTTGTTTAACAGGGATTTGGAATTATCCTGTGATGAAAAGGTAATATCAATCCTAGGTGAAAACAAAAAGCAGATTTATGCATATACCCTGATTGGCCTGGCTGAGAAAAAAGCAGGAATGAATGTGGTTTATAACGGATTTGGAAAAAATGCGATTAAAGAAAGGATAGCATCAATTATGAAATATAAGAAAATGACGGCAATAGGAATAACCATGTCGGTAATAGCTATACTGGCCTCTACTAACGTTTTCGCGGCAGCAGAGAAAGGCGGAGAAACAAACAATGCGAACAATAATGCATACAGTAAAGATGCTTCTTATAGTTTTACAACGCAAGCTGATGATAGTTCTGAATTTGATTCAAAAATGGCTGGAGAGATCGCTAAATCAGATCGGTTCGCTGAATATAAAAAGTTTGGACTCTCCTACGATAAAGAAAAGGGGAAACTTATCTACAAGAAGCAAACAGTCGGCTATTTTATGGATGAGACGAAAAAGAATGTATATACACGTTTGACAGATGCCACTGGTACCATAGGAATTAAGGCTGTCAGAGATAAAAACTATGAACTTACAGGTTTTGAAGAAGTTGATTTTTGGATTTATAATTCAAATACGGACGTGGTTGAACAAAGAAATGATGGTGTGGCTGTTAAGGGAGAGGATAATAGTACTGCAGTGGAAAGTGGAGGTTCCGATGCAGATACTTTAAAGAATTATATGGGATTAGGAGTAACTTACAGCGATAAATATCAATGTTGGGTTTACAATAATAAAAAAGTAGAAGCATTGGTTGACGGGGGTTACCTCTACTTAAATGAAGGAGTAACTTCAAAAAAATCTATCATGTTACAGGTGGTAAGAAATAGTAAGGGTGTTATGAAAGAAATTAAGGTAATAAGCAAAAATGAATTGGATGTACTAATAGATGCAATGCAAATAAATTAATGTATAATATTGTGATATAAAACCTATGCTAGCCCTAATTGTTGAAAAAAATGATTATCCTAAACTTCTCAGGGTTTGTAGGATAATCATTTTTTGTTGTTTATCTTTACCAAAGCATATTTTTTCCTAACTTGAGTTTTTTAGTATATATGATATAATAAAGAAAAACAAGATAGAAAGGAACAATTCTGTGAAACCAATTACTAAGATGTTAGCAGTGAAACTTAACTCCGCGCAAAGGCTACAATTGAAAAAAGTCGGCTATGCTTTGTTCGGAGGTTTCATTTCTTAAAAATAGCTGATGCCAATCGATGTTCACTGGTTCTCTTGATATTATTCAGGAGGATTAGTTTGAGTACCTCATTTTGGCATCCTAGCTTAAGAAGCGGTGATCAGGATTGATTCATTGATATGTGACTGCAACAGCATTAGTCTGTCTGCAGTTTTTTTGTTGGAAATCATTAGTGAAATGGAAGGTTTTCGAACAAGAAATATAATACAAGAACTGTCGGACAGGTTTGCAGCCACTAACCTGATCCGACTTTTTTCTTTTATAGGAAAGTTCGTCCTATGAAAATAAATCCTCCGGGAGGATGCACAGCTTCGCGCACAGAACAAAAGCTGTAAAGACATTTGTGTGTTTTGTGTCTCCATGGGAAAAACAGAGAGTTTATTTATTAACCAGAAGGTTTTAGAGAAAGGAAAGATGATAGCTATGAATTATCAAATCAATAACGGACTTGTGAAATATGCAGCCGAAACCATATTAGATCATATTAATTTTGAAATTAGAAATACGGAGAAGATCGCAGTTGTTGGTCGAAACGGTTGTGGAAAAACCACTTTATTTAAGTTGATTGCCGGAATGCTTCCACTAGATAATCTGGACAGCGATGAAGATAGCTGGATTAGCAAAGCGGGTAATACAACCATTGGATTCTTGCAGCAGATTAGCTTTGATAATGAAGAGTTAACAGTGGAAGAAGAGCTTATGAAGGCATTTGCAAATGTACTTGAGTTAAAGAAAGAGTTAGAACAACTATGCATCCGCATGGAAACCGATCAATCGGAGGAGGTGTTGAAGCGTTATTCAAAAACACTGGAGCTTCTCGAGTTCGCGGGAGGTTATACCTATCAATCGGAGATGGAAACCATTGTTACTAAGTTTGGATTTGCCCTGACGGATCTGAGTCGTCCCATAAAAACCTTTTCCGGTGGGCAAAGAACGAAACTGGCGTTCATTAAGCTGCTGTTATGTAAGCCTGATATACTGCTTTTAGATGAGCCTACCAATCATCTGGATCTCCCCACGATTGAATGGCTGGAACGATATCTAAAGCAGTATCCGAAAGCAGTGGTGATTATTTCTCATGATAGAATGTTTCTAGATAAGATAGCCGATGTTACTTATGAAATCGAACGAAGAAAAATGACACGATATCAGGGAAATTATTCGGCATTTGTAAAACAAAAACGGTCAAATTGGGATAAACAGCAGAAGGAGATTACAAGGCTGACGGCATTAATCGAGAAATACAAGCATCACCCAACAAAGGTTGCTATGACGAAATCCAAACTGAAGCAGATTGAACACATGGATCTTGTTCAAGCTCCGGAAAAATACGACCTTAAATCCTTCCGTGCAGAATTTAAGCCGCAATATGAGGGGGGACAGGAGGTTCTAAGGGTAAACAGACTAATTATTGGCTATGATAAACCACTATGTGAGGTGAGCTTTGAGCTAAAGAAGGGGCAAAGACTTGCAGTAATCGGTGAAAACGGGAGCGGAAAATCGACTCTGATGAAAACACTGGTGAGAAAAATGGATCAGCTGGGGGGAACATTTTTCTACGGATTTCAAATTGATCCGGGTTATTTTGACCAACAACTTGCACAGAATGAGAATGATAGGACTGTACTGGAGGATTTTTGTGAAGAATTCCCGGAGATGCTCTTATCGGAGGCCCGTTCTGCCCTTGGAAGCTTCTTATTTACGCAGGATACCGTATATAAGAAGGTTTGCCAGCTATCCGGAGGAGAAAAGGTTCGTTTAAGTCTTGCAAAAATACTGAAGAAAAGGCCAAATCTTCTGATTCTGGATGAGCCGACAAATCACATGGATATCGTTGGAAAGGAGGCACTGGAGACGATGCTGATGAACTATGAAGGTACCATTCTGTTCGTATCTCATGATCGGTATTTTGTACAAAAAATATCAGATTCTCTGCTGATATTTGAACAAGATAAAGTGAATTATTTTCCTTTTGGATATCAGGAATATACGGAAAGAAAGCTCGCAGCAGTTGAAGGTGAAGCTTCTGCTAAATTTGTTGGTCAGACAAGCGCTCCAAAAGCGGTTCTGAATGAAAAGGAGTGGGGGAGAAAAACGCAGGACAGTAAGAAGCAGGAAATGAGAAAACTAGAGATGAAAAAGCGGGAAATGAGAAAGCTGGAAATGATGGTTGAAGAGGCGGAGAAGGAGATTGACAGGATAAAAGCATGGATGGAGAACTCCGAAATTGCCAGTGATTATGCTAAACTGAGTGAGCTGAATGATCGGTTGATAGGAGAAGAACGTAGGCTGGAGAAGTATATAGAGAATTATGTGGAATATCAGGAGAGTATGAAAGAAACACAATAACTGTAATTTGGAATGGCATACAAGGATTCAGCAGATTTACGAAATGCATGAGGGTTAAAATGCCTATTTATGGAAGGCGAGATTGAAAAATAGAACAACACCTATTATAATCTATAGTAGTGATAAGTAGTATTTTGTATGCTAGTATTAAATCAGACACGTTATAATAATTAATTAGCAGTATTAACAATGCTAAATTAGAACCCTTGGTTGCTATTGAGCCGCTACTTGAATTAATAGCAACCAACTCTTTGAAGAAGGTAACATATAATGGAAAATTTACACTTATTATATAAGGCTACTGGGGCTTATTTATCAGAAAATGCATCAAACGTAATGTCGTACAGTTCACCATGCAGCCTTCTATGTCCGTATATTTCATCCTATTGGGGCTCTAAAATACCGACGACAGATAAGTCTATACAGGAATTTGAACCATCTTTAATCATACCGGATGCTTGTGTAGATATTATTTTCACAGTGGATCACACGAATGGTATAGTACATAGTGGCTTTTGCGGCATATCTGATCGGCCCGGTTATTCTTGGTCAATCAAGGAAAGGCCAAATATGTCACGATTTGCGATACAATTTTATTTCTGGGGTGCACAATACTTTATAAGTGACAGTATTGGTAACAGTTATAATTCTTATGTTAATATTGAAACCTATTTTTCAGGGTGGGAAGCTTTTTTTCAAAATATGTTGCTGAAAGTGATAAGTTTTCAAGAGCGGGTAAAACTGACTGAACAGTTTTTAATAAAAGAAATGAAACAATATCAATTTAATCATAATGCGATGAATGCATTATCGCTTATTTTACATGAGCAAGGAAAGATTCCGGTAAAAGAAATTTGTGATTATACAGTTGTTTCTCAAAGACAATTGGAACGTATGTTTCGTAATTATTTCGGAATGAGTATAAAAAAGGTAAGTAATTTGGTCCGATATCAGAACTTATGGCGGGATATTGCTTATAATAAAATCGAAACCGTTCAGGATGCGGTTGATAAATACCATTATGTGGATCAAGCACATTTGTTAAATGATTTTAAAAGATTTCATACCAAAACGCCCAGAGAAGCCCTTAAGATTGCCTGGCAGTAAATGTCGCTTTTTTGCAATACAATCAAACCGGATTAGGGTATAATATTTAATGCAGATAAGGAAAAGTGAGGAGAGGAATAGAGATGAAAATAGGAGCACAGGTATATGTAAAGGGCAGCTTTGAGGCCGCCGAACGGTATTGCGATGCCTTTGGGGCAAAGATTGGATTGAATTTCAAATCACCGGAAAACACTTATGAGCACTGTGAACTAATGATTAACGACCAGCTATTTATGGCTGTGAGCGAAGCACCGGATGACTGTGAACGTACAAAAGGACAAGCATGGCAGACCACTGCTTTTAATGTGTATGAAATGGGAAGTGAAGAGGCAGTCCGGCATGCATTTGAAATACTAAGTGATGGCGGAACGGTAATCCACCCCCTGGGTCCATGTGATTGGAATTCATATTGTGCGGATGTTGTGGATAAATTCGGTGTATTTTGGTGGATAGCGATCTAGGTAGTCAGCAGTAGAAATGATCAGAGAAAGCGGTAGGGAAAGAGGACTGGGAACAGTCCTTTTTCTGACTCATTTTTTGCTCAACCCATTATCTTCAACCATTATCTTAAGATGGAATCAGATAAATAATTTCCGATGATTTATTATCTATTACCAAAGACATAGAGAAGATCAGAAAGACAGCACAGAATGTAATCGGTTTTCAATTCGGATATGATTGGTTTGACTTGATTTTGCCCATGACTTACAATGAGAAAAGATAAATCAGATAATATCCAATAAGATAACAAAGGAGAGAGTCAATCCATGGAAGTAGAATTAAATCGATTGATTACGCATTTTTCTGAGATCCTCTTTCAAGTGAAGGGGGTCTACCACTATTCCTTTGAGCCGGGGGCTTCAGGCAGGGAAAGAACCGCCCCGTATCCGGGCTTTATCTTTCCTCTAAGAGGTAAGGCGGAGTATCATTTTAACGGAGTACCTTATGTTGCATATCCCGGAAATGTTGTCCTGGGCGGGGCGGATATGTGCCTGGATAAGCGTGTTATCGGAAATGTAAAGTGGGAGTATATCTGTGTATTATATCAAGTCTTCGGCTCTGAACGGGAAGAGCTGCGCTTGTCTGAGCTGCACACGGAATTGATCGTTGGGCACAGTACTCGTTTAACTGAGCTGCTGTATCGCTTGTCCAAAATATCCAGTCAGCCGGGAGGGTTACCTGCCTTTCAAAAGGAACTGTTGTTTCGAAGCATTTTAGAGGAGGTATTTGTATGTGCCCGTAATCAGGCAGAGAAGGGGGACGGGCTGTTATTTGAACAAATATCTTCTTATATTCAGGAACATTACATGGAGACTCTTACCGTACATGAGCTGGCACATCAAAATGGTGTAAATGAGAATCAGCTTTATTATGTGTTTCAAAAGAATGCGGGTATGAGTGCAGGGCAATATCTAATGACATACCGGATGAATCGTGCCCGGGAAATGCTGATAACCGGGCATTCCAGTGTAAAGGAGATTGCAGCGGGTGTTGGCTATCCGGATGCACTCTATTTTAGCAGAGCCTTTCGTAAGTGCTTTGGCTGCTCGCCAAGCGATCTTAGAAAAAATCAGGAATAATCCATATCGATTTCAGAGTTTACCCATTCCCATTTGATTGGAGTTTTGTTAAACTAACTCACGGCAAAGGGTTAGTCACACCTAACCTTTCTTGCTATCGCTTACTACAGTATTAGCTTAATACATACGGGCTTCGTATGTACAGGAATGGAGGAACACATGAAGAAAGGTTTGGGAATGATTATCCCCTTGGTACTATTTGCAGTTATTTTGACTGCCTGCAGCAAATCTTCTGGGCCGAAAAGTCAAATGGCTGCCGGGAATAACAGTGAAGCAAGGGTTGAAAAGCAGCAGGAAAGCACATCTACAGAAGCAACACCCATACCGGAGGAAGAGACGGACACGGCAGCACAGGAGACTTGGCTGCGTACGATCATCGACGCCACCGGAAAGGAAATTGTGTTGGAGAAAAAACCGGAGCGGGTCGGTCTTCTACATGTTGTATATCTGGAGCATTTTCTGGCTCTTGGTGCACCGCCAGCAGCCGCTGCCCTTGGCAATGCCCAGGGAGATACGGAAGCACTGGAGTCTTCCGAGCTTTTATGGCCTTACCTGAAGGATGAAGATATAATCATGCTGGGAAACTCCCGTAGTCTCAGCCTGGAAGCGGTTTTGGAGGCTCAGCCGGATGTGCTGGTGACCTTCTTTAATCCTGCCGGCTTAGATCAACAGGAGCAGCTGGAGGCCATTGCACCGGTAATTCAGGTAAACTACGGAGCCACCTGGCAGGAACAGCTGATGACCTGTGCCCAGGTTCTGGGGCTGGAGGAGAAAGCCAGAGAGGTGACGAAGGACACGGAGCAGGTCATTGCGAAGACCAAGGAGGCGCTGGAGCCTTTTGCTGACCGCACCTTTGCTTTATTTCGTACGGATGGCAAGAGCTTCATTGCCCAGGGCACAGCCAAGTATTATGAAGAGTTCGGATTGACTAAGCCATCCGGGTTTACAGACAAGGCGGATACCCTTTCTCTTGAAGCGGTTGCGCAAATGAATCCCTACTATATTGTATTCCAGCATAATCTGGAGGTTTCAAAAGCCTTTGTGGACAGCATGGAAGCAAATTCAGTATGGCTGTCACTGGATGCGGTAAAAAATGGCCGCGTATATTATTTTGATGAGAATATGAACAGCTTTGGGCCTCTGTCATTGAAGCTGGGAGCGGAAAAGATTACGGAGATTTATACACAGCAGTAAAACCAAATGGATGGCGGGCGCCGTATCTTGAAACTTAAGCCCGCCATTTGCTATAGAAGGGGCAGAGATTGCCGCAGGAGGAGCACCGTTCAGATGAAACAGAAACAGATAGAAGAGAAAACAAATAGCAGGCACTCGTTAGCGGCAGGGCTTATCATTCTCGGGGGTTTGGTGGTGCTGGTGCTTTTAATGGCATTTTCCATTACCCAGGGAGCCGCTCCAATTCCGCTGAAAATTGTATATGAGGCTTTTACTCATTTTGATGCAGACAATACAAGGCACCTGATTATACTTGATACCCGACTGCCTCGCGTGGCGGCAAGTGCCCTGGTGGGAGCCGCCTTTGCGGTAGCAGGAGCCATCATGCAGGGAGTTACGCGAAATCCGATGGCGGATTCTGGTTTACTCGGGCTGAACGCAGGCGCTGGCTTTGCCCTTTCAGTCTGTTTTGCTTTCTTTCCGGCAATGGGTTATCATCAAGTGGTTTTAAGCTCCTTTTTGGGCGCGGCGCTGGGAGCCGGGACTGTGAATGGGGTTGCCGCACTGCGTCGGGGTGGAGCCTCGCCGATGCGGCTTGTGCTTGCGGGAGCTGCGGTCAGCGCTCTGCTTACAGCACTTAGTCAGGGGATTGCTCTGTATTTTGGTGTGGCACAAAATATTATGATTTGGACAGTGGGAGGAGTGGCAGGCACAAGCTGGGCGCAGCTTCGGATTATGACACCCTGGATTTTGGGAGCACTTCTGGGAGCAATTACACTTTCCCGCTCCATTTCTCTGCTCAGTCTCGGGGAGGAGGTAGCAAGAGGATTAGGGGTTAATACGGTGGCAGTCAATGTTCTTTGCTCGGTGGTAGTACTTATTTTGGCCGGAGCATCCGTGTCGGTGGTGGGAGCAGTTGGTTTTGTAGGCTTGATGGTACCCCATTTGTCACGCTTTCTGGTGGGTATGGATTATCGATGGATTATCCCAGCCTCAGCAGTACTGGGTGCGATTTTGGTGGTGCTTGCAGATCTGGGAGCTAGGACACTGAATCCACCCTTTGAGACCCCCATCGGAGCGTTGATTGCACTGGCAGGTGTCCCCTTCTTCTTACTATTAGCCCGTCGGCAGAAGAAAACTTTAGGATGAAGCGTATCGTAGCAAAGAATACTTTGTCTGTTAATAAGACGCCGCAAAGCGGCAGAGGAGGTTCTCATGACAACACAGCAAAAAATTGAAGTGCAGAAACGCGAAAAAGTGATGAAAAACACACTGCTCCTCATTCTTTTTGCATTACTGCTGGTCATATCTTTCATTGTCAGTATGAACACAGGCTACACAAGACTTTCTCCGACAGATACTCTGCGTACCTTGTTTGGGGGAGGCTCCGGGAAAGAGAATCTGATTTTATTTCAGTTTCGCATGCCCCGTATTTTTATATCAATGCTGGTGGGTGCGGGATTGGCTTTATCTGGCTGTATGGTACAGGGGATTACAAAGAATGCCTTGGCTGACCCTGGACTATTAGGGATTAATGCCGGAGCAGGTCTGATGGTAATTCTCTATGTGGTTTTCTTTGGAGTGAAAACAACTGCCTCGGTACTCGCACTTCCCTTCCTGGCTTTTGTGGGAGCTGGTGTCACAGCGGTACTGATCTATCTGCTTTCCTATCAGCGGGGAGAGGGCATAGCGCCGATGCGTCTAATCCTGACAGGAATTGCGGTTCAAGCCGGAATCTCGGCTCTGACCACAGTGCTGGTGATTCGCTTGGATGAAACCCAGTTTGAATTTGTGGCCAGCTGGCAGGCGGGAAGCATCTGGGGTGGAAGCTGGCGTTTTGTTCTTTCACTTCTGCCCTGGCTGGTGGTGTTAGTGCCTTATGTGATATATAAGGCAAGGGTATTGGATGTCCTGAATATGGGAGATGGGATTGCCAGAAGCCTTGGTGTGCCGGTAGAGCGGGAAAGGCGCAGACTTTTAGTAGCAGCGGTTGCCTTAGCCGGTGCCTGCGTATCAGTCAGTGGCGGAATTGGCTTTGTCGGGCTGGTAGCACCGCATCTGGCCAGACAGCTGGTTGGACCCCGACATGTCATTTTACTGCCAGCCTGTGCCCTGGTAGGGGCTGTATTGGTCTGTGCAGCCGATACCCTGGCGAGAGTAGTGCTTCAGCCGGCAGAGCTTCCAACCGGAATTATGGTTGCGGTCATTGGGGCACCTTATTTTTTGTATTTGCTGGCGAAAAGCAGACAGTAGGCAATTGCGAAACTATATTGCTGTTGAGATTTTTCATACAATTGATGTAAATTCCTTCACTCCGCGCTGATTCCGCGCAAGCTTCGCTCAGGAACCCACATCAATTGTATGAAAAATAGCTATAGTATCTGAGTTTCTCAATTACCGAAAAGCAGACAGTAATGAAAGGAGCAAATAGAATGAATAGCATCATTACAGAGCATCTTTCAGTTTCCTATGAGGATAATCTGATCGTGGGTGATTTGGACATGCAGATTCCACAGGGAAGAATAACGACGATCATCGGTCCAAACGGTTGTGGAAAATCTACGGTGCTAAAGGCGGTGGGGCGTTTGTTAAAGCCACGGGGTGGCATGATTTATCTAAATGGGGAGGATATACGCAGGCTGCCAACCAGGGAAGTGGCGCAAAAAATGGCTGTGCTTCCCCAATCGCCGCAGGCTCCCGCCGGTTTGACCGTCGGGGAGCTGGTGGCCTATGGACGTTATCCCCATCAGCGGGGCTTTGGAAAGCTGAAGGCTGAGGACAAGGAGATGATTCGGTGGGCATTGAAGGTGACACGGCTATCGGAATATGAAACCACGGAGGTGGATTGTCTTTCCGGTGGTCAGCGTCAGAGGGTGTGGATTGCTATGGCACTGGCGCAGCAAACGGAACTGATTTTATTAGATGAGCCGACTACTTATCTGGATCTAGCTTATCAGCTGGAGGTGCTGGAGCTGCTCTACCGGCTAAACAGAGAGCAGAGCTGTACGATTGTCATGGTACTCCATGATTTGAATCTTGCGGCACGCTTCGCTGATTATATGATTGCTATACGTGGCGGCAGCATGATCAGCCATGGGACACCACAGGAGGTTATGACCCCTGCTGTTTTGCGGGATACATTCCAGATCGATGCCGTAATTGTTACGGAGGAGCGCACCGGGCGTCCAACCTGTACCTCCTATGATCTAATCCGTTCTTAGCTGTGGATTATCTTAATGACGGTTCCTCACAATTCGGATTGTAAAGCAACGTATCCTGTCAAGGCGGAAATGAGGTTGCAGGAAAAAAATGATTATGGACTGTTAAAGGTGCTGAGATTAATTTCTAATAAGTTTTTGTTATGCCGCTAATGCGGCAGATGGAGGTTCTCTAATGAAAAAAATAGCGATCTACGGTAAGGGCGGTATTGGAAAGTCGACTACTGTATCCAATGTGGCAGCGGCTATGGCCGCAATGGGCAAACGGGTGCTTCAAATTGGCTGTGATCCCAAGGCCGATTCCACCCGTAATTTAACCGAGGGGCATAACATTCCCACGGTATTGGACATTTTGCGTGAGAAGGGAGATGCGGCACTGGAAGATCTGGTGGTGGAAAGTACCAGCGGGGTTCTCTGTGTGGAGGCAGGCGGACCTGTGCCCGGGGTGGGCTGTGCGGGAAGAGGGATAATAACTGCCTTTGAGAAGCTGGAGGAATTGGACGCCTATGAGGTATATAAGCCGGATGTCGTACTCTATGATGTGCTGGGGGATGTGGTCTGCGGCGGATTTGCCATGCCCATCCGGGGTGGCTACGCCGACGAGGTCTGTATTGTCACCTCCGGTGAGATGATGTCTCTTTATGCCGCTGCGAATATTGCCCATGCAGTAAAGAGCTTTGGTAAAAGGGGGTATGCCTCCCTGCGGGGATTGATTCAGAACAGTAAAAATATTGAGGGAGAGGGTGTGTTGGTGGATCGGGCGGCCGGTGAAATAGGAGCAAAGGTACTTTACCGACTGCCTCGTGACCCGGCGGTGCAGCAGGCAGAGGGGGTGGGGAAAACCGTAGTGGAGGCCTTTCCCGCTTCAGAGATGTCCTGCCACTATAAAGCACTTGCACAGCTTTTACTGGAGGAAGAGGCTACCTAAGAGTCTTATCGTAGGGCAGGACGGATAAGATTCAACCGGTAAAAATACAAGCATGCCTTTCACCAAGTTTTGCATGCTGCTTAAACAGCAAATGGAGGTTATTATGAACGAACTGGCTCATTTAAAACGCCTGGCGGCGGTAAAAACCAACGCTGGCATCAAATTCCTAACCCCAGCGGCATTCCCGGGCAATCACTGCCCGCTTCACACAGCTCTTGCCTTGAGCTCTAACATTGAAGGGATGTCCACACTGGTGGTTGGTACAGCAGAATGTGCTACCTACAGCCGCAATGTAATCTATAAATCAGAACACCGGGACAGCGGTCTGCACTGGGTTTATGTGCTGGATTCCAATGAGGTGGTATTTGGCTGTCGAACGGGGCTGACGAAGGCGCTTAGATCCATGAGCGAGGCCGGTGCCAGGGCAATTATGCTGATTTTTACCTGCGTGCCGGAGGTTATCGGAGAGGACGGCGAAAGTATCGTGCAGGAGCTTCAGCCAGAGTTGGAGGCAAAGCTTTGCTTCGTAGCGCTGGGGCATTTTAAATGTAACAGCTATCCCAGTGGCTTCTGGAAGACGCTTCAAGCTTTCGCAGGACTGATTGAGCCGTTGGTAACCGAGCCGCAGAGGATTAATGTTCTGGGACGGGCGCCAAAGGAAGAGCATATTCCGATGCCCCAGCTATTGACGGAGCTTGATAAGAAAGGGTTCCAGCTTCGCATGCTCGCACCTGGGTCAAGGATGGAGGATTTTACTGCCGCGGCAGATGCACGGCTAAACCTGGTGCTTTCACCGTATATGGATCCGCTGGCACAGCGTATGGAGGAAGAGCTGGGGATTCCATTCTTCAGCTTACACGAAATATATTCCGTTGCTCAGATTGACGCTACTTTGGAGTGTTTGGCCAGAGAGCTTTCCATAGACTGGAGGGATTCCTTCGAAGTGGCACGGAGAGAAGCACTGGCGCAGGAGGAAAAGGCGAGGAAGGCTCTTGGCGGGGTATCCTATATCACAACACCGAGAAATCCGCTGCCACCGCTTCCTCTGGCAGCTTATCTGTCAGAGTTTCATATGAAGCCTCTGCTGCTCCATATGGAGGAATTTTATCCAGAAGACCGCCGCCATGCCAGGGAGCTTCTTGACAAAAATGAGAACCCCCTGCTTTGCCATATGGTCAATGATAAGGCAGATGCAGCTGTACTAGAGCAGCTTGCACCGGCACTTACCCTGGGCGAAATCTATGAGGGGACAGGAAGTATCCCGGAGATTCCATATTTATATGAATTGTACGGTCAGGCCGGCTATGAGAGAACCACACTTTTATTAAGTCGTATGCTGACAGTATGGGAAGCTAGAAAGGCGCAAGATAGAGGAGGGAATACCGATGGGAATATATAAATTTAAACCACCGATGTCGGGAAGAATGGGCACACTCTGGACACTGGCTCCGATTCGTGGTGCGGCGCTCCTGGAATATGGCTGTATGGGGCATATGCTGTATGGAAGAGTGTTCTTAAATCAAGCTGGAATTGCGGAGGGCTGCAAGCTCTATTCCACCCATATTGATGAGACGGATATATCGATGGGGGATACCAGTCGTTTGGAGCGGGCACTTGCGGAAATTGTTCGAAAGGAGCAACCCGGAATCGTATTTCTTCTGCCTTCGGCGGTACCATCTGTCATCGGAACTGACTTGACGGCTCTTTGTCTGGAATTACAGCCCTCCTATCCGCAGGTGAAGCTGCTGCCCTTTGGGTGCGGAGGCTTTGATGTGGATGGGTATCGTGGTGTGGAGGAGGCTCTTCTGCTGTTGGTGAAGACTTTGGCAAAGGAGCGGGAGCGAACGCTGCAGCCAACCTTTAACCTGATCGGTTCCTGTGCTGACTTGTTTCGCTTTCACGCAGATGCCCAGGAGGTGATTCGTCTGATGGAGGGAGCCTTTGGCATGAAGCCTATTTGTGTCATGACCTCGGATACCTCGGTGGAAGAGCTTGAGCAGATGGGAGGCGCCCATATTAATCTTGTACTTCGCCAGGAAGGAGAAAAGGCAGCCAGACATCTGCAAAAGAAATTTGGTACGCCTTATTTTACCGGACGTCCCTATGGAATCTCTGGTACTGCCGATTGGCTGGAGGGAGTGGGGAAGCTGCTTCAAAGAGAGCCGGAGGCAGCATTTGTGAAAGCGGAGCGGGAATTGGCTGAAAAGCAGCTATTTCCTTCCCTTCGTGTATTCGAACACCTAAAGCGTTCCCATCCGGAGGAAGCGGCTCTTTCGCTCGGTGGTCATGCGGATGTGGTCAGCGGTATCGCCTCTTATGGCTGCGGTGAACTGTCACTGCCCCGGGGAGAATGCTGGTGCAGCAGTCCGGCGATGAGTAGCAATGAGGTTCCGTATTGGTCAGAGGAGGAGTGGTCAAAGACGATTAGTGCCCGGCCGAAGGGGCTTTTGATGGCCAGCGGCGAGGCGCTTGCCTGGGCAGGGCGCAGCTTAGAGCTTCAGATTTCTAATCCCGATGTTAAGTGGAGGCTCAGCCCGTACGAAGCACCCTTGGTTGGATTTCGCGGGGCGATCCATCTGGCAGGCCTGTGGTTGAATGCAGCGCTTGAAATTCAATAATGGTATATAAATGCTGCTCAATATAATTAAGCAAGGATTAGGAGAGGACTGGGAACAGTCCTTTTCCTGACTCAATTTTAGCGACACAATTTTGCACTTTGTAAAACCAGCCAAAGATTCGCATATTATTTACGATAATGCCTGATATAAGCAGATGGTGTCATGCCTGTAGATTTTTTGAATATTTTACTAAAATAATATGGATTATTACCGCAGCCAACCAACTCAGCTATATTCTTAATTTTTTCAGCATCATTGGCTAAAAGTATTTTTTTTGCTTTTTGTATTCGTAAGTTTACCAGATAAGATGAAAATTTTTCCCCAGCCTCCTTCTGAAAGCATCGACTTACATAGTTGACATTCATAAATAGATAGTTTTCTGCAATCCACTTTAGAGTCAAATCTGAATCTGCATAATGTTCGTCCAGGTAATCTAATGTTTTTTTTATAAATATACGATAGGGCTCTCCTCTCGTTGTATCGAATTTAACTAAGGTGGCAATTTGCTTTACTGTCAATTGAGAGATATCTTCAATCGACTTATTCGAGTGCAAAGAGGTAAGAAAATCAACAACATCAGCAGGGGAGTAACCTGAGATATGTGTACTTAGCATAATTAAGATATTGCCGGATAACTGAATCAAAAAATCCTTATCATGTATCATTTCAAATAATTTTTGATAACTTGTAATTATTTCATCTATATCCTGTGGATGCGGTGATAGTAAGCGATTCGTCAGCTGATTGCTTTGCTGCATGAGCGAATGATAGTTAAAATGTGCAGAAAATTGTTCTTTGTCGATAAAGTAAAAAGTGTCATAACGTTTTATCTTCGTAATGATGCATTTTAGTAAAGAAGTGATATTGGCAAAAGAGGAACGCTCATATTGAAGATCCAGAGAGTTATTCATCTTTTGAAGCTGCTGAAAAAACTCTCGTTGCTCATGATTATTAGAATCATATACCGGAAAAAATAGTAGTAAAACATTTGTAACATAAATTTTATGCAAGGGTAATTGCGGCGCATTTTTATGAAAATAGGTATTGATCTTTTCTAAATATCCATTCAGCTCTTTTTCTTCCAGAAAGTAGATATAATAAAGTTCATAGGGGTTATCGTACAGATTTATATATTGTTCAAAGGATTCAAAAAAAGAATCCGATATCGTGGAGATAGAGCAGCCTTCACTAATCATATTCTGAAGAATGATTGGCTGAAAATCATGGTACCTATTTTTTTCAACTTGTTGAAAGAGAAGATCATGCTGGAGCTCTTTTTTAATCTCTTTTATGCTTTCCGCAATTTGGTTTTCATCGCAGGGCTTTAGCAAATAGTGACGTACACCATATTTCATCGATCTTTTTGCATATTCAAATTCTGTATAGCCAGATAAAATAATAAAATGAACGTTTAGGTTTGTCTTGCTGATTCTTTCAATTAATTCTAAGCCATCAATACCGGGCATTTGTATATCAGTCATAACAATGTCAGGAGATTCGTCTAAAATAGTGTGATAAGCTTCAACACCATCTGAACAGGTACCTACAAGTTGGATACCCAATGCAGTCCAATCAACTATATTAGCAATGGTATCACATATTATTTTTTCATCATCTACAATCAATAATTTCAACATTTTCATTTTCCTTTCTGGTCTGAATATAGGGAAGGCAAAGTTCGGCTATGGCAAATTGCTCTCCGTTTTCTAAATCTTCTTCATTATGTAAGAATAAACCATACTCAGAACCGTATGCTATTTGAATTCTTTTATGGATATTTAAAATACCAATCCCAAAACCATTTGGCTTCAGAATGCCTGCTTCTAACTTATTTATCAAATTAGATTCAAATTTGGAACCATTATTTTTGACTTTAATCGTAATACCTTTCTCCACTTGAATACCAGTTATTGTAATATGGCAAGTCTCTGTGATAGCTTCTAGAGCATAGCGTATAGCATTTTCTAAAAGTGGTTGGATTGTGAACTTTGGAATTTCACAATCCAATAGGGAAGGGGGTAATTCCATAGAATAATCTAAACGATCTCCGTAACGTAATTTTTGGATGGTGATATAGTTATCAAGAACACAGATTTCTTCCTTAAGTGTATATACGGTATTCTTGCTTAATGCAGTTCGTAACAAATTGCCCAATGCAATTGTCATTTCAGAAATATCTGAGGCACCAATACTTTTTGCTCTCCAACATATGGAGTTAAGAGTATTATACAAAAAGTGAGGGTTAATCTGATTTTCCATGGCTTTTAATTGTGCTTCTTTTGTTAGTATTTCGTTTACGTAATTTTGCTGAATAAGGGTATTTACTTTTTGAACCATGGAGTCGAAATTATTGTGAAGCATTGCTATTTCATCAGTTCGGTGCTTGTAAGCAGATATTGAATTTTGAGGTTCATAAATTCCTTCACCAAATTTATTCATTTTATCAAGCAATAAAGCAAAATGTCTTGTTAGGGCATCTATTAATTTTCTCGAGCCTAAAATTATCATTAGCAGGCAAAATACTAATGCAATAATACTTCCATTCAAGGTAAGCATAATCGTATTCATAATAGAACCATATGGAACGATGCAGACATAAGTCAAATTGGATATAGGCAAAAATTTGTATACAATAAAATAGTTCGTTCTATTAATATGGAGTATGGAATATTCAGGGAGTAATTGTTGTTTTAAATATGCAAGATCGGATTCTTTTAAACTGCTATTATTATAGATACAGCTGTTCTCACGAAACAACAAGTAGGAAGTATTGTCATAACCGGTTGTATAGGATGTTGCTGAGGCGATTAGTTCATCCAAATTAATTTGAATAATAAGAGTACCTAAATAATTTAAGGATAAATTTTTTATTTGTCGTAAGTCTTTTACCAAAAAAAGACCATATTTATCAGAATAATCTGTAACTAACAAAGAGGCACCACTGGCTGACGAACTTTTTTGTATTAAGTCTTGTATTATTTCCTCTGAAAGCAAATGTGTTTTTTGCGAAGAGGTAGAAATCATGGAACTTCGCTGAAAAATGGATACATATTCGATCTCATCAATATCTGAGTTAAACAAGTAATTACAGATTGTTGTGTATACCTGATTAGTTGAAATGCTTTTTTCTGATTTTGTCTTAGCTAATGAAAGGGCAGACATTTGCTTTTGTATCACATCATCAGAAGCAACAAGGGATGCCAGGGAATTAATTGTATCAAAATGATTTGAAATATTCGTAGCAGAATAGGCCAGCGTATTTGATACCGAATTATGCAAAGCAAAATTGTTGGCTTTCGTAATGAAGTGGATGCCAATAAATGAAACACTTGAAATTAGTAGGATACATATGATCAAGAGGAGTTGTATTTTTGTTTTTAATGCAAGGTTTGCAATCGACATTTTATTGAATAATTTCATATAGAACCCTCCCTTAGCTATATAAAAGTATAACGAAACAAATGTAAAAAAACAATGGAATCCATCACCTAGTAGGGCTAATAACAGTAAGAAAGAGGTTTTGTGCTAAAAGGTAAGTTTTTTGCAGCAATAAAGTATTTTTTTTACGAAAAGAAGTAAGTTTTAATAATTTTAATGATAAGGAGAGTTTAGTACAATAATATCATCGAAAAGCATAAAGGAGGAACCAAATTGAAAAGGAGATTGTTTAAAAAAAGTATAGCAACCGCTCTTACATTGGTATTAATGGCTTCTACGTTAGGAGGATGCGGGAAAAGTGATAATGCAGCACCATCTACAGCTCCCGAACAGAAGACCAATACAGAGCTTACTATGACTTGGTGGGGGAATCAGGTAAGAAATGAGAGAACGCAGGCAGCACTTGACAAATATCATGAATTAAATTCAGATGTAACAGTAAAAGGACAGTTTTTTCAATGGGATGATTATTGGAGCAAATTAGCAACCTCAGCGGCTGGTAAAGAAATGGCTGATATTGTGCAAATGGATTTTTCATACATAAGCCAATATGTGAATAAAGGACAGTTGCTGGATTTAACACCATATATCGAAGACGGAAGCATCGATACATCAAATATTACGGATGCAGTCATGGGTATGGGGAAAATAGAAAATGGTAATTATGGAATAGCGGCAGGCGTTAATTCACCCGCGTTGTTTTATAATAAGACGCTATTGGACGAAAATGGGATTCAAATCAAGGATAATATGACTTTGGATGAGTTTATAGCATTAGGAAAAGAAATATATGAAAAAACCGGGTATCGAACCAGCATTGGTACAGCTTCATTATATATGGATGCATGGGGACGTGCAAATGATGTTCCGATTGTAAGTCAAGAAATGGGAGCAAAGTCAGCAGAACAATATGTTCCATATTTTGAAATTACAGAAAAGGGTATTCAAGAAGGCTGGATGCTACCACCTGAAGTTGGTGCAGAGGGTGGAGGAAATGAGCAGGATCCTATGGTATACGGTAGTGGACCAGATACTATGTCCTGGTGCACCTTAAATGGATCTAATTTACTTTCTTCCTATCAAAGTGCTGCGGCAGAAGGTGTTCAGATTGGAGTTACTACTGTTCCATCTTCGAATCCTACTAAATCAAAATATCTTAAGCCTAGTATGTTTTTTGCAATTAGTGCAGATACAAAGAATGTAGAGCAGGCTGTTAAATTTTTAAACTATTTAATAAACTCAGAAGATGCATACAATTTACTGTTAGCAGAAAGAGGAATTCCTGCCTCTACTAAAATTTCTGAAGCGATCAGTGATAAATTAACGCCAGAGGAGCGTGCGGTTGCTAATTATGTAAATAATGTCGTGGCTCCTGACTGTTCTCCAATTGACCCGCCTCAGCCAGAAGGATATGCAGAGGTTTATGCTTTGCTAAAAAAATTAGATCAAAATGTTGGGTATGGAGAATATACTGCTCAGCAGGCAGCGGAAGAGTATTTTAAAAAGGGAAATGAGATCTTTGAACAGAATAAATAGAAAATAGGCTGCCCGAATCTTTTTTAAGATGGTGGCAGCCATCTTTATACCATTTTTAACACAAATGTGTTTTTTTAGGCGTAACAAGAAAGGAAGTAACATCTTTGAAAACGAAAATGTTGAAATATTTAAATAAAAATAGTACAGCAGGAGTCATCTTTTGTATGCCATTCATTATTGGATTCTTTGTGTTTTTGCTAGTGCCAATGGGGATCTCTCTTTACTATTCTTTTTGTGATTATGATATTATATCGCCTCCAAAATTTATCGGGGCAAGAAATTTTGTAGGATTATTAACAAACGATGATACATTTTGGAAGTCCATGAAGGCGACTGTTTATTTTGCGCTTGTATCTGTTCCATTAAGGTTGATTTTTGCACTATTCGTTGCTATGATCTTGGTAAGACCGACTAAGGCAACCGGCTTTTACCGTGCGGCATATTATCTTCCATCAATTATAGGCGGTTCCGTTGCCGTTGCTATCCTGTGGAAGAGAATATTTGCAATAGATGGAGTTGTGAATCAGTTATTACGAATGGTTGGTGTAGATGCTAGCATTTCCTGGTTAGGAAACACAAAGACCGCTATTTGGACCCTGATTATTTTAGCAATCTGGCAGTTTGGTTCATCCATGCTTATATTTTTATCTGCATTAAAACAAATACCGAAAGAGCTGTATGAAGCTGCTGATGTGGACGGAGCAAATAAAATTGTAAAATTTTTTCGGGTGACCTTGCCGCTTCTAACCCCTATCATCTTCTTTAATCTAGTTATGCAAACGATTAATGGATTTTTGGCATTTACGCAAAGTCTTATTATAACACAAGGGAAGCCAATGGATACCACGCTGTTTTATGCGGTTTATATGTATCAACAATCCTTCCAGTTTAATAATTCAGGCTATGCTTCAGCAATGGCATGGGTGATGCTCTTAATCATAGCATTGATAACATTATTTTTGTTCCGAACAAAAAGATACTGGGTATTTGAGGGGGTAGAGTAAGATGAGTAAAGATCGTAAGAGAATACAACGGATACTTTATCACATTCTGGTTTGTGGTTTTGGTCTTATTATGATTTATCCCTTGGTTTGGATGGTAATGAGTTCGTTTAAGCCTACAAATACAATTTTCACAACAGCAAGTAATATGATTCCAGAAAAATTTGTTTTGGAGAATTATATAACGGGATGGAAAGGTTTTGCCGGGGTAAAGTTTGGTACATTTTTTAAAAACTCATTGCTTATTGCAGTGCTTGGAACAATTGGCACATTATTATCCTCGGCATGCGTGGCCTATGCTTTTTCAAGATGCAAATTCAGAGGAAGGAAATTTTTCTTTGGTGCAATGATGACATCCATGATGATTCCGGGGCAGATATTGATGGTTCCGCAGTATTTATGGTATCAAAAGTTGAATTGGATAGGTGGGTATGCGCCACTCATTGTTCCTTTTTGTTTCGCTATCCAAGGATTTTTTGTATATATGCTAATGAACTTTATTCAAGGAATACCGAGAGAATTAGATGAGGCTGCAAAAATAGACGGTTGCTCTTATTATGGTATATTCTGGAAAATTATTCTTCCCTTAGTCAAAACAGCCATGGTAACAGCAGGTATTTTTTCGTTTATGTGGAGGTGGGACGATTTTATGTCCGCTTTATTGTACATTAATGATGCTGAAAAATATCCGGCATCATTAGCATTAAAGCTATTTAGCGACCCGGGAGCATCCACCGATTATGGAGCCATGTTTGCAATGGCAACCTTGTCATTATTACCGATTGTTACTATTTTTATTGTATTCCAGAAATACTTAGCGGATGGAATTGCAACATCTGGGTTAAAGGGATAACCAAAAAAGGGGATGAAAGAATATGAGCAAAGTGAAAGTTGGAATCATTGGATGTGGAAACATGGGAACGAACCATGCGAAAAGCATCGTTGAGGGAAAGATCACAAACATGGAATTGGTTGCTGTAGCAGATCAAAGAGAAACAAGACGAGCCTGGGCAAAAGATAATTTACCAGAAACAGTAGTAATTTTTGAAGAAGGAGAAGACTTAATTCACAGTAAAGTATGTGATGCGGTCATTATTGCTACACCTCACTATGATCATCCAAAGCTTGTTATCGAGACGCTTGAAAATAATCAACATGTTTTAAGTGAAAAGCCAGCAGGCGTTTATACCAAACAAGTGAACGAAATGAATATGGCAGCTGAGAAACATCCAAATCTGGTGTTTGCTATGATGTTTAATCAAAGAACGAATCCATTATACCAAAAAATGCATGAGTTAATTACGGATGGTTCCTTTGGCGCAATAAAGCGTGTAAACTGGATTATTACGGATTGGTACCGGACTCAGGCTTATTATAATTCTGGTGGTTGGCGCGCTACTTGGGACGGAGAAGGTGGTGGTGTTTTACTGAATCAATGCCCTCACAATCTAGACCTTATTCAATGGATCTGTGGTATGCCAAATAAAGTATATGCATTTTGCCATAACGGTAAATGGCATGACATCGAAGTAGAGGATGACGTAACGGCATATCTGGAGTATCCGAATGGTGCAACAGGCGTCTTTGTGACCAGTACCGGAGATGCTCCAGGAACAAACCGCTTTGAGGTGACCTTGGAATACGGCAAAATTATTTGCGAGGATGATGAATTGAAGGTCTATCAATTAGATATGAATGAAAGAGAGTATTGCTTTTTGGCAACCGAAGGATTTAGTAAACCGGAAGGTAAATGGATTGATGTAGAACTTGAAAGAGAAAATACGCAGCATGTTGGTGTATTACAAGCTTTTACTGAAAAAATTCTCCAAGGTACTCCTTTGATTGCAGAAGGTGAGGAAGGTGTGAAGGGATTGACCTTATCCAATGCTATGCATTTATCGGCATGGCTGGAGAAACCGATTCATATTCCATTTGATGAAGAGTTGTTCCTTCAGGAATTGGATAAGCGCAGAGCAACGTCTAAAATGAAAACAACAGTAGCTGAGGTTACCTTTGATACGAAAGGAAGCTATGGTTCTAAGTAAGGATGGGGGATATTATGAGATCAGCAATCGTAGGATGTGGTGCTATAGCGCAGGTACATGCGGACTGCATGAAGGAAATCAAGAATTGTGAGATCGTAGCATTTGCTGACTGCAAGCTAGAAAGAGCCGAGGGAATGGCATCGAGATATGGAGGGAAAGCCTACTCCTCACTGGAAGAAATAATTAATCAGGAAAAAATAGAGGTGCTTCACATATGTACGCCCCATTATCTTCATGTACCAATGGCAATTCAGGCATTAACAAGAGACATTCATGTATTTTGTGAAAAGCCTCCAGTGATAAGCTATGAGCAGTATAAAGCATTAAAAGAGATTAGTATTGATAAACAATTAGGATTTTGCTTTCAAAATCGTTATAATCCAAGTATTGTCAGAGTAAAAGAGATGCTAGCCGCAGGAGAAGCGGGTAAAATTTTAGGAGCCAGGGGAATGCTTACCTGGATGCGTGACCGAAGGTATTATGAAGAAAGTGATTGGAGAGGCAGATTAGCGAAAGAAGGTGGTGGTGTACTGATTAACCAGTCCATTCATACCATGGATTTGCTCCAATACCTAATTGATGAACCGCCGGTAAGTATTCACGCAGTGACTACCAATCACCATTTACAAGGAGTCATTGAGGAAGAAGATACGATATCGGCTTTGATACAGTATGCGAATGCCAAAGCAATTTTTTACGCAAGTAGTGCCTATACCAGTAATCCAGATCCATTGATTGAATTGGATTGTGAAAATATGCGAATTCGTGTGGAGGGTGTTCAGGTAGTAATCTACTTACCGGATGGAAGAGTAATCAATCCACAAATTCAGAGGCGAGAAGGATATGGTAAAAACTACTGGGGTGCAGGTCACCTTAATTGTATTTCAGATTACTATTCCAGTATTGAGAGCCATCAGCCTTGCCCACTGAATTTAAGAGAAGTAGATGCAACCATTCAATTAATGCTTGGTGCATATGAATCAGCACAAACAGGTAAGGTGATAGAAATAGGGATAAAGTAAGAGTGCTTCAGCGATAAGAGTAAGGTTGAAAAATAGAATGAATATTGAGACGACCTTCGTAATTAATTTATGCCGTCCTTTGGCGGCGGAATGGAGAATCAATGTTAGATCAATGGATATTAAGTGGCTTTGCCGATGAAATTGACACTGATATTTTTAAACAAATCAATCTTTTAAAAGGGTTAGGACAAACCTGTATAGAATTACGCAGTGCCAATGATAAAAATATAGCGGACTATACAATAGACGAAGCGAGAGAATTGAAAAGAGTGTTGAATGAGGCGGGAATGAAAGTTTCGGCAATTGGTTCTCCAATTGGGAAAATCAGCATCAAGGATGACTTCGCAGATCATTTTGCTAAGTATCAGCACGTAGTAGAATTGGCGAAAATATTTGATACACCATATATTCGTATGTTCAGCTTCTATATACCAGAGGGAGAAGAGGTAGAGCTTTACGAACAGGAAGTCATGGATCGAATGAAGGAAATGATAGATTACGCAGTCGAAAGCAATGTAGTTTTACTCCATGAAAACGAAAAGGGAATTTATGGAGCAAAAGCAACTGAGTGTTTCAAGTTAATGGAAGTATTCTATGGTGAGCACTTTAAAGCAGTATTTGATTTTGCAAATTTTATTCAGGTGAATCAAAATCCATTGGAGGCATACCAACGATTAGAAAAATATATTGCTTATGTACACGTTAAGGACGCTCTCTTACAAAACGGTATGGTAGTGCCTCCAGGGGAAGGGGATGGACAATTAAAGACGATATTCCAATTGTTAAGAAATAATGGATATTGCGGGTACATATCGTTAGAACCCCATCTTGCTGAATTTACAGGGTTTTCATCGTTGGAAAAGCATGGAGCGATTAATAAAAAAATGACAGGTGAAGAGGCATATGCTTTAGCATACAATTCTTTCATGAAAATCATGGAGGAAATCAAATAATCATTAGGGACTAAATACTGGATTTCGCACAAATGTTAGGATTTGGTTCTTATGATTCTGAGTGCCACAAATACGTTAAGGTTTTAATGCGTTACAGATATTGACAATGCTGCGTAAACTGAGTAAAATAGACTCTAACAGAATAAGCATAATAATAGAAAGAAAAGGTGGGATGCGATCCGGTATGCTTTAGAAGTATAACAAGTGTACTCGGAAAAGTAATTTTAAAATCATTAATTTGATAATTGGAAAAAAGATAAAGCTATTTTTTGGATAGTTTAATTTTTATACCCAATTACGGATGATTTTAAGATTACTTATATGAGCTTTCATCAAGAAATAAGGCCGTAGAGTGATCATATCAATCTACGGCCTTATTTTATTCAAAATTATGATACTTATATTATTATGCTTTTATTCTGGTAATCAAATTATGGAGGAATTAACTATGATGAAAAAGAATAACAATCTTATTTTAAACAATACCCTGAATATGGAACAGCTATTAAATGCAGAGAAAAAACCAGATTTATACTCTGCGGAGGAAGAACCCTTTTGGGATGACCCCCACATCTCGCAGCAAATGCTGCAGGCTCACTTAAATCCCGATTGGGATGCAGCAAGTTATAATCATAGAACAATTGATCAAATTGTAGAGTGGATGATGAAATATCTTAATTTAGCAGCAGACGCAAAGATATTAGATTTGGGTTGTGGACCAGGCCTTTACTGTACCAGGTTCTCGAAGTATGGACTTCATGTTGTTGGTATGGATTACTCAAAAAACTCGATAAGCTATGCGAAAACCTATGCAGCTACGAATGGTTTGGATATTCAGTATATCTATCAGGACTATCTTACGATGGATTATACCTGCGAATTTGAAGCGATTCTCCTGATCTACTGTGATTTTGGTGCCTTAACGGATAGCAGACGAGACCTTTTACTGGAAAAGATATATAAGGCTTTGAAACCTGGTGGGGTCTTTATCTTTGACGTATTTACAAAATTATATTGGGAGCAGAAACCCACACGCAACTGGTCCATGAGTGAATCAGGATTCTGGAGGCCATACCCATATCTTGCTCTTGAACAAACCTATCATTTTGAAGCAGAAGATGTTTTTCTGAACCAGCATATCATTCTTGATAGCAGAGGTGAAGTAGCTACCTATAATTTAAGAGACCACTATTACTCGAAGCATAGTATTTCGCAATTAATGCAAAAATATGGTTATCGTATACAGGATGTTTGGAGCGATTTAACGGGAAAAGCTTATGAAAAGACTACGAAGTCTCTGGGTGTTGCTGTCGTAAAAAAAGAAAACAGTCCCGACAGGTAAGATCATTAATTTATTTCAATGGTCGTTCCATTAAGAGTAATTGATTTTACAGTGACCAATCCATCTTTTTAGAAAAGCAGAAAATGGAGGTTACTACGTTTGTATCGCGAAAGTCTACACTGCCCCCTGAAAACCATTCGGTATCAAAGTCCATGATCGTATTGTTTTCTGATGATACTACGGCAGGCTTTGCAACAGATGCTTCCGTACCATTAGTGGTAGCTTGAAATTCCGAGGCATTCGTAGTAACCTCCTGCCTTGAATCCGCTTGTTCTTTATAATGATAGTAATTCTACACCAACGAAGCGGAGAATCCTCTCATTAATCTTTTGAATTATTATAATTATTTATTGCTGGGAGCAGATAAAAAAAAATAAATACCCCTTGACACATTATACTATGTAATATATAGTATATGGCATAGGGAGGTATGACATGGATATTCAGCTAAAAAAGGGATTATTAGAGTTTTGTGTTCTTGCTGTTTTAAATAAATCAGATTCCTATGGATATCAGATTATAAAGGATATATCCACTTGCATTGAAATATCAGAATCCACGCTTTATCCGATATTAAAAAGATTGGAAACTGCTTCTTTTCTTAAGACATATTCAGTAGAGCATAACAGCCGATTAAGGAAATATTATCAGATCACCAATGAGGGGAAAGAACATATCAATGAATTTCTGAATGAGTGGCAGCAGGTAATGGACATATATAATTTTATAAAAGGAGAGGAAGAGCATGAATAAAGCAGAATTTTTGAAGGAGTTGGCATTCCATCTGCAAAAAATGAGTGATTCTGAAAAAAATAAGTTTATCACTTACTATGATGAGATGATATC
>JAEWMZ010000165.1 GCA_023392995.1 Bacillota bacterium
AATGCAGATTTTGAAAAAATCAAACTTGTATCTGATCAATTAGAGGGTGTAGTGGATGGTTTGGTGGATTCTTCAAACAATGTGAAAATGGCTGCAGAATTTATCGCAGATGGTGCTCAAAGCCAAACGGAAGATATTGCAACCTGTCAAGCAATTGCTGATATTATTGCAACTGATATTAACGTCATGAGTGACCGCTCCAAAGAATTAATTGAATCCGCTCTCGAGATGGGGACAATTAGTAAAAACGGAAAGGTAGCTGTTGAGAATCTATCCGAGAATCAGAATAAAAATGTAGAGGCAAATGCTGCTATCACAAATGAAATCTATGCGTTATTAAACAAAACACAAGCCATTAATGAAATCACTAAGGTATTATATGATATCGCAAGTCAAACGAACCTTCTATCTCTGAATGCTTCCATTGAAGCGGCAAGAGCCGGTGAAGCCGGAAAAGGCTTCGCGGTTGTGGCAAACGAAGTTCGAAATCTTGCAGAACGAAGCCGTTCCGCCAGTATTACAATCAACGAAAATATTGAAGCTATCAATTCACAGCTGGGAAATCTTAAAACTGTGGCTGATGGTTCCAAAGAGATCTTTCATAACCAGGCGGACGCCGTTACTAAGGTAATCGAGGCTTTTGAGGTGATTAATTCCTATGTGGACGGCTTTGTTGCCAGCCAAAAAGAATTCAATACCGAATTCCAGGGACTATCCGCTGAAAAGGATCGTCTTATCGATTCCTTCTGCAGTATTGCTTCCGTCATTCAAGAATCCTCTGCAACAACGGAGGAGGTTGCATCCTTAACCATTGGACAAAGCAGTACCGCAAATATTATATTTAAAATGGCTCAGGATTTACATAATAAGGTGGAAGAAATTGTAGCTGATTCTTCCAGTATAAAGACAAACCATGTCTCTGCGCAACAAAAAAAGGTCGCAGCGATTTTCGATATTGATGATCCTTTCTGGATTCCTGCCAGAAAAGAAGGAATTAAGACAGCAAAAGCTCTGAACTATTCCATTGAATTCTTTGCTCCCAAGGACAGAGAGAATGGGGTTAGAGACATGCAAGCTGCACTGAAGGATTTCGTGGCGCGTGAATTCAATGCGATTATTATCAGTCCAATTGATGCCCCGGAGATTCAAGCCGTTTTAAAGGAAGCCGCAGATAAAGGCATTAAGATTATATTCATAAATTCCGTATTTGATAATGTACCTTATGCCTCCTTAATTGAGACCAACAGTATTGAACTTGGTAAAAATGCAGCTAAGGTTATAAAGCAACTTATGAATAACCAGGGTGAGGTATTCGTTAATCAATGGACAGACGTTAAGATTGCTTCCATTGAAAAACGTGCAGATGGCTTCATGGAAGAGCTAAGAAAGAATTCGAATATTAAGGTTCATCCTGTTAAGGTGTTAAGCACTCCTACCGAGGCACAGTTGACTAAGCTGCTTGAAACCTTAAAGAAGGAGCATCCAAGTGTTAAGACCTTCTATTGCACCAATGGTGCCTGGGGTATGGCTTTGGGAGAATATATCGGAAAGCATCATCTAGATTATGAGATCATTACCACTGACTTGCGGGCAGATATCGCTGAGCTAATTAAAAAGGGTTATATTAAATCCGCTATTGCACAGCGTCCCTTCACCTGGGTTACAATGGCTCTTGAGATGCTGACAGACGTATTCAATAATAAGCCTGTGGTTAAATATACTGATACTGGAACCTATGAAGTTAACAAATCCAATATCTCTATTTATGAAAAACGAATTTAGTTAACCGTTGAAATGTGTGCCCGCAGGGCACAATAAGATAAAGAAGCAGGAGGAACCTTTACGATTCCTCCTGCTTTACTAATATTCTTATTATTTCATTCAATTAGCTTGCTTTTTCTATTAGTCTTATTCGCTTTTCATATCAATCTGTTTATCACTCTTGTTTTTTTACTCTTGAATTACTCTTACTTGCTTACGCTTGCTTGTGTACTCTGTAATTTCTACTCTGTTATTTCTACGCCGCCATTCGTACCAAGTCCTTCATAGTATACATTACCAGAACGATCAGAGAATCTCACCTTGATTACAGCATTCATGCTTTCTACAATTGTCCTGCTCATCTTTCCCTCGACCGGTGCTAATAGCTTACCGCCCTGGCCGTAATATGCGGTAATATCTAAGCGGAATCTGCAATCGGTCAGAGTAAGATATAATTTATTGTCACTGGTATATAACGTTTTAATCTTCGCACCTGAATATGTGGTAAACATAAAGATGCGGTCTTTAAAGCGAAACATCCCCACAAAACCAACAAAACTTCCAAATATATTTGGTATATCACCAATGTTGATGGATAGCGTTACGTCATCGTCCCCAAAATGGTTGGACTGAACCCAAACCCAGGACTTTGGCATGGAATGACCCCAGTTCTTCTCCAGGTAGCCTTTCCCATCCGTATAATTGATCTTTTTCCCGGCAACCTTAAGATGCCCAACAATTTTGTGCTGTATATTAACGATATCCATATAGCATTCCATCCAAGGATTATAAAGGAATGGCCCCATGACCCCAGGTTTCAGACAGGTGGATGGGTATTCCAGAATATCACAGAAATACAAGTCTCCCTGTAAGCTGAAATCTTCACCTACCAGGTTTAATCGAATCCTTGATTTAGAAAAATAGTTTTCTCCAATCATAATCTCAAACTTTTTGGAATTAAACAGGAATTCACTGATATCAAAATTGAACTGTGTTACCTTATGATTGGAATGCAGTACCTGAATAAACGCATGGGAGGTCCACTTTCCCATTGCGATTCCTGGAATGATAGCATAGGCATTTCTTCCTTTTTTATCAGATATTTTATAATACCAGCCTTCAAAGTAACGCTTATTTTTATATTTCCCTTGGAACATTGCCGGTTTCTTAATTTTACATAATCGATACATATTCTATATCCTCTTTACAAGTTATTTTGGTAAATGATTACCTTTTTTGAATTAGGATTAGCATATGTTATTTTTTACATTTTATACGTAATTATGAATACCAGTCATATCAACGGAAAATCGGTTTATAATTTTGTAAATGATTCATTTTGACCAAGTTGCTTCTTTCTCTCCATAGAGCCCTGACCAGATAGTATAATGAAAAACAAAGGCAAGGTCTGCACCCATAATAAAGTAAGGTCCGTTGCACCATGCACTAAATTAGCCGCGGTAATGGCCAGAATAAGCGCTGCTATTACATTCTTCTGATCTTTTACCCAGGCGATGATAACCGAAAGGTAGTACCTTATAAAATAAACCATAAACAAGGCAGAACCAACCAAACCAAAGTTCAACAGCATATCCAGATAAATATTATGGGCATGTGCAACCTGTCTTCCCCCAATTGTTGTATCAAAGAGATAGTCAAAGGACATAAAGCCATGACCAAAAAGGGGAGCCGCTTTAATCTGTTCGATTGCCAATCTCCAGATATTCTGCCGAAGCCGAACGGTAATCTCCACATCCGATAGACGAGGTATTAAGCCCATTCTGAAAATGAATATCATAACCCCTAGCATAGCCGCCGCCGATAGCCATAGAGCCAGCAGCCGCTTCTTTTTTAGTACAGCTAACAAAACCAAAATTCCGATAAAAACCTCAATAAAGGCAAACATACTTTTACACAAATATAGGCTTAGGATATTTGCCAATGCAATAAAACAGAAATAAAATTTATTCTCATTACTTGCCAGTACCTTATAAGCGCATATAATAATGACTGCCGCAGCAATGGAGCCAAAGTAATTCGGGTGTGAATAAACCGCTGAAATCCGATGAATATGACCATCACGGCTAATGTAATTAAGAAACACTTCCATCAAGGCATAGCCCGCACTTGTAAGACTTAATGTACAAATCCTTGTGAGCGTCATCTCATATCGAACTTTTGTCATAACACTTCTTAAATATAATCCCAAAACCAGTGCGAAAGCAAAGCCAATTCCCGTTGCCACTCCTCTCCAATTACCATAGAAAAACGGAATTGAAATTGAATATAATAAAAACAGTTTTAATGCATTACTGCCGGCGTGAAGAAAGACTGCTTGTCTTGTCTGCTTGCCAATTAAGATATATCCCGCTAAAAACAACAGGATGATCGCAGTTAAGGCATAAGGTAAAAAAATTGATACCGCCGAATATGTAATAATATTTTCACTTGTTAGTGCCGTATCCATCCGGCGTTTGACAGCTACGTTTTGTACCATGTTCCCTCCTTTTTTGTTCCACCCAGGGTGGCAGAAACGAGAAAGAATGATACCCTCTTTCTCATTTTCTATTTCTCCTCTTTTACTCCTCTTTATTCTTTTGCTTTTATGTCAATTGGCAACTAGAAATTCCCCAATTTCTAGTTGCCGGATAACATATTAACTGATTCACAGCTTGATTTCTAGTTTAATAATTACTAAAATATTTCTCAAAAAAGGTTTGTTTTTATCCGTATTATAAAAAATTGTCGTATAATTACCATTATTAATCACTTTTTTACATCATAACCCAATAATTACAGATAACAATGGTACCTATTAACTCCGCCTGCTCCCCCTGCCTGCTCAGCTATACTCACTATTTCATATTACATAAACTGCAAATTGATAGGAGTATGCTCCTATTAGAAAATAGATGAATTTTTGACATGAATCTGCTATACTGCTTATGTGCGCATATTTTTTGCCACAAAAAAACAGCTGATACGATACTTTTCCATTAGCAATAAAGAATGGAGGGGCTAATGATATGTATGAACGACATAAAAAAGTAAGCCATATCCTATTTTATATACTATTCGCATTGGATATCCTGCTCCTGGGGTTTTTGTTTTCGAAACCGCATTTGAACATATCCTTTCAAAAGGATCCGCTCTATACCCTAAACAAGGATTGGATTTATACAAAGCATGATGGTAGCACAATGCAGGTGGACTTGCCGGCATCTTTGGAGGCAGGCAACGATGATTCTGTAAGCATCAGTCACACAATCCCCAAAAATAAATCGATGATATCCCACTTGTGCATTCTGAGCAGTCATCAGAACCTAGAGGCATATATTGATGACGAGTTAATCTACTCAAGAGTAAACCCATCATCAAATGAATTCTTCGACTTACCTACCGGGGGTATCTGGGATATCATAGAATTGCCCGATGCTTCCGCGGGCAAGACCATAACCTTGATTATATCTTCAGACTATAACAATTATGTAGGGAAGGTCAGTGAAGTATATGCGGGCACCAGGACGGGTCTGCTTCTACATATCCTCGAAGCCTCCGGCTTAAGCCTGGTATTATCCGTGATGACGCTTCTTCTCGGACTTACGCTTTTCATTGTATACCTTTTTATAAAAAGATTACTTACTATTAACAAGGCTATGCTGCATCTTTCCTGGTTTACGGTTTTATGCTCCACTTGGATGTTAGCAGAAAGTGATTTAACGCAGCTTTTCATTTCAAATGAATATGTAATATCGGGTATTTTATATCTTTCCTTAATAACGTTTCCACTCCCGCTCATATTATATATTACGGACATCGACTGCTTTTACTATAAAAATATAATGTATAAGGTAGGTTATGTTTTTTCCGGTGCTGCCTTCCTATTTATCCTTCTGCAATTTTTTAATGTATTAGACCTCCTTCAAAGCGTTACCATCGTGCGATACGCCATATTCTTATTGCTAGCCCTTATGCTCCTGCTTTTATCTTTGGATTTTTTTAAGAATAAGAATATGGAACTCAAATCCTATACAATTGCAACTACCATTCTTCTTGTTTTTGAAGGAATTGAATTATTAACCTATCAGAGCCGATCCAGCAACAATGGTATCGTATTCCAGATTGGCTTTCTTATTTTTATCGCTATGCTAATGGGGAATGCCTTAAAGAATATAGCTGGTATGATTAAACTCAGCGAATCTGCGAAACACTATAAATTCCTTGCCACAAGAGATTTGCTTACCAATTGCAGAAACCGTATTGCTTATGCAAGAGATCTGGAGCTTCTCCACCCGGATCACAACACTACCATCTATATTGCAGACCTAAATGACCTTAAGTTCATAAATGACAATTATGGACATATCGTAGGCGATGAAATACTTGTACTTAGCAGCCAATGTCTGTTAAATATCTTCGGACGTAGTGTATACCGAATCGGGGGCGATGAATTTGTTAGTATCCAGCCAGCCCTGACGCAACAAAAGCGGGAACAATTACTAAGAAATTTTGAAATAGATTGTAAAAAAGCTAATTTAGACAGCCCTCATCCCTTTTCTGTATCAATCGGGTACGCGGCCTATGACCCAGACCTGGACAGCACCATTTACGATACAATTAATAGAGCAGATAAGGATATGTATGAAAGAAAGGAACAGATGAAAAAATCCGTATCACTGTGATTTTTTCATCTGCTCCCGAAAGTTAACGGGATTTTTTCCCGTTCATCTCTTGTTTAATTTGTCTCCAACCCGGTAAATAATGATCCAGGTAACCCTTAAAAATATGATTATGACTACGCTCTAACAGATGCACTAATTCATGTACTACAACATATTCCAGACATTTTGGTTCCTTTTTTGCCAATTGAAGACTAAGGCAAATCTTTTTTGTCCGCACATTGCAAGTTCCCCATCTGGTTTTCATATCCCGAATGGAAAAGCCGCTTGCTTTCACACCGATTTGCTTCTCCCACTTTTCTATCAGCTGAGGTATCTCTTTCATTAAAGCTTCTTTATAGAGCGAGTCCAGTATTTTCTTACGTTGCTCCCTGGTAGCGCCTGGCTTTACCGTCAGCCTTATGAACCCCTGTTCTATTTCAATTTTAGCTCTCCCGGTTTTCTCAAGCAGCTGAAGTTGGTAATCTTCTCCCCAGAAAGGAAGGGTATCTCCCTCGATATAATCAATCTCTTCCTCCAGGTGCCGGTCGATGACATTCTGCTGCTGTGTGTGAATCCATTCCAGCTTTGACAGAACAAAGCGGCGTATCTCCTCCTCACTCATACGAAGAGGTGCGGTAATACGTACCTGTCCCCCAGGCGGGAGCACTCTCAGGTACATATTTTTATTTCTCTTTCGTTCTAATTCGATTGACAAATTTTCTATTATGATTTCTTTCGTCATTTCTTTTTTCGTTTCTTTTTTCATTTATTTTTCCAACTTATTCAATCTAATTTTAATAGGCTAAGAGATTACCGGCATTTCTTGAACCAGTCTGAGAAGAGCGTCAAAATCTCCCTGGGGCAGATGCTCGATATTCACACCCTCCGGGCAGATTAGGCAGTCCTTAAGAAGAAAGGTTTGCATTCCCAATTCTGCTGCACACATATCCTCCTTAACATCATTGCCGATCATGATGCATTCTTGGGGCTGTTTCTTAATCTTTTCTAGAATCTCTTTGTAATAGTTCAAATTAGGCTTACAGTAGGAGCTATTTTCATATGTAGTGATTAATTCAAAATCCTCGGGATCAAGACCTGCCCACTGCATTCTGGTAATAGTAGCAATTCTTGGAAATAACGGATTCGTGGCTAATACGACCTGATAGCCTTTTTTCTTTAATAGCTTAATACACTCTCTAGCATGTGGATGACAGGATGTAGTAGACCGAACTTCTGCGAACTCATTATAATAAAAGTGCAGGAATATCGGCTCCAGGTCTGTCGCTGCTTCCCCCAGCAGACTACAAAATTTGTTCCAGAACCTTTGTTCATTTGTCATAGTTCCATCATTGTGAACCACTGCCGCAGTGGCAGCTCCAATTGCACTCATTAAGTCCCCAGTCTGAATTCCTTGTCTGGCTAGTTTTTTTGTCAATGTCTTAAAATAAGTATCCACAAATATCTCCTGGCTTGGCATGGGTAATAACGTACCGTCCAGATCAAATATAACTGTATCCAATCTCTTTTATCCTCCTTGTTCAAAATCCCAGTCTTTCTACTGACTGATTCTATTCAGCCAGCTAAGGTGTCTCCAGTATTGCCACGATTCGTTCCATTGACTCCTTATATTCCTCATCAGAGGAATTCTGAAAGATTAACAGATCATCAATCACCTTTGGATCATCCAAGGTGATTGGTATATTAAAATTACATCCAGCAATGTATTCCTCCCAATGAGCCAGCTTCCAGGTATCACGATCTGAATTTCTTGCGATCATTCTTTGCTTGCATACTTCAATGGAGGTTTCCACCCAGACCACTACCAGCCTGGCATTTTTCTCAATTAAGGCCGCCTTTAAGCAGTTAATATACTCAAGATTCCTGATCTCTTCTGTAAATGGTGCATTAATTAATACAATATCATCATAATCCAAAGCTTCTAAAGCTAATGCAACTACAGCCTCATACTCAGAATCTCGTATATTCTTTTCGAAAAATTCCGAGCTTCGATCATATGGCTCACCTGCAACCTGAAAGATCTGTTTTGACAAAACAATCAGTGTATCCTTATCCAAATATACCACATGCTTTAAGGTTTTAGCCAGCTGCTTTGAAATAAAGGTTTTTCCACATGCCGGTGGCGAGGTTACTAAAATTAATTTTTTCATACTATCTCCTTTCATTTCTAAGTATTTTTAGGTAATTGCGAAACTCATTAACTGAAGCTATTGTATACACAACAGATACTGTATCGAAGCGGAAGCTAAGCCCGAAGGAAGCGTTGGAGCGAAGAAATAGTATCTGTTGTGTATACAATTACAGAAACTATATTGTTTCGCAATTACCTACTAAGTATTTTAGGCAATTGCGAAACTCAGAAACTTAAGCTTTTGTACAACATATACTGTTTCGAAGCGAAAGCTAAGCCCGAAGGAAGCGTTGAAACGAAGAAATAGTGTATGTTGTGCATGCAATTGCAAAAACTATATTGTTTCGCAATTGGCTATCTGAGTATTTATAGGTAAATGTGAAACTTAAAAACTTTGGCTATTTTTCATACAACTGGTGCAGGTTCCTGAGCGAAATTTAGCCGTATACAGCATGGAGCGAAGGAATTTGCACCAGTTGTATGAAAAATTTCTCAGACTATCGCATTTCAATTACCTGTCTGAGTATACTATTCTAATATTTACTTCTCAACAAGATTTTTTTGCGGATTTATCTAACGATTTGGTTTTTCGCATTTTTACCATGGGAATGCTGATGATGCAGATCCGGAGTATGGCTGTGTGTATGCACTACCTCCATATGTTCATGTATATGTGAGTGTTCCCCAAGAAAGCCATTCTCATGCTGGTGTCCATGATGTCCATCCTCATGGCTGTGCTTATGTTCATGTGTGATTGGTTCATGTATATGGGGATGGCGATGCAGCTCCGTTACAGCAAAATAAGTTCCAAGCAGCATTATTCCCAGTGCTATGATAAAATTAACCGTAATTTGCTCCCGAAACAGCAACCAGGATATAAATACACCGAGAAAAGGAGCCGCCGCATAATAGGAGCTGGTTCTTGCCGCTCCGAGCTGTCTTTGAGCCAACAGATAAAAATAGATACTTAACCCATAAGCCACAAAGCCAAGCAGCATTGCTATGAGAATATATGTAATATCATTACTGAACTGCTTCATTATAATAGAGATAGCCAGCGCACCCATCCCGGAGCCCAGTCCTTTATACACTACAATTTGTCTGGGATCTTTCATAGAGAGCATTCTAGTACAATTGTTTTCAAAGCCCCAGCACACACAAGCCATGATTACAAAGAGGGAGCCAATAGAAAAATGCAAACTGCGGGCATCGTTTACGGACAGGACAAAGCTGGAGGTTGTGATCAGCAGGATTGCTATCCACATTCGCCTTCCCACAGCTTCTTTAAAAATAATCATTGCAATAAACGAGGTTGTAACAATCTCAAAATTATTCAGCAAGGAGGCATTGGCAGCTGTTGTTAGACTAAGGCCAAACATCAGCAGTACCGGGGCAGCGATATCCAAAGCTATCATACCAAAAATATAAGGAATTTCTTTCACGGTTATTTGTGCCTCCCGCTGCTCCTTATGTAAGATCTGCCGGGTCACATTTACCATCAGCATTCCAACACCTGCACCCAGGTATAGTAAAGCCGCCATCATAGTTGGCGGAATCTCCTGTAACAGTAGTTTTGAAAAAGGTGAACTGATCCCGTACAAGGCTGCCGCTAAAATTGCGCAAGCAATCGCATTCCAGTTATATTTTTCTTTTCCTTTCTGTTTCATACGCAAACTCATCTCCACATTTTATAATAAATTTCAAAAGCTGCTGGAAGAACCGCAGCAAGTATTCGTTTCTTGAAAGGTACACTTGCGTAATCCAGCTTCGCTGAACCTGCGGCGCACATTTAAAAAGAGACAGGTATTACCTGCCGCTTTTTCATGGGATTATCTACTTTATTTTGATTTATTCTCTTAGTCTCATACCCTGCTTTAATTGCTCCAATGCTTTTTCAAGCCGACTCTGCCTTGTTTCTGCTTTTTTTGCAGAGGTAATCCAGGTCACATATTCCTTTTTAGAAGTATAGGAAAGCTTTTCAAAGCCTGCATAAGCCTCAGGACTTTGTTTCATCACTTCCATAAAATCCTCAGGAACCTCTACTACCCTTTCTTCCTCATCCTTCTCCAGAATCACATGCACCGTATCTCCAAAATCCTTGCCAATCTTCTTACGTAACTCCTGAGTCATCCCGACCATATAGCAGCCACCCATGCTAACCAGGGAACCTCTGTACTCAACTCCGTCAAAATTGGCGTGTACCTTCACTCTTTTTGCCCCGAACACCTCCAGGACATCAAAAGGAGGCTCTATATAGGCTCCGTTAATTTCACCATGCTGTTGAATTACTGCCTCAAACTCCTGCTTCATATTTTACTCCTTCTACAAAGCTATGTGCTTCAGGCTTTGTGTATTCGCCTGATCAACCAGCTTCTTCCTATATTTTTCGGATGCTACTATTATAAGCACATTCTGAAGCATACATACATTTCAACCACTATAGCAAATTCTGATCCGATAATAAATTCATTACAGAAGCATTATAATTAATATCTGTATTCAAGTAATTATTAGCAGTGTTCTCTTTCTCCTCAACTTGCTTATTCTTATCTTCCTTTTGATAGTCCATGAATATATCAACAAATTTCATATAATCATCATAGGAAAACAATGAATACAGATCATCTATCCCTAAAGAATTTTTATCGCTATCTGTACTGCTGGTCAAAATCATGGTCAGATTCCGTTGAAGCGGTGTATTGCTTAGTGGAGTCCCCCGGCTTGCTAAATTATTCAATGTACTGCTCTGTGTATTTTTATTGGATGCAATTTCTATATTGCCTTGTCCATAATAATTCATTACTTTCTTTACATAATTTTGGGTTTCTTCAAAGGGTGGGATACCATTATACTTGCGCACGTTACCGCTGCCGGCATTATAAGCCGCCAAAGCCAGCTTTGTATCTCCATCATACTTATTCATTAAAGAAGCTATGTATTTTGCACCACCCATAATATTTTGTTCAGCATCAAAAGAATCTGTAACACCAAGCTCTTTCGCCGTAGCTGGCATTAACTGCATAATACCCTGGGCTCCGCAGCGGGATACGGCAGACGCATTAAAATCAGATTCTGCCTTTCCGACTGCCTTCAAGAGCTCTGTCGGGATATTATATCTCTCTGCTGCTGCATCAAATATTTCGTCCAGACTCTTTGATTCTCCTAAATAGGAAGAAAAGTTACTGCTTGTCCCCCTTCTTACCGCGTTCGAACTAAATGAGCTTTTATTCTCAATATTTGAAATTCCTGATATCTCTGACATACAAACCTCCTTAAATGCCTTCTACGCTAACATTTCATGGTAATGGTCATTCGACTGTGTATGGCCGCTCAATGCCGGATGTGAAATGCTCCGCATTTCATATTACACGGCTACCTCTATATACTATTTTAGACAATAATGTCTCTTCTTACAATAGTTTTATGTAATATTTCCCTTTCAAAACCTGTTACTGCACCAACTAAAGCGATCGCATAACCGAACAATCATGAGAGCGCAGGAACATGGTTGTACTGACTTATTATTATTATCGACAACTCCATTGCCATTCTTAATAGTAGAGTTATATATTCCCGTTAAAGAAATCTCTGTTCAAAGCCTCTTACCACAAGTGATTACTGAAAACCGGGCTTTAATCCACCAGCTCTGCTTCAAGAAACAACCGATTTACAGCTTCCTCATAGTCCTTCAGCCTCTCAGCCTTTCTGATCTTTTTAGCATATTTCTCAGAATTTGCAAACATAAAGACCATATAGAACCATAATTCCTTCATTTTAAATAAAACATTACGATCACCGGATAAAACATTCTGATATCCCGTAAGAATGGTATCATGAAACTCTCTTAGTTGATCTTTCTTTACCTTCACATTATCTTTCAGCTCGTTCACTAAGCCAGGATTTGTGAGAAGCCCGCGGCCGAGCATTACTGTATCAATCCCAGGATAACGTCCCCTTATTTCCTGATAGTCCTTTATTGAATTGATATCCCCGTTATAACAGAGCGGATTCCTGCTTAATTTAACAGCTTCATCAAAAATCGATAAATTGGGTTTATTTTTATAAAAATCCTTTTGAATTCTCGGATGAATGATAAGTTCCTCCAAAGGATATTTATTAAACAGTTCAATCAAGGGAAAGAATTCCTCCGGTGCATCCTTTCCGATTCTAGTTTTTATTGAGATCTTCATAACCTGTTCTGTAAATATCTCCTCCAAAAACTGATCGAGGGCTTCTGGTTTTGCTAAAAAGCCTGATCCTTTACCCTTAGCAACTACAGTTCCCGAAGGACACCCTAGATTTAAATTTATTTCTTCATATCCCAACTGCTTCATCTTCCTGGCAGTTTGAATAAAATCAGTGGCATTGTTTGTGAGCAGCTGAGGAATCAATGGAATCCCTCTATTGTTTTCAGGGAGAACATCTTTGATCTCCTTGGATTTAAAGTTCCCATGCTGGTTAGCTACGATAAAGGGTGAAAAATATTTATCAACAGGATGAAAAAGGGCTGAATGGGCATTCCGATAAATATACCCAGTAACGCCTTCCATCGGCGCGAAATAAAAATTCATTCTTCCTGGTACTCCTTCGAAAAAAGATAATTCAAACTAGAGTTCATTATACATCCACTGTTACTGGGAGGCAAGAGAATAGTTATACAGCCAAAAGAAAAGCACCATACGTTTCGTCATATGGTACTTTTCCTATCACCTGCAACTCGTTTTTAGTTTTTTATTACCTGTTTTTTATTAATGCTTTTTTATACTTTTCATTAATGCTTTCTGTTAATGCTTTTTGTTAATACTTTTATAATGCTTTTATTATTAATGCTTTTTATTAATGCTTTCTATGCTTTATTAATCATGAAGCTTTAACACCAGCCTTAACACCATATCTATTTCGATTTTGATTTAGAATACACATCAAAGGCTACCGCACCTAAAAGTACAAAACCTTTAATTGCTTGCTGCCAGTCAATACTAATACCCATTATGGACATACCATTGTTCAATACACCCATGAGTAAAC
>JAEWMZ010000205.1 GCA_023392995.1 Bacillota bacterium
TATTTCAAACTCATCATCCTTATATTGATGGTTTTTATGGTTGAGGTAATGCTCAGCAATTGGATCTACGAATTGATATACCCGGCTATATTCCTTTGTCTCAGGATTTTTTACTGTTTCAGAACGGTTACGGTAGAGGAATTGTACCAGTTCGTAGCAATCAACCCAGATCTCACTATTACATTCCTTTTGTGATTCGTCAAAAATGAGTTGCAAACCAAAGTGAAGATGGGGTGTATTAATATTATTTGAATTTTCGGAGCTGCTGTAACCGGTTCTGCCAAGATAACCAATCACATCACCGGCTTGCACGATGCTGCCGACTTCCAAGGATTTATTGAAAGGAAAGTTCTTACGCAGATGAGCATAATAATAGTATCTCTTCTTATCAAAGCTGCGAATACCTAATCGCCAACCGCCATATTGATTCCAGCCAAGCGCTTCAACATAGCCAGATTCCACTGCAATTACTGGGGTACCAACCTGACCCATCATATCATGACCCAGGTGTTTTCGTTTAAAGCCATAGCTTCTGGATACACCAAAGTCATCAAAGTGGCTGTAAGGATAATATTTTGCCAGTGGAAGATAAGCCTTAAGACCGTATTTGTTTTCCCAACGTTTTCCGCCGGGGGCAGTTTCATCTGCTACCTCAATGCGATATTCCCCAACCATACCACCTAAAACAGCGGAATAGGCTTCGTAATAATAGCTATAATATTTCATATCCTTTTTAATGGAATCTATGGTTTCCTCTTTGTTTTTTAATTTTTCTACCAGCTCCGTCATATGCTTTGCTTTATATTTGCTAAAATCTCCGCCATAGCGATTACCCAGGCAGGCCAAGAGCTCGATCCAATTCACCTGCACGTCCCAGTCTCTGGATTCTACATCATACTCATAAGCCTGCTCCATAGCCTGACTGGACACATCGAAGTTTACCCACTTGATAAATTCTTTGTTGGAATCATACATAGAGGTAAACATGGAGGCCTCTTGATCAAACCCTCGTTTGATCAAGAAGGAAGCGAAGAGAAATATAATAATTAATTCAAATAGAACAATGTGCTTTGTTTTTAAGCGCGACATCTTTTTTCATCCTTGTCATTTACAACTTGTAACATTCTATGAAATAACAGGAATATCTAGTACCATGTTATTCAAATGCAAGCGAAATGAAAGGAGATAAATACCGTTTCCTATCTTGCTTTATCGTTAACTCATCTTTATTCAAAGATATCCCGGAGCATTTTTTTGTGGAATTTTTTATAGATGTTTAATTTGTCCTGATTCGTGTCAAAGGTTGCCAGCATGACTTCGTTCATATCAGGATATCCCTGGGAGCTTAGCTGCTTTTCAACCCATTTTACATCCTTACCGGTGGATTGTAAATTATCCTTTAGGATCTTGCCATCAATAATTACATTGGCAAGAGGTGTGCTTTGAACCGGAGAAAGGTTAAAATCTTCTGGTGTGGCAGGACGGTTAAGCGCCTTTGGAAGAATACTTGCTTTTCCGTTTGTCTCCAGATAGACGGTGTGAATTTCCTCCAAATCATAGTATCCGGCAATTCGGCAGATGGATAATAATTCATCAATATCCAGCTTTGCCTTCAACAGATTTTTTTCATAAATCTGACCATTCTGATATAATAAAATAGCCTGACCTTCAAAAAATCGGCGAAGATAAATCGATTTACAGGTACTATAGGAAACCAGAATTGTGATGCACGCATAAATACCCATAGAAAGTAAGGGCTCTATAATACTATCGGTAGACATCACCGCCATTTCACCTGCAATCGAACCGATGGCAATGCTGCTGATATAATCGAACATACTAAGCTGTGACATTTCCCTGTTTCCCATCAGCTTGGTGAAGAAAAAGAGGGAAACGATAGAAGCAAGAGTGGAATATACGATTTTTAACATGAGAGACCTCCTGATATGATAAGTAATGTGCTGTTACAAAGGAAGGACTTCCTTAAAACTTTCTTTTGCTATCCTGAGCAAGGAGCTGGGTCTTATTATGAAACAGCCTGCTGACTCTGATTCGGGGATATATTCATGAAAAATATTTAAGAAAGCATATGGGTCGGTACATTAATCAATAAGGATAGTATTTTCAGATTAAGTGAAAATATAACGATTATTCCAAGTTTTTAAGGGAAAAATAGACCAAAAAGTAAGAAAGAGAAAAGAACTGACAAATCATAAGCTTTTTATAATTATTTATAAAAAAGGCAGCTCCATAAACAATTCATATGGAAGCTGCCTGTAGCAGTGCACCCGGCGGGCGCACGTTTATTTTACTACTAGATCAGAGCATTCTGGATGCTCCTGGAACCATTTAACGGCATAACTGCAAGAGAGCATAGCCTTTAAATTATTTTCTCTTAACTGAGCGGCAACTTCCTCCATTAGCTTAGCCGCAACGCCCTGACCACGCAGGGAAGTATCAACAAAGGTATGTTCGATTTTGACCACACCTGCTTTTACCGGAGGGAAAGTAACAACAGCAACCATATGGTTGACTTCATCGTTCAAGTAGATTCTATTGCTTTCATGTATAAAATTCATAACAATTAACCCCTTTCATAATAAATCTTACATAACAATTGAGCAACACTATAATTTATGAAGTTTCTTTTTCAATGGATTAAATGCCATCGTTCATGGTATTATGGCTAAATTCCGCTCAGAAACTCATCGGAGGAAAATAATAATAGCAGCTAGTGATATAACGGAATTTTCAAATAAATAAGCTGTAACTTTAACACCAGACTGGTAAATTTATGATAGCAAATATTGAACGGAAAATCAACCCTGGAACAGGAAGAAGTGCTTCCCGACTAAGAGGCAAAGGCATAAAGAGGCAAAGGCATAAAGAAGGAAAGGCATAAAGAAGGAAAAGTATAAAGAAGGAAAAGTATAAAGAAAGAAAAGGAATCTGCCGTAAGTTTCGCTGAGAGCATAGGGCAAGTTCCTTTTCCTTCTTTATGATTAGTATCCTAATTGAATCATTAGTCAAAAAGATCAATTACACTAACAGGGCAGCCATCGCGGGCTTCTTCTGCTTTTTCCAGGCAATTCTCAGGGATATTGTCATCAATCGCCTGTGAGACATCATTATCATTATAGCTAAAAACTTCCGGACAGACATCAATACATAATCCACAACTGATGCAGCCGTCTTGATCAACCGATGCTTTCATAAAATTTCTCCTTTCCAAATCTTATGCAATGAAATGCATGATATATATAGTATGGATATGGAACTATGGAATTATTCATGTTTTACGGAGAATTTGTTATTTCAACTTAAAAAGCTTCCGGCTCTGATCGACTGTCTAAGCATTAAATAGGGACGGATGATGTTATTCTTTATTGAGGTAGAAAGAAGACATTAAGATTAGGTTTAATCTTTATAAGTTCGGAACAGAAGAAATAAATTGATTGCCAAGACGGATTGTTATGATATAATATCGAAGATATTATATCATAACGCCGGAGCGAAGCACAGTGTGCATCACTGGTACGAAATGCCATATCATGTGTATTTTATGTGATATAATATCGGAGTGAAGAGTAGTGTATTCTGGCATAAAATGCTACAGCCAATCTCCTTTTGCATGCAATGATATTGGCAGATATACATCATGTAAGAAAAAAGCTTGATAAAATAGAAATAGATGAAGGGGGGCAGGTCTATGCCGGCACATTTATAACGGTGCAATCAGAGGCATAGACGTTATATGGCGAAACAACACTGGAAACCAGGAAATATGCTTTATCCGGTGCCAGCAGTTATGGTAAGCTGCGGCAGGGAGGGGGAGAAGCCGAACATCATAACGGTTGCCTGGGCAGGAAC
>JAEWMZ010000210.1 GCA_023392995.1 Bacillota bacterium
TACAACTTGAGTCAAAACTCGTGTCTGTGCTTGACAACCCCTATTTTCATGCTATACTTAGAAAGGTCGCAAGCCTATATGAATAAAGGATTGCAATAATATTATCAACGTCAGTTCGTAACCTTCCTGACGAAGGGATTGTAAATCATCCCTTAAAACAAAACTTTCTGTGCTGTCATTTCACTGGGTTTTATAGAGTTTTATTTCATAAAAAAAACGAGATTTGGATTTCATCTCGTTTTATTGAGTATCATATAAAGTGGTGTAAAAATGGTGTAGAAATCTTTCTAGTATTTATTAATATATAGATCTTAACCCTATTGCTCTATATTATCAATTACTAAATAATCAATGAAAGTCTAATTCATCAATTATATCTTTAAGCAATTTTCCTAATGGTGCATTTTTTACATCTTGATAATCGTAAGATGACAACAGCAACTTGACAACATCATCTTTGGTTAGAAATAGTTTGCTATACGTTTTAGCAAGATAATTTATATAAGCTTCATCATATAAAAATCTCTTTTTTATCAAATTCTTGATAATATCCTTATGATACTGATACTGGGTCTCAATACAAAATATATCATTATTGGTCTTAATTTTCTCCCAATCGTCTATATACTCATTGTACTCTATTCTGATATCAAGATCCTCTTCACCGTTAAAGCAATCGATTGTTAAAGGAGAATAAGTAAATCTATATAAATCTTCTACGGATGTTTCATTATACGGATTAAAATTCTTATTATAAGTAAACTCCTTCGTTCCTTTTAAACTCGAATTACAAAATTTACAGCTTGGAATTAGATTATAAATTGACATTGAAAAATAAGGGTAAAGCTCCTTTGAAAGAAAATGATCTAAATCAGCCCTCATCTTACCTTTATTGGAATATAGCGGTGTAATATAGTTTCTATTACAATATGGACAAACCTTCAAACCAATAGATAAAACATATGCGTATGCTCCCCATTCTATTCCTGATGCTGCATTATCATAGTTGCAAAGAACATAAACTTCATTTTCGCTTAATACTCCAAGATTATTTTTACACCTATTTAATATTTCTAATACTGATGATAGAAACTCAGTTTTATTTGAATATGTTTCCTTAGCAATATCGTTTATTTCATTCAATAATGATATTCTATGTATGTCCAAATTAGAATATCTATATTTACTAAATACCTTCTCTAACAATTCACATATTTCATATATTGTCCTTTGATAAGCACTTTGACTATAAATACGTTCTAATCCTTTTTTGTCCTTTAAGATATTTGAAATTAAGTTAATATTAAATTTATCTAATTCCATTAAAAGACTTTTAATCGGTAAAAGTAACTCCTGACCTACAAATTTATTATAACCAAATGCATCATATATAAATTGCCAGTATCTCTGAGTTTTTCCATATTCAATCTCATGATCACCGTTAATCAAATTTTTTATATATGGGAAATCAGTTTGAATAGATTTACTTATCTCATGTAACACATGAGGTTTTGCAGTAAACAAACTGTTTTCAAAATCATATTCTATTTTATCAATATGTTTAATCAAATATTTGCAAAACTTTATATGATCTTGTTCCATAATTGGATCAAACTTGTCCCGAATTATTTCACAAAATTGGGGGACTAAAAGTTTATTTATTTCTTTTTTTATCGTACTATTCTTAATATAATTTATATGTTTTAAAATAATAGCTTGGCTCAATGATATATTTACCATTTTGTTATTTACCTCTTGCTTCTAGTTTCTTTTCCAGAACACTAATTTTATTCTTATAATAAGCCAATTCACTCTCTACTATTAATTTAGTCTTTGGATAATATAACATACTCTCTAACTTTTTCTTTATTATGGGTTCACCTATTATATTAACAACCGCTTCAATATCTCTTCTATTTTCATCATTTATACCTTTTTCATTTATCTTTACAATGATTTCATTAATTTTATCATATGCGAATTTACCAATTAAACTGCCATCAACAAAAAAATTTTCTGATAATAAACGATTTATATTTGCACCAAAGGTATCACTTATAACATCATTAATTGCGCAAATTTGATAATTGTCTTTTGTTTCTTCTAAGTATTTATCTTCTTCACAACAATCATTTTTATGCTTTCTTTCTAAATATAAAATATTAGTATTCTGGATATCCGAAATCATGAATGGTGAGTTTGAGGTAACAATTACTTGTACATGTTTATTTTCAAAAATTATTTGTAGCATATTCAGTAAATTATTCAAATAACCGATTTGCATTTCAGGGTGCAAATATATATCCCCTTCATCAATTAATAATATAATGTTATTTTTTCCACATATCTCTCCCTCTTTTTTTGCTTGATTAAGTCTAGCACACATATCCACATATGCTGTGTGTCCGCTACTAATATCGGTACGCTTTATGTATAATTCAGTTATCAAAGTTCCTAAATCAATAAATTCACTTATAAAATCAAGTGCTGTCTTATTATTTAACTCAACACGAATCATATTATCTAAAGCATCAACTTTGTTATTATTAACTAATGAAGTAAGCATCTCTTGAAGAGCTCTTAAAGTACTAACCCGGTCAATCATCTCCTGATCAAATTCGGCTTTCACAAATTCAGCCTCATCCTCGACGATATCATTTTCCACAATAGTGCTTTCCTCTCCAAAGACATCATATATATAAACTTCCAATTTATACAACCAATTGTATACCTCATCTAGTATTTCAGTATTAAATAAATCATAATCATGGTCGCTTAAGTCTTCTTCTGCAAGGTCTAGCAGAGAAGTAATCTCAGAAATCATCCTCATAATATCCTCTATTTCATAAAATAACATAGGGGCAAAGAATTCATCTATTTCTTGTATCATAATTATATATCGCTTTATATTGAAGTACTCAAAAGTCTCAATACTTTTCATCATATCTTCGATCTTAAATATAACGTCAGGAAATGACACAACTTCCTGTTGTTTATAGGCTTCATACTCCTTAACTCTTTCATCTTCCTCTACTTCATTATCTGCATTCTCAAAGCTAAATTCCTCTTTAAGTATTGCATTATTATCTTCAGTCATCTTGTCAAGCACTTGTATAAAATACTCATTGATCTTCCAATCATTGTTCTTGATCTTCTCTTTAAAAAAATACAAAGCGTTCTTTATATCATATTTATCATTAATGCTCTGTCGATATAATTCATCAAATATCAAATAAAAGAGATTTTCATTTAAAAAATTCTCCTTTACCTCATGATAATTTCTGGCTTCAACATCAATAAATCTATCCTCTGCCAGTTTTTCAATTTCTTCTAATATTTTCAAGTACTCTTTATCTACTTCTTTTGAATCTGGTAGTATAATATCCTGTTTTCTACTAATGACAAACATAATTTCACGTGGCATTTTAAATAGTAAATCAATATTTCTATCAGCATATTCTTTATATAAGCTAATTAATAATATCATCTCTTGTAAAGCACTATATGATTTATAATCGTCCAAAACACAATAGTTTTTTTCTTTTATTCCGTTCATTATACTTTTACTTTTACAATATTTTTCAAAGATGCTATTGGTTGAAATATCTAGTAAATTGGCGTTACCAGCAAATGGTGATGACTTATCAAATATATTAGAAAAATAAATCAAGCCAACATCATGCAAATTATCAATAGAATTAAAGTGAACATATCTTTTTACTTCAACGTCAACTAATGCTTCAATTTGGGTAATTTTAATCCCTTCATAGCTTGTAAATAGTAAAATTTTCTCATCTAACTCAAATGCCACAATATACTCTTTTCTTTTAGCATCTAAAAAGGAATTGAAAATTGTATTTATTATCCTTAATATTGTGGTTTTTCCAGAACTATTTTTACCTAGTATCGCACTGACATCGCTTATCACATTATATTTATCATATAATTTATTTACATGATTTTCATTTTTTGAAATAAATAATTCATTTACATCAAGTAAATATCTAAAATTATGGGCGCCTCCTAGATTAACGTCGACATTCTCAAACATTTCATTATATTTTTCTAAGTAAAAGTACCGTAATAACATTTTATTATCCCCCAGCAACGTTAGCTTCAAAACATTATCTATTATACATAATTATACAGCACCTTTCAGTTTCTTACAATTATTTATATTTTTATGTATTTTTTTGAAATATGCTTATAGCACCCCCTTCCATTGAAAAAGCGCTATAAGCATTATTATCTATAGTTATTTAATTATATAGAAAAGGTTTGCAATCTTCTGCATTTCTTCCTGCTTGGTATTCGGAAGGACATGACTATATAAATCCATGGTCATAGATAGATTGCTATGCCCCAATATGGTTTTAAGTACCTGCGGTGGCATCCCCTTTTCGATACAGCGTGTTGCAAACGTGTGCCGAAAGCAATGACAGGTGATATGACCAATTTCAATCCCTTCATCTTTTATTATTTTTGTTATACGGTTAATCTCCGATGTCACTCTTTCTCTTGTAATAAAGCTACCGTCATCTAATGAAAAAACAAAATTGTTGTTTTTAAAGCTGACAACAGTGCTATTTTTTTGCTTATCATTTAGTCGCTTCAAAAGTTCATAAGATTTGTCGATCATTGGTATATCCCGTTTCGATGTCTTTGTTTTAGGATCATCAAGCATAAAGCCTTTTTCCTCTGAATAAATCAACGTATGTGTTACATGAATGATTTGCTTTTTAAGATCAACATCGCTCCACATCAACCCACGTAATTCACCGTTTCTCATTCCTGTCATTAACGCTAACGCAAAAAAATCATATAAATAACTTCCTTCTGCGTATTTTAGGAATTGTTCTTGTTGCTCAACTGTAAACACAGTCTTTTCTTTTTTCGCTTTCCCCCTTGGAATTACGGCATTGGTTACCGGATTCTTCTGAATTATTCCGTTCTTTTCAGCTTGTTTAAAGCATCCATTGAGCATCGCAGAAATCAATTTGATACTTCCAGTAGCAAAATCTCTCTTAGCAAATTCATTATAAAGCCTCTGAATGTGTTCCGACCGGATATCACCAATCATTTTCTTTCCAAGTTTATTACGGACGTAGTAATTGTAGTGTCTACCGTAATTTTCATATGTACCGGTCTTAACTGTATTCTTTTTATAATCCGCCATCCACGTATCAAACCATGAATTCAAACTTAAATTCTTAGCTTTAGCATAAATTCATGCTGCAATTCATATTTCAAATCATCCAACTTCTTATTTGTCTCCTTTAAAGTCTTTTCATAAACGGCATGCCGGTCGCCATGATATGCGAACCGTCCCATATAAGTACCATCCGGCCTTAATGTAATTCCTTTCGGTAATTCCTTACCATTCTTATCCTTTGCCATTTTAATCGCTCCTTTATGATTATAATTGAAAGGACTACCCCAATATGTTAAAATCTACATATAGGGATAGTCCTATGGTAAAAGGTTGGGTTAATGCTTTGGCCGGCGATTCCTAACCTTTTTTATTATGTTTATTGGCATTCATAGGCATCACCCCTTTCTTAGTTGATTATTCCGCAATATCATCCAGATAATTTTGAATCTGTCTAACATTCCATAGCAATCGTCTTCCTACCTGTATTCTTGCACTGGCAGCTTCACCGATCTCGGTAGCTGTTTTTCTACCACAGCAAAGAATTTGCATTAACCCTATTGTATCAACAGCCAAAGGAGTAATCGGTCTTTCATTCTTTTCAGTGGTATTATTCGAATTCGGAATCATATATACACCGTTATCTCTCACCGTAATCACATTCCTTTCGGTATCCAGTATCATTTTCCTGATTTCCTTTACCATTAAGCAACACAGCTATCAATACATTAAAAACAATGAAAAAAAGTTCGGATAATCAAAATGCTTTACTCGCCTTAAATAAGTTACTCTCTAATGACAATGCAATACAATTCCTCAATCTACTTTTTAATTATTGGATGAGTCCATCATATGCTATATTTGATTTGGATCTTTTTAATCAGAAGCCGATTAATATTGCTAAAGACCTTTCTACTCCAAACAGCCCAGCGATGTCTTATGCCATCAAGTGTAATATGGAACGGTTACTGCTTAACTACTTGGATACACATGGAATACATAATAATGATGCCTATAGCAATATTAATCCTACCAATAATATAAAAGACGGAACAGAAATGGATACATTTATTGAAGAATAGACCAATATACGTATAATATCCATAGAAATGGATGAGCGTTTTACAAAAATAAAATTCTTAACGTATATTCCATCAGAAATGATCCCACAAATGAATTTTTTATATGAGAAAAATCTAAAAACCTGTATCAACACACATGCAAAAGAAAACCAGATTATTGAAATGCTCTGCGCATCACAATAATCTAGTTTTAGACTGGGTTCTCCTCCCTGGTATCGATGATAATATATAAAAATAATCATGACCTCTGGAAATAATGTCCGACGACTATTTCCCTAGAGCGGCAGGTTCAGCTGCTTTACTGCTAATGTCCTTTTCCGGATGCATTACAAAATCAATAGCGTAGGCATATTCATGCAGGACTGTTTTTTTATACGTTGTAAATATTCCAGATCAAACCGAATTGAAATCTCTCCAGTTTCGAGACTATAAGATCATTTTGCTGCGGTTCCAACTACCTCAACGACTGTGTGTTCGTTTGATATGTATAGCAACAGCCTTTCATAAATCTGCTTTTCTTGCTTACTGTTACCAGCAAGTCCTGTTACTAATACCGGTAGATATTCATCGGATCCATCGGTATCTGCCAGATCATAGACATAGGTTACTTTAAAGCCAGAGATAACTCTTTTCGTTACCTTTTCACCTTTAGCATCATGATATTCAGCTTTATTCTCAGGCTCCTTAAATTCCTCTACCTTGCGGATGCAGGGAGCTAAAATAGCCAGCCCCTTTGCACCTTTCTTCACAAATCTTCCAAGCTGATTCCACGACTTGTATCCTTTTACAAAGCTTGCTTCTGGATTTTGCAGCATAATAAGCATTGCATTTGTGTACGAATAGTTGTAAAATCTAGATTGAAAGTACAAGTACTGAATCCAGTCCTCATTAGAGTTGATGCCGGTCAAAGCATTTTCAATTCTATCGAGGGCTGCTTTTACTTTCTCCTGATTCTTATTCATAAATAGTTACCTCCCGGTCATAAAACACTTCATCCAAAAGTAAGTCTGCCAACTCCCGAACAGAGCTTACGTCGCTATGTATCCATAATTGATACAGATAAGGAAGTAGTGCTTCTTGATGCCCAAGCCACTCCCATACTTCCTCCGGGATCCGTCGTTCATCACATTCTGCACCAGTCAGATATCCATTCCCGATGATAGGACAGCAAGTCTCTAAGTACAGATTGCATTTGTGACAGTTTCCCGGCATATCCGGTGTTATTGCTTGTCCCTGTAAGAGGCAAACATCTATTCGAAATCACCTCCCATCTTGGTGTGTTCTACGGTAAATACTTTTCCACCGATACGGATTTCTTTACGGAATTCACTTTTGGATTTCCTACGATATACCGCATAGCTTCCACCTTTAATATTATGAAAAAACAGAGACTTCCAATCAGTTTCCCCTGTTAATTCCCTAAGCGTTCCATCCAATTTCACCATGAATACCGGTACACCCTCACACATGTATTTCTTAGCTTTTTCAAAATCAATCATCTTCATTTCCTTTTTATCAAACATCGTTTTATCCTCCCGATATTAAAAATGTGCGTAAAAAAAGACCTTTGTAGATCAAATCATTTCTACACGGTCTGTTGCTCGGTTATAAACATATACATTATCTGATAGTATCTCGTCGGCGGCAACCTCAGTTGCATTGACTTCTTGTACCATCCTAATCAGATCTCTTGCATTCACCTCACCAATCGCCGGAACAAACAGAACTTCATGGATCGACGACGGAAGGATAAAGAAGTCAGAACCTATTCTTTCAGCAAATTCCTTCAGCAGATTATCGTACAAAACAACCGCTGCTCCATTAATCTTATCCGCATTTGTTGCAACATACATTGGCATCATATCATCTCTGTTCGCTGCCATATCAAAGAATTCCTCGGACAATTCGTCATCCATGTTATCGCTTAGTATTTCGGCAATCACACTCGTCATGCTTAAAACCTTTCCACGGAACAATCTCTGCGTGTTCTTCTTAGCAACGGAATAAAGATCATATGCATCAACACCCCACATATCCATAATGTTATTTTTGACTGTGATTGTTCCATTTCCTGTAGTATCCTTAGATATCAGAATATAAAAAATAATTGTTAGATTATTTAACATGATATGCGGTGCATCAGCAAGGATCTTCTGATTCCTCTTAGCATTGATCAACTTAAAGCAGATTCTATCTTTTATCTGCTCATAATTTATAATGCCAGAGACATCAAATTTCTTCTTTGTCTTATTATCCTCATAGATTCGCTCAACCTCTTTGCATGTTTTCTCCATAGAAGTACCTTTTCTGTACTCTTCAAAGAAACCATCCAGATAGATTGTTGGAGCCATATTCTCCTCTTCCTTGCGGATGCAAAGACCCTTTAGAGTGCGCCCATTATTCTTTACTACTTCTTGTAATGTAACACTGTATCCCGAACCATATACTGTCTCCATAGCTGCCTTTACTAATGCTACAAAATCTTCCATTGTATTAATATTGTTATTTGTTATAATCGCCATTCCTCCATTATTGTTTGAATTGTTATTGTTGTTTCTCATGGTATTTTTCTCCTTTTCTTGATTAATACTTGGCTCATGATTATTAGTTCCATATTCAGTTTTTTGGTGCTGTTTTAGCGGCACAGCTGCTCTAAATAACTCATTGGAATCACCTTCTTTTTTAATTCTAGTACAAAAATAAACCAGTTTAACGACTTAGCTCAGGTCGATATCTAAAGCTGTTCTCAGCCTTAAAACATTACAATGCATCCTATTAATTAACTTTTTGTAGGAGGGGTGCGGTATGCATCTAGAAAAAGCTTTTAAGAAATAATAACCAAGTACGTCGAAAAATTTATATATATTTTTTTCCTATACAGGCGGCTGTAGCATAATGTTACATTTATCGATGATACAAATAAAAACCCAAGCAATAGATCTCCCTACCACTTAGGCTCTTATGGATATAATTTAATTATTCTTCATTTTCACTATCATCTTTATTATTAGTGTTCATCTGTCCAACAACCGTACCAATTGCTAAAAGTGCTGCTAAAGCTCCACCCCCAATATTCTGATTCTTCCTCATAAAACTACTTCTACAATGATAACACTTTTTATTCTCGGTATATGCAGTCAAAGGTCTTCCACATTTTTTACATCTCCTGTTTTCTTACTTATTACCTGTAATAATTTCAGATTTCATTACACTAAAATAATTATCTAGTAACATTTTTGGCTCACATTCAAGCAGTTTCTTATTTTTATGTAATCCTTCTCTAATAATAAAAAAGCTATTCACTGTGTCATGCATATCCATACTGCAACATTCATTTACAAGATACAGAACATTATTATCATCAAGCTTATTTTTATTCACAAAATTTTGATATTGCTTGATGCTTTTTATCGCTGCTTGTGGTTGATTCATAATAATATTTCCAGCAACTTCAATTCTTGCATCATTTGTTATTACAGCAAATATATGCATCAAGTTATCCGCCTTCTCATTTGTATTTCTTACACCATCGAAATCGGTAATAAATTGCAGCTTATGCTTATCTGTATGTTCTAACAAATACTGTAATTCCGTATTAAAATTTTCTTCCAATTTCGCTCTATTTACAGTAGCTATTTGTAACGCATTTCTTATTGAAGCATTTCTGTCTTCAATAGAAGTAATTTCTAATGCCTGCATCAGCAACTGCCAAGCACCTTTAGATTCTCCAATCAGCTCATTCCACATCATCTGATTGATTCTGGAAATACTTAAATTAAGAAGTTCAACTTCCTTCATTACCATTGCTATAGCTGCATGTGTTTGAAGATTGCTAATAGATTGTGCCAGCTGTGGCGACATATTTAGTTCTTTAAGTCGTACCAGTTTAACTATATTCTTTCCATTACATATAGTTGGCAGTATTTCTCCAGTATCCTTACTTCTAGTAAAAGTAAATTTTCCCGTCCTTATCATCATACGAGTATATGCATCTATATCAGCTACAAGTGTGTTCTCCTTTTCATATAATCTTTTATAGTATTGGCTAAATCGCCGCTCATATTACATAGACTTTTGAAATCACCAATAAATTCAACAAGCTGGCTATTCTGTTCTGGGGTAATTAGCATCAGCTCATCATCTGTATCCGGTTCCCAGTACTCAGATAATTCATACTTAAATACATGAATCATTTGGGTTCCAACATCTATATTTTCATTATTCTCCAATAATTACACCCCTCTCAAATTTGCAACGCTTCCATGTGTTCTTCGAGTTCTGGCCTATTGCAAGTCTCATCCGCAAGCATTTTCATAATGATAATCTTTATGTCTCTTTTGTTCCAATTTATTCTGCATCAAATATCTTTTTCAGAATTTCAATGGAACTTTCTTCTTCTGAAATGTTTGTACCAAGTTCACCTCGAAAAGCTTTAGCAATGATTGATTTTTTCATCAGATTAATATGCTTAACGAAATCACCTAAAATTTCATTTACAGTAATTTCTTTTTCAAACAATTTGTCTAGTATATCCACCACCTCATTTTGTTCATCCAAAGGAGGTAATGGAATTTTTATTGCGGCAATAGCTCCAATAAATAAGTTAGCTTGAGCCGTCTGCTTAACTAAATCCTTTATCTGTTCTTGTACATAATCTGATTGAATCATATACATTATGAATCTACAATTACACCCGACTGTTGATACCATTGCTGCACTACGAACCATACAATAGTTATTATCATCATCAATCACACAACACCTGCCCACACTGCCAGAACACGATATTAAAATATCTCCCTTTTTAGGATTACAACGTTTACTAATTTTTTCAAATTCCGTTTTTTCTACATAATCAACATCCATTAAACGTAATGAATCATTATATACATTTCTAGCAGATAATAAGTAATATCCACAATAATCATCCACTCTATTAGGAGTTTTATGTTCTCCATCAGTTATTTTTTTTGAAATACTGTCCAAATCTACCAATAACCAGTTACGTGGGAATTTGTTCTTTATTTCTTGTTTGATTTCATTTTTAACTTTCTTTATCTCTTTCTTCTTTATCTTTGATAACTCTTTCTCTATCTCATAAAATAGATTAGTTGCTTCTAAAACATTATTGTTTCTCCATTTCTGGGTCAATTCTCCTGAAAATGCATTATTCAAAATAGTCGCTTTCCTTGCGTCAAAACCATCTAAAGCCTCTTGTACCTTCTCATTTGCCTCATCGAGCTTAGACAACAAATTCTCAATTTGCTCTACAATTCTTAGTTGCTCTGATATCGGAGGTAGTGGTATTGGTAATCCATATATCTTACTGCCTGATATCACTGGTTGAGCTGAAGAGCTGTCATTTTTTCTTAAATTAATTGAATTCAACAGCCAATACAAGAACTTGATACTTATATTCGATCTATCAAAATAAGCTATTAAAGCGTTGTCGGTTACCCATGCTTTCCCTTCAATAAAATGAACGCAGCCACAATATGCCCCAACTCTTCCAATGACAACATTCTCCCCATCGACGGTAAATTCATCATGGTATCCATTAATACCATTTCCTCCGTATACTGGTATTAACCCTTCATCATTCATTTCTCTTGATGTTAATCCTTTACCAGATGACACAGATAGAATCTTCCCTAAATAAGTCCAACACCAATTCTCAGGTATTTTATACGGAAATTCTTCTTGATTTGATATTAATGCTTTTTGTAAAAGTTCATCATTCGGTAAATCTCTATTTTGCTTTGCCATTACCTATCACCTTCCAGACTCTTAAGCTCATTAACCACGCTTTGAAGCAAATCCATTGCTTCTGAAAGTTTAGCAATGACTTCTTCACCACTTTCAATAAGATCCGGTAGATCATCATAATCCAAGATGCTATCATCTTTTATAAGACCTATATCCAAACTATTATTCTTTTCTTTTATCTTCTCTCGTGTAAAGCATGACCACCTTTCATTTACAATATCATCCCTATCAACTGCTGTGTAAGCATTGATAAACCCCTCAAAATGTTCATACTTCAATGTATTGGTCTTACCAAAGTTAGGCATGTTTGTTCTTAAGTCATAGACCCAAACTTCTTTAGTATTGTTGTGATCGGTGACTCCTCTCTTGAAGAAAAGCACATTTGTCTTAACCCCTTGAGCATAGAATATTCCTGTAGGCAGTCTTAATATCGTATGAAGATCACATTTATCCATAAGGTCGCAACGAATAGATTGACCATCTCCATCAGCAAACAAAACATTATCAGGTAGAACAACCGCTGCTCTTGCCGTTCCTGTATCTGTTCTTAAAGAGCGATAAATATGTTGTAAAAAGTTAAGCTGCTTATTGCTTGTTGAGAATGTAAAATCTTCTCTTGTCGCACGTTCTCCACCCTTTTTTGTACCAAAAGGCGGATTTGTAAGCACAACATCATAATCTCTCATAGCTCTACCTTGATTAGATAAAGTATCACCTAAATATATCTTACCTTCGATGTCATGAAGCATCGCGTTCATTAAAGCAAGGCGGTGTGTTTCATGTACAAGTTCCCCACCGGTAAATGCTTCATATTTCTGAAATGCCTGATCCTCAGAAGATAAATCAAACAAATCATTCGTATTTTTCTTAACAAATGCATCCGCAGCAATCATAAAACCAAACGTTCCACAAGCAGGATCGTTACAACGTTCTCCTGACTGCGGTGCTATTAACTCGGTCATAACATCAATTAATACTCTTGGAGTAAAATACTGTCCTGCACCGGATTTCTTTTCATTCGCATTCTTCTCTAATAATCCTTCATACAGATTACCTAAGCCTTCCTCTTTGGCACTATACCAATCCAAATCATCAATACTTACAATAATCTTTCGAAGATTCGCAGGTTCTTCAATATTAGTTCTAGCACCATAATAGATCTCTTTTATTCTACCAGATCCATTCTTTCCAAGATCGTTCAATAATGTTTCATAATACTCTTTTAATTCAAGACCATCACGCTTTGCCAGCTCATCCCATCGATATTTCTCAGGAATATTCTTCTCCGATCCAGTTTCTTTTGACATTTTTAAGAATAAGATATATGTTAACTCAGTTACATACTGATGATAGGTAATACCGTCGTCCCTTAATACATTACATAAATTCCATAGTTTCTGAACAATCTCTTGATTAGTCATTTCATTACTCCTTGTATTGTAATTATGCCGAATACATGTGGCTGTTTATTTCATCGATAAATTCATCGAGTTTATCAGCAAATGCCTTGTTAACTGCTTTATAACCACCCTTATTGCGGAATGCTTCTGCCTCAAATGTCCCCTTACTCAATACAGTTTCCTTTAATAATTGCTGCTCGATGCGGTCGAGCCAGTTAATCTGTACCTTTGTAAGCTCCGGATGGGTTATTTTTGTTGTTACAATTGCTCTTCTGATCCGGTCTTCTTTACTAATTAAAGAATCACCTAATGATTTTTGACGAATAAAACTAATAATATCCGCAGCAATATCTTGATTCGTCATTTCTCTCCATGCCGTTCTCAGCATAGTCTCATTGAAATGATTCCGCTCTAATTCCAATTTTAATTCCTTCAATGATTCTCTTGTTAACTCCTTTGGTCGATTGGTAACGATATTCAACGCAGCTATCTCATTAAGATGCGTTTCAATAAAATTATGGAATTCCTTAAGATAATCCTCTGGCTTCTTAACATTACCATATCCCCTTGAATGCTCCTTAATAGCATCCGGTTCCATACTAATGAACTTTGGATCATCATATCCTTCACCTCTTACATATTGAAAGGCTTCTTTATTCTTCTTGATCTGCTCAATTGCCTGATCAACCGGCATACTTAATATCACATCGATAAATACTTCCGGTGTTTGGTATCCAGAGAGTGCCTGAAACTGCCCTCTATTATTATCACTCATCTTTCCTTTATTTCTGCGTAGCTTGGCAATAATCATATCAATCTGATTCTGTCTTGATTTATCTGTTTCTAAAGTGTCTATACCATCTATCAGATCCTCAAATGTGTCTGTGGTTGTAGTCACAACTGGTTTCATTGTTGATACCGGTAATAATGCGTTATATACTCCAACTGCATCATATATTTCAAAATGAGTTTTGCCTATCTCTGGACACAATCTAGTAGCTCGTCCAAGCATTTGCTCAAATAGAATTCTGGAACGGATTCTTCTCATAAACACTAATGTAGTTATTTCTTCTACATCAATACCTGTTGTAAGCAAGTCCACTGTTACAACAATGCTTGGAAAAGCTTCATTCTTAAATCTCCTGATTGCTTCACTAATCTTTTTCTTATTCCCATTTTCTATAGATCCTGTTATTTTCATAATTGCATTTTCATCTACGCCCTGCTCGGTGTATATTCGTTTTAGAATCTTCACAATCATATCTGCATGAGCATCATCAACAGCAAATATAAGAGTTTTTCCTTTTTCGTAAGGATCGATATCTTTTGCAATTTCAGTTAATACAGTATCATTAAAACTTTCCGACACAACACGTCTATTAAAATCCTCTACCTCGAACCGAAGGTCATCTTCTAACTCAGCGCTATTGGTGATTACATTCGTTACCGGGTCATAAACCGGTGGTGTATCTCCTGCATAAAAAGTTATGCCTTCTTCACTTAATTTTGTTTTAATAAGATGAGGTGCATCATGATCAACTAGATATCCATCAACAACAGCTGTCCTATAATCATATGTGAAGACAGGTTTTCCAAAAATCTGTGTAGTATGAAGTGCAGGGGTCGCTGTAAGCGCAATTTTAACCGCATTAAAGTAATCAATGACAGCCCTATACTTACTGCGAAAATCATCTTGATTACGGTATAAGGTTTCATCTTCACTCATTTCCTTATCTAAAATATAACCCCTATGCGCCTCATCTACGATAATAAGATCATAATCTGATACCCCGGGTAAAGTTCCGTCATTATACATTATGCGCTTGACAAGACTCTGTACTGTGGCTATATGTACTCTGGTATCTTTGTCAAATTCGCGATCTTCAAGATCCTTAACATCATAGATTTGATTCAAGGTTAATAGTTCCTTTAATCGAACCTCTTTAAATGTATCCATTGTCTGTTCACCCAAAGCAGTCCTATCCACCATATAAAGGATGCGCTTAAACCTGCCTGCATCCAGAAAACGATAAATCATCCCGAGAACAGTTCGTGTCTTACCAGTACCGGTTGCCATAGCTAATAAAGCAGTCGGCATATTGTTTCTAATCGCTTCTTCTGCCGCTTTGATTGCATCTATCTGATAATACCGTAAATTCAACCCATCGGGATCCATTAGCACTTCATAACCGGTGCTTACGAGCTTATGATTTGCTGCCTCAATATCCTTCTCCAACTCCTGTATAACACCATTTGGACTTGACCAACCAGATAATGCTTTCGGTGTATTAAAAGCTTCTCTAACATCCAAAAACCAAATGCCCGACATTTCCTCATACTGTTTCAGATATGGTCTTCCATTAGTTGCAAATAAAAATGGTACTTTATAATCACCATAGGATTGAATAACATATTGTTCATGCTCTTTCTTAATATTCTTTGCATAATCTTTACACTGCCCATCGATAACAGCAGATATATTCGAATGCTTCTTTTTTGCTTCAACAACACCGACTAATTTTTCACCAACAAACAAAGCATAATCAACTAGCCCAAATTTGCTTGTCTTTGAATCCGTCGGCCATTCGGCGATTGCCAGATTCCGGTTCCTCTCTGGTCTAGTTCCCCTAGAATAACGAAGTAAATCCGTGTCAACTTCCCAACCAACACTACGAAGTTGTTCATCAATAATCTCTCTGGTCTGAGCTTCGGTGAGCTTTATATTAATAGCATTTTTATATGCTGCTGTCTTACGGTCACTGGATGCTTTACCGATCTTTAGGATTTCCAATAGCCTTTGCATCAAAGCCCGATTATTCTCTTCCAGCTCTCTATTGGCTTTCTCTAATTCTTCAACATTAATTGATTGGTCTACCGGTATGTTATACTCTTCTGGTTGATAATCATAGTCACCATAAGTCTGCATGAACCATACACATAATTCATATGAAAGCTTAAGATTAGATAACGCCATTTCCTTCGAATCCATACCATTGTGAGTAGCATCATTTCGAGTTAACCTTAAAACTCGGAATGTGTTATCAATTTCCCTTGGCAACAAATCATTCTGCTTTAAGATTTTAATCCGGTTCGCATGTGTATTATCATACTCTGGCTCCTTTAACCCATCGTAAGCAAGCATGTATTTCGCAATGTGCTCTGCTAACATACCCTGCTTAATTAATGATGTATTTGGATCACCATATAGATTTTTCTCAGCCAGCTCCCCCATTCGAGCTAAATCCGACCATCTTGATTTAAGAAATTCAAAATTACTCATTGTCCTCCCCCAATATGTCTTTTCTTATTGTAACAAGTTAACAATTATATTTATTATAGTCATCCTATTAAATACATACAAGAGTATATAGGATATTAAAAAATAAAGTTTCAGATAATAACATATCCGAAACTTTAGCCACATTAGAAGTATAATGGTAATTTTTTATATAAACTCAAAAAAGTAAAGTCTATTTACTTTTTGCTTCACTTCATAGTAATATGTTCTGTATTTAAATTATTACCATTTATTATTCTCTTTACACTGATTGATTTTACGACAACTGCTATCCTTATTCAACAAAAGTGGTGTAAAAATGGTGTACCTCTTGTATTTTTTCCCTAGATGCGTTATAGTTGTATTCGCTGCAACCCCCTATTCGTAGGTGTTCCAGCATTTACCTAGCGTCAGTTCGTAACCTTCCTGACGTAAAACAAAACTAAAGGAGATAATTTCATGAAAAAAACGAAAGTAACTTTCATCACAGAGGCTGCTGTTATTGCTGCGCTCTACACCGTGCTGGTTCTGGTATTTTCCTTCTCCAGCTTCGGCCCGATTCAATTCCGTGTTGCAGAAGCTTTAACGGTTCTGCCCTACTTCACACCTGCTGCCATACCCGGTTTAGCCATCGGATGTTTTTTAAGTGCAATATTTGCAGGCGCTGATGTTCTAGACATCATTTTCGGTTCACTGGCAACCTTAGTTGCTGCCATACTTTCTTATCAATTAAGAAGGTATAAGTTTCTTGTACCCATTCCCCCGATCTTAGCAAATATGATTGTTGTGCCCTGGGTTTTGAGGTTTGCCTATGGTGAGGCTCAGCCAATCTATCTTATGATGCTTTCCGTTGGTGCCGGAGAATTACTTGCTGCCGGTGTATTTGGCACCATTCTTTTGCTCGCTTTGGCTCCAATTAAGCGTTTTATCTTCCGTAACAACACGAATACGGAGCTGCATAATAGAGTATAGCTAATCTTTTATTTAGTTTTTAGTGGCTATTTCAAAATGGACTGGCAGGAATAATATTCACTCCACAAGTTTTTTTCTGTTGTATCATTTTAGAATAGCCCTTATTACCCAGATATCCCCATTACAAGGATTAAGTATTTACATAATAACGGATTAGTGGTACTATTGTAGCGTTATCTATTTTTACATATTAGGGAGTTTCATATGAATAGCAGAAATGATAGTATATCAAATAATCCAATCGACATTCCAAGCTTTATGAACAGTCGCGATTCC
>JAEWMZ010000237.1 GCA_023392995.1 Bacillota bacterium
CAATGGAATATTCCATCGTAGAATCAATTCCTCGTATTACGTTTCTTTCATCATCTGCCTGTACCTCAGGAGCCTTTGGCCGGTTTGGTGTAAAATGTAAAACCGCACTTTCTCCTGCCGGAACCGGAGTAACAGCCTTAACCCTTACATGTACGGTTTTCTCTCCTTCAAAAATAGGAATATTATTGGCATTATATGTTACCCAGGTCGTTCCTCCATCGATGGAATATTCCATCGTAGAATCGATTCCCCGTATTACGTTTCTTTCATCATCTGCTTCCACATCCGGTGCCTGTGGCGGATTTGGAGTAAAATGCAAGATTGTACTTTCTCCTGCTGGGATCGGATCAGCCGCCTTAATTCTTACATTTACTGTTTTCTCTCCTTCAAATACAGGAACGTTGGAGCCATCATAGGTTACCCAGGTCGTTCCTCCATCAATGGAATATTCCATCGTAGAATCAATTCCTCGTATTACGTTTCTTTCATCATCTGCCTGTACCTCAGGAGCCTTTGGCCGGTTTGGTGTAAAATTTAAAACCGCACTTTCTCCTGCCGGAACCGGAGTAACAGCCTTAACCCTTACATGTACGGTTTTCTCTCCTTCAAATACAGGAATATTATAAACATTATAAGTTACCCAGGTCGTTCCTCCATCAATGGAATATTCCATTGAAGAATCAATTCCCCGTATTACGTTTCTTTCATCATCCGCTGTCACATCTGGTGCAGCCGGAGCCACATATAAGGTTATATTTTCCCCATCGCCATGGCTGAAGCGTTCGGAGTGGACACAGTCAGAACCACATTATATGTGCCATAGCTTGCTCCTCTGGGAGGTGTTACAGTAACATTCAGATTCTTTCGCTGCCCCGCTTCCAGGGCATCACCGGTTCTCTCCATTACTACAGTCCAACCTTCCGGGGCTTGTACGCTGTAGGTAACATCTTGTGAAATGGAACTAGAGTTTATGACCTCAAAAGGCAGTACTACGGGTTCCCCTGTCGTATTAGTATCAATACTGTCACCAACTGCTACCACCGGTGAGCTGACAAAGCTTTCGATCGCCATAATTCTCCAAGTATCTCCCGGAAGTAATGATTCCCTATACCACTCCAATGCATATCCATTGTCTACCAACTCGTTTGGGTCTATCACATTCGACAATGTTCCGCCATTTCTTACTTCTGCATGTACTAAACTATAATTTCTTGACTCATAGGTATGGGGAATTGTGATACCCTGCATTCCAAGGCGCTGCATAACGCCATCTACACTCTTTTGAACACCGATGGTATTCGTATTCGCATCCCAAAATCCAGCTCCATTGTCACCTCCTGCGAGATAACTGTCATGGCCACGCAGCAAATGCAATTGATTGATTGTCGCGCTTCCTGTATTCTTCACTGTCCATTCCAGATAAATGTACTGCGCTGAAGCAGAAGGAAGGGTCACCTTCTGGGTTATCTGCACAGAACTATTATAATTCCAGACTGTTGTAACTATTGTACCATTTCCACTTACTATCTCCGATGTACTTTGCAAAGGCGTATTTATATAATAGCCTCCTAGTCCCACCAGTTCTCCATTCAGATCCAATACTGCTCCTGTTGGAGCATAATACTGCTTCTGCCAACCGTTGGCATATCTCTCAATATTAATTATTCCATTGTTTACCGTGACTTTTAATGATCCTGTTGCTTGCTGTCCTCCAAGGGTTGCTGCAAAGACTTGTACTGAAGTGCCTGCCCATAACAGCAACACTGTCAACAAGATCATCCAAAGTATTTTTACTTTTTTGACTTTTGCTTTTTTCATTACTCTTCTTATGTCTCCTCTCCGTACGATGTGCTTACCAGACCATACAAACATACTTTGCGGAAATCATATCAGATTCTATGTTACAAATTTGTTGCAAAATATAAACTTATTACTTATAAAATTAGCTGTCGAAGAGTGCGGAAAATCATCATATTTTTTATATTAAATCATGTTTTAATATTTTTATCTCTCCAATAAAACCAATTTATCAAATACTAACTGTCATTCTTCCTCCCATTTAGCTCTCTAAAATCTGCTCCAATGTTTTACTTGGCTTTATTCCAACCTCATTCAGCATTATACTTCTGTATATATTATAGTATCGTTCTGCTGCTTTTCTTCCACCAATTCGGTAATGCAATTTCACAGTATACTCTCTGACTTTTTCTTCATAGGGCTCATACTGAAGTAATAATTCTACCATATTTAATATCTTCAGTTGATCTGCTCCAGTTTCTTCATAATAATTAAGAATCATATTGGCTGCTTTAATAAAATAGCGATGATAAGTTTCTCTGAACTCATTACACCATTGACTACCAATATTCGCCAACAGAATATCTCTATAGCTAAAAATAACGGTTTCAAAGAATTCTATATTACTTTTATTTATTAAATCTTGTTTTAACACAAAATCCCTTAATTGAAATGCATCAATATCAATATCCGTTTCTTTTATTTCCAAGCGGTATCCGTTGGGGCTTGAAATCAGCGTAATGTTAATATGGTTCTCTCTGAAGGTTTTATTTAGCCTGCTTATGGTACTGCGAAGATTAATATATCCCTTGGCTTCATCCTTATCAGGCCAGATGGCATCCATCAGCTTCCATTTGGATATCTCTTTTTCTCCTTGTAACAGCATATACGCAAATAACTCCACACATTTTGTGGTGGCAAAGCGTACTGGAACTGCATTATGATTCAAGATAGAAAAGGATTCAAATAAGGTTATCTTTATATTCTTTTTTTCTTCAGTACCTGAGCTCTGCCCTGCCCCTATTCTCTTTCTTAACCGCTCTAAAGATTTAACAAGTGCAGCTTCCATCACTGGCTTTAAAAGATAATCAATTGCATTCACTCCAAACGCATCAATGGCATATTGCCGATGGGCTGTTACAAATATTATCTCGCCGCAATATCCTCCGTTATTCACCTTCTCTGCCAGCTCTAATCCATTTACTTCTGGCATGTCAACATCTAGAAAAATAACATCCGGTTGCTGTTCCAAAATCATATCATATGCCAAATAGGGATTACTGCTGCCAGCAGTCTCAAGACCAGCATTACCTAACATTCTGCATAAATGCTCGACCGCCAGAGCTTCATCATCTACTACAATTGCTTTCATCTGTTCACTCCCTTACCTTCCATTTCACTCTCAATCCGTATGTGTTTCTTCTATATTATATATCATAATTATATACGCATATATATTACCTTATATATTACCTTATATATTACCTTTTCTATATTCTGTTTATTGATTCCTCTTTGAAAAGCTCGTTATCGGAATATCGAAGCTTACCTGCGTCCACTCTCCTTCTTTACTCTCTATTAATAATCCCTGTCCATATTCCAACACCAGCCTTTTGTTAACATTCCTTAGCCCAATACTTCCAGGTTTGTTCTGTTCCAATATATTTATTAATTGATCTGCTGGAATACCCACCCCATTATCCAGAATCATTATTCTGATAGCATCTGCATCTTTTTTTACTGTAACAGTTACCTGTCCGCCTGACAGGCGCTTCATTAAACCATGGCGGATGGAATTCTCCATAATAGGCTGTATGGTAAATGCCGGTATCATATGCTCTAAGATTCCATCTTCAATCTCATATTCAACGGTAAGGCGCTCCCCAAAACGCGCCTTTTCCAATTCAACGTACGAGCCCACCAAAGCAAGTTCTCGTTTAATACTTATAAAGGAATTCTGATGATCGATCTCAAATGCTTCCCTCAAATAATTACTCAATTCCCCTAGAAGTCTTCCTGCTCTCTCCCCGTCTTGGTAACATAATGAAATTATTACATTCAAAGCATTATAAAGAAAATGGGGCTTGATTTGTGATTGTAAAAATACGCTTTCCATCTTAATTGCCTTGGCCATGGTTTCCTTTATCTTTTGCAGAGTTTTGACTCTTGCCGTCAATTCTTTGTAATGGTAGGTTTTTGCCAGAAAATCATTCGCTCCTGCCTCCAACCCCATCTCAATCTCTTCCGACGTATTTCGCACTGTTAACAGAAGTATGGGAAGCTCATACAATGGATATTCCTCTCGAATTCTTCTGCAAACTTCATATCCTGATAATCCTGGCATAATAAGATCCACTATGATTAAAGAGAAATCCTTACGCTTACGGATTAATTCCAATGCTTCTATTCCATTGTATGCAACCAGTACTTCATATTCCTCAGCCTCCAAAATCCCCATTAATACCATAATATCCGAACTATCATCATCTACCAACAGTATCTTTTGTCTGACAGTAGCGTGAGCACTTTCCGCCAACTGCATTACTTCAGAGCGCTTTTGCCCGCTAACAATTTTATATAATCCTGATTTAACTTTTCCAGCATGCATTGCTGTTGCTCTATGCTTTAAGCCCTCTTCTGCTTCCGGCAGTTTTATGACAAAGCAGGTATCCTGTTTGGTCTCACCGCTTTCTATAAATAATTCTCCGTCCATATTGGAAATCAAGTGCTTTGAGATTGATAATCCCAAATCAGATGACAATCCTGAGATATCCACGGGGGAACCGGTATGCAAAATCCTAATGTATATATCATGCTTCACCTGTTCCGCATGAATAGTTATCTTTCCTGCTTTTGAATACTTTAGAAAGCTCCCGGTCAGATTAAGCAGGATTTTCATGAATTGGTCTTCGTCTGCGTGGAGGAAGTATGTATTCTCTGAAACCTTGCTAAATAATCTTTCTTCATCACTCTTCTTCATAGGTTCCAGCAGCTCCAGCATTACTTTTATAGACCCATTAATATCAAAGATCTTTTTATGAAAAGGAAATCGATCATCTTTAATACTCTCGAAATCTATAATATCATTGACAAGCGCAGATAACCGTGCTGCAGTTTCCTTAATATAATTTAATTTTTCCTCCTGGTCTTCCGTCAATTTCCCCTCACCATCTTCGCTTATAATCTCGGTTAGATTCAAGACTGCATGTAAAGGCATCTGAAATTCATAAGCGGTCATGGCCAGAAATTCATCCTTTGCCTGATCGGATTCTATCAGCCGGTTGCTCATCTTTTTCATTCTATTATACATTTTGCTATAATGCCCAGATAAAAGGACTCCCGCACCAAGCATTATTAAAGGATAGGTTAAGCGTGATATTGTATATCCATTTATAATTGAATAGAAATATAACGCCGAAGCGATATAATCAAAGACAAGTATGAGGATTCCCCCCAAAATAAACAAGGCTGTCTTAATCGTCAACTCTCCATACTGCCGATGGATTATGCTTTTTACTAACAGGTATATCATTAACAGATATATAAGTATGACTAACATTCCATTTACATTCTCCAGTAGACCCGTCATAGGCTTTGGCGAGAATAGAATTATAATGGAATCACTGATTATTATAATAAAAATTGCTTTTAAATAACGTAGCGGCATAAAGCTGGAATTCATACTACGAATAAATAGGCTGGTTAATATCAATCCGCAGCCTATACTTACCAGCTTTAACTTTGTCGTTAAAATATATGGAACTAACGGGAAGAGGACATTAAATATCTTTTCATTCGTAGTAGCACAAAGAAATGCATACAAAATACAGGAAAGACTAACATACAAAAATCTTCTGTCCTCTCTCAGCTTAATAAAAAATAACATGGCTGCTATCGCACAGAGCATTACAGAAACAACGACTATGATGTCAAAAAGATTTCTCTGAAAATACAGTCCTAAAATCTGCTGCTGAGTTCCAAAATTGATACTTTGTATTATACCACCATTATAATAATCCAAATTAGCCACTTGAATGACAAGGGTAATATTATTATTCTCTGCCGGAAAAAATGCAGTGATAGGAAGAACATTGCTGACATAGCCTTCTTTAAAGGTAAGCGCAGGTTTTCCGCTGCTGCCAACTTCCTTTCCATTTACATAAATCTTGCTCGCTGTTCTAATATTGATGGTCTTTATACCATATACTTTTGTTCCATCTTTAACTCTTATCCTTAATCGATAGGTTCCTGCTCCCTTATCAGACCTTTCACTATGGTCAGGTACCAACCATCTACCGGGAACTTTAAGATATGTTTTATCAGAAGCTGCTAATCTATCAATCTCATCCGGCTCCAGCAACAAACCGGAATAAAATTCCCAACTTCCATCCAACGCGATCTGACCGTTCTTTTCAAAATCCCATCCTGATAAATCCATATAACCATCGCTTGCGGTCACAACATTCGTTTGTTTCTTATCCTGTGGAAAGAAAACTATAATAATCAATAAGGTTATCATAGACGCAACGATCAGGCTTAACCGTTTTTTGTTCGACATGAATCCTTCCTTCTTATTCATCTTGGTCAGTACTAAGTTCAGATACTCCACTTAGCTTCGATAAATTGTAATTTGAATATCTCTTGTCAAAGGATAGTTCTTCACCAAACCAATCAGGCGGTATAAAGTTATCAGCCGAGCTCTCGTCAGGGAATTCTACTTCTGTAAAAACCAAACCTTGTAGCTGCTGCTCAAATACATCAAGCTCTGCCGTAAGACCATCCTTTAGCGGAATAAGATATCTTGTCTTATAGATAAGATTGCCATCTGTTTTAGCCTTTAATGTTAAATATGCTTCCTCCGTTAATGGAAGTTCAACTTCATTGTTCACAATTGCTCCCTTTTCATCCTGTTTCTCAATACCGAATTTGGATTTATAGGTCATGATATACTCTTCATTTGATTTCCTTATTCGAATCGTGGGTTTATGGCACAGATAACCCTGCTCAATTTTTTTAAACTCATAATCCGTTAATTTACCTGGTATTTCCTTGATTTTATACTTTCTTTCAATCTCCATTTATGAATCCTCCCTTATAAGAATAATTTACTTTTTTTAGAACCACTCTATGTAGATATCATTCATTATGCCGTTCCCTTTAATATATTTAATTAAGCTTCATGGTTAAACTATGCTTTATTTTATTAAATCAAGATTACATTTCTTTATAGTATACTAATTTAGCTTCTGCACATACTAAGTTCATGAAAAAATGTTTTTTTACCAATTTTTTAATCTGCGGCCTATGTGGTTGGTGTATGGAATGCTTTTGGACAGGTCTCGGTTCCCTGCGATCCCGTACTGATCGGACTCTTTCCTGTCACACCTCCATATGGATGTTTCCGATCTATGGCATGGCTGCTTGTTTAAATCCTATTTGCAACAAGCTAAAGAACAAGAATGCACTGCTTCGAGGAGGTGTTTATGCTTTACTCATATATGCTGCTGAATATACCAGCGGTGTCCTTTTAAAAAAATATGGTGCATGTCCTTGGGATTATAGCAAAGCAAAATATAACTACAAAGGGGTTATCCGGTTAGACTATGCTCCTGCTTGGTTTTTAGCAGGTCTCTTTTTTGAACAAGTTCTTGACAGAAAATAGCGGAGAGATTATTTTCCGCTTTTTTTTATTGTTTATGACTTTATTGGCCGATAAGCTAGATGACCGAAATATATCCTATTTACTTTACTTCCTTATCAAAATATAACAACATCATAATTATAACAACCCAACTGCACTACTGCAATCTTATTTGTTCCTGTGTTCCTTCCTTTGCATACTTTAATAAAAATCGTTCTGTAATTTGCTCTGTAATTCGCTCCCATTGCTTGTTTTATTGTTGTCTTGAAAGAAACAGCGAAAAGTTGTATACTTATGCTTGATAATATCATCCTTACAAACAATCAGGGCAATAAGCTCCAGATATTCTATAAACCAGGGCATTATCTAACCAACTATCATGGACATTATAAAGAGGAGGTATCATTCTTGCTAAAAGCAGTTATCATCGATTTATGCGAAATAGCTGATATCAGTGATTCGCAGCATTTAGCAGCTATCCCTTTTCTTGAGCAACTCCTCATTGATTTAGTTAAAAATGAGATAAAGGTAGTTAATATGACTCCTGCTTTCCAGTCCGTTAACGATCGTTCTTCTGCTTATTCCATATTGATAAAGCAGCTACTGGTCTCTTCGGATGAGTGTATTACCATTACGGATACCTACTATGGATTATTATCCGCCGGAAAGCTTGGTATAACATGTATCGCTTATCTCAATCCCAACATCCTCAACCAGGATCTTTATAAAGCTGCTCTTTTAGTAGAAGGCTTTGAAGAAATAGATTATTCTTTTCTTAATAGAATATATCAATATGACCATATGGAAGCAGCGACCATATTGACCACAGATAACTTTATAATTCGTGAATTATCTGTAGATGATATCGAAAATCTATTATCCATATACCGCGATCCATCTGTCAATGCCTTTTTCGATGATTTTGTGGATTCTATTATGATTGAAAAGGAAAAGCTGGAAGCATATATTAAGAACATATATCATTTTTATGGTTATGGTTTGTGGGGCGTATATCAAAAAGAGAACGATCAGCTGGTTGGACGTTGCGGTGTTGAATACAAGCTGCTAGAAAATGAAGAAATATATGAACTGGGATATTTACTTGCCAAGCCCTATCAAGGTCTTGGTTATGCCAGAGAATTCGTTACCGCTGTTATAGATTATTGTTTTTTAGAATTAAATCTTCCCTATCTGATTGCAATCATTGATAAAGATAATATAGCCTCTATTCATCTGGCTGAACGTGCAGGTATGCTTAATACGGGGCTATGCACAAGAAACTCTCGTGAATATTATAAATATAAAATAACAAATATATAATAAATAAGTATATAGATCATAATACATGAATTTAGGTAATTGTGAACCTCATTGATTGAAGATACTGTATACATAGCAGATTTCAAAGAGGTAGCTACGCCCGAAGGAAACGTATCCTGCTGGTATACAATTACAAAACCTATATTGTTTCGCAATTGCATAAATACATAAACTGGAAGAAAGGAGTCTGCTATGGAAGGCTTAAGAAACACAAGACAAAAACAATTACTTTTATCTATTTTAAAAGAGGCGGATCGTCCAATGTCTATTAATGAGATATATTCTCGTATTGTACAGCAGCTCCCTAAAATAGCAAAATCAACTATTTACCGAAACATTGATTCTCTTCTTAGCCAGGATTTGATTGAAAAATATCATTTTAATGGAAATGAAATTTTCTATCGAATTAAAGCAGATCGCCATGAGCATAAGCACTATGTTATCTGCGATGACTGCAAAAAAATATTTGATCTTCCTACCTGCCCCATTCATGCTTTAGAGAATGCCATGGAGGAAGAGGGTTTTATTATTAAAGATCATCAGATACAAATCACAGGTTTATGTAGAGATTGTTCCGGTCTGGATAATAAAACCTCCAAAAAATGAAACTTTACACTTTCCTCTATTTTCCTCTTGTCCCTGTGACACTTTTAAACTTGATTATTCACATATTACAAAGCTCAAAAAGGGTCTGCTTCACTGTAAGCAGACCCTTTTATTTCATTCTATTACTTCATTGTACCTGTTCCTGTTCCAGAACCATTCGTACCTGTAGCTCCAGTTCCTGTTCCATTCGTTGTTGCTCCAGTACCTGTTCCTGTTGTACCTGTTCCTGTTGTTCCAGTTCCGTTTGTCCCGGTTCCTGTTGTTCCAGTTCCGTTTGTAACTGGTCCTGTAATATCTCCTATTGTGTCATTTTCAGCATCTTTAATATCATCTGCTAAGTCACCTTTTGTACCTGTGTTTCCAGTACCTGTATTCCCTGTCCCTGTATCATTTGTTCTTGCGCATCCGCTGAATACAAACATTGAAACTAAGCATATACTCATTAAAACCGCTAATCTTCTTTTCATTCGATACTCCTCCTATATAATTAAATTACACTTACAAGGTTAGTATCTCTCTGTTCAATTCAATTATGCATTATTGAGTATTGCGAAATTCTGTTATATCACCACGAAACCTTAAAGGCAAATTGTTCCGCTGTAATTTATAATTCGTTCTTTCCTTAATTGCAATGTGCTCAAAGAAAGTTTTCCAAAGGCTTCTATATTCATCCTCAAAATCTGGAATCTCTTCCAGGTATTTCTGATTTATTTCAGGTACCTGTGCCACAATCCATGGATTACCAGGAACATGAAAGGTTGCTAACTTACGATTTTCATCATAAATCATAAATTTCTCCTTTGGTAATCGATCAGCAAAATGTGGAGTAATTAAGGTAAGTACATTATTTTTGGGGTGGATTACCGAGACCAACAAACCATTTTCCTGCTCTGAAAATCGAACGAAACCTAATAAATGATGTGTTTCATTACTTACATTCTTATTAAGTCGAAACATCTGATTAACAACAACATGACTCATTTGCTCCATAATACTTTTCCCTGCCGCAAAGCCCAAAATTAAAAATCGATATATCAAATCAGCCTTTCCTTCATAATCAGATAACGCAACTCGGCACACCATTTCATATGCTTCCACTGAAATCTTTTGCTTTATGGAATTCGATACTTTTTCCGCAAGAGCAGGTTCCGTATCAACTACCATGTATTCCGCGAATAATTCAATATTGGAATATTTACTTCCCTCGCATTTTTCTTCTATCTTAATATTAGCATGTCCATATCTTGAAGCCCAAGCCTGGTAGATCGCAGTAAAGATCCCATCAATACTATTATCACAAAGATAAATATGCTTCATCATTGTATACCACTCCTATAATACATCCTGCTATATGGCTGTCTGCACCGATTTAACCCGGCTGTCAATTTGAAAACTAACATCATCAAATAAGGATAATTGGCGATAAGTAATGTCCTTATCAATTCCTGGCAGCTTCTGATCCTTTAAAGCCACCAGCTGTCTGGTAATGAAATCTTCTTCCAATTTAATTGGATACATTGTCTTCCCGTTACAGGTTATAAAATAGATCGCTCTTTTTAACACAACACCAAGGCGCTTTAAATCATTAAAATCCAAGACTGCACTTTTTCGAGCCATGATAATTCTCTGGGCTGAATTGGTACCTAATCCAGGAACACGAAGTAAGGTAAAATAATCTGCGCGGTTTATCTCAACCGGAAATAGTTCCAGATGTCGAAGTGCCCAGTCACATTTCGGATCTAACAATATATTAAAATTAGGACGCTGCTCATCCAATAACTCCATGGCTTTAAATCCGTAAAAGCGCAGCAGCCAATCAGCTTGATATAAGCGGTGCTCACGAAGTAACGGCGGTCCTTTGTCGGTGGAGGGCAATCTCATATCCTGATTAACATTCATAAATGCAGAGTAGAATACTCTTTTCAAATCAAAATTATCATAAAGTGATTCAGCAACACTCATGATCTGATAGTCACTTTCCCGGGTTGCTCCAATGATCATCTGCGTACTTTGCCCCGCAGGAACAAACCTTCTCTTTGTAAGAGGCTTTGTTTGAAAGGGTACCATTTGAGTAGCAGACGTTATGATTTCCTGAATGTCATTCTTCTCGGCTCCTTCGATTAGTTTCGGCCGTTCATTAAAATCTGGTAAACCCAGAAATTCTCGATTCCCTTTTCTCCCTAACTGAATTTGGCGAATTGGTTTTAGAATATTTTTTCGGTTTTTATTCGGAGCTAGCTCTTTTAAGCCCTCCGCGGTAGGCAGCTCCAGGTTAATGCTCATCCTGTCCGTATACCAGCCCAGCATCTCAATCAGCACCGGATCAGCACCAGGAATCGCTTTGCAGTGAATATAACCATTGAAATGATATACTTCCCGCAATAACCTTAATGCTTCCAAAATCAGCTCCATCGTGTGATTTGGACTTATCAGTATTCCAGAACTCAAAAACAAGCCTTCAATATAATTACGGCGATAAAACTCCATTGTTAATTCTGCTATCTCCTGAGGAGTAAACGAAGCTCTTGCTATATCATTAGAGGAACGATTAATACAATATTTGCAATCGAAGATACACTCGTTCGTATACAAAACCTTCAGCAATGAGATACATCTTCCATCTGCTGAGAAGGAATGACAAATTCCAGCAGCAATGCTATTCCCCATTCCATTCCCATCACCCTTGCGCTCTGTACCGCTGGAGGTACATGCAACATCATATTTTGCCGCATCTGATAATACTTCAAGCTTTTTTTGCAATGACATGCTTTCCTGAATAACCATACAAAGCTCCTTAACAACAAACATTTGTTCTTATTGCAACTATAGTATCAAATCCAGCTTTATCTGTCAATGTATTTTCAAACATTTGTTCTGAATTCTCTATATCCCCACCTCATTTTCTAAGGAGCCAGCTTCTGAAAATCTATTAGAGGGAAATTGACAAATGCAGCTTGGGGATATAATCATTTCTTGTCGATAAAATAGTAAAAATGTCCTAATACCATATTGACATACTTTTCACAGGACTGTATACTCAAAAAGTAATTACATTTAAAATTTTTAATTATTTTCTAGAGTTTAATAATCTTGTTTTACTATATTACATATAGTTTAGGAGTTATTATGCACAAAAGATATTATCAAATTCAAGATCATAAAAAGAGAAGTCTACTTCTTAAAATATTATTTAGCCTGGATATTCTAATTCTAATCCTGTCTTTTCTTCTTGCCCTATTCGACACTTCTGCTTCCTGTTCATTACTCATTTTATTTTTAGCACTTGAACTGATGCTACTTATAAATACCGCGATTTTTGCGTATAAAAATTTATTAGTGGTACACAAGCTGGAGGATTCTTTATTTATTACCGACCATGGGACAGATCAACTACGCGTACAGCAATTTCACGCCATGATGGATGAAAATCAGCTCAACTATCATTTTCAGCCTATTTTAAATGCAAAAACTGGCGATATCTTCGCTTATGAATCACTAATGACTTATAATTCAAAGCTTATAGAATTTTCCTCCAATGAAATTCTAGACCTTGCCACGAACGAAAACCGTCTGTATGACATTGAGAAACTAACCCTGCAAAATAACATGGATATCCTCCGCCAAAATCCAGATATTTTTCTCACAAAAAAACTTTTTATCAATTGTGTCTTAAATTATCATTTAACAGAGGACGATTTCAATCATCTGTACAATACCTATGGAAGCTTAATAGAAAAGGCTGTCATCCAGCTGAATGATATTACCTACATGAGTGAAACCAGCATGGAGGTTTTAAAAGGAAGATTCCAGAAGATAAGATGCCAATTTTCATATTCTGATTACGGCACCGATGAAACTGATGTAATTGACTTAATCAATTCCTGTGCGAATTATATAAAAATTGATCGTTCCATCACATCCTTCATTGATTTCAATACAAAAAAACAGCACCAGTTATCCAACATCATAAACTTTGCCCGGTTAAAGAACATTAAGACTATTGCAACCGGTATCGAGCGCTATGAGGAATTAGCATATTTAATCAATCTTGATATCGACTATATTCAAGGGGATTTTCTTGCAAAACCTGAGAACTTCCTGCTATCCTCTGTTTCCGAAGAAATATATGATTCTATCCAAAAATTAAACTATAAGAAGATATTAACATTAACAAATCAAAAGATTTATGAGACAAACGGTGACTCCCTATTAGATCCCTATACTTTTTCCTCGAAAGCTTATTCTATCATTTTAATAAAAGAAGAAAAGATCACCTTTACGAGTACTTCGAATAAACATGCAAAGATCTCCTTAGTTGTACCAGATAATCATAAATGTGAAATAACCTTAGATAACCTAATGATATGTGGCGTTGATCGTCCCGGCCTGATTATTGGTGCCAACAGCTCAGTTACGCTCCGGCTGGTCGGCAATAATAGCATTTCAAATGATGGAATCCGCGTTGTAGAAAATTCTGATTTGCAAATTATAGGTGAGGGAAATTTGACTATACATGCAGATCGCAATGGAAGAACCGGAATTGGCGGCTCAGATTCTCAAACCTATGGTAATATTACTCTTGCCGGTGAAGGTATCATAAAGGTGGTCAGCAGCTCGAACTTATCCGTCGGCATCGGCGGCGGACGTAACTCTGGGAATTCAATGATCCGTCTGCTTTCCGGCACAATAAAAGTAGAAACCAGCGGATATCAGACCCTTGGAATTGGCAGCTTAATGGGAAATGCTAAGATTTATGTTGGAACCGCAATGATTGACATAAAAGCCGAAGGGACAAAAGCGGTTGGTATAGGATCTATCATCGGTTCAGCAGATATTACCACCATGGGGAATATACATATTGAATGTGACGGTAAAGTAGCCTCAGCCATTGGTTCTATCGAAGAATCCGATGGATTGATCCTTATTAAAGCCGGAGAACTAAACTTAACCATCAATGCACGTATTGGCACCGGAGTGGGCGCAATTCAAGGAAAGTATACTATTTGCCTGGATAATGGTAACCTTGCAGTGACAGGTGAAGGTTACGAATTACTCAGCTTAGGCGATCATTTCAGCATGAGCTGTATCAAGATCAGAGGGGGTATGTTTACTGTCGGAATCACTGCCCCTTCAACGAATACTGTTAAAAATATGCCTCGTCAGATTATTATTGACGGCGGCAACATACAGTGTGATTTTCCCGAAGGTACCATTCCTGTTAACTCCTATGGTACTCCTTTAACAGCCTATCTAATTACAAATAGAGACGAATTTATTCAAACGATTGAGACTATTGCATACCAATATGAATACCGGGCAGTATATTCAGAGCTTTATCCCTTTATCAAGGTTTATTTACCTAAGAATTCGATTATTGCTTAGCGGCTTCTATAAACAGTAAATGATCCATCCACTGCATCCCAG
>JAEWMZ010000261.1 GCA_023392995.1 Bacillota bacterium
GCAGCATAACAAGCATCCCTTCCGGCTCCTTTAAATCCTACGGTACTGATCAAACCATTTACTGTCAGCAAGGCTCTTATGCTCAAAAATATGCTCTTGCCAATGGATTCCTTGTGGAGTTTGAGTAAAAATTAAAAAAGGATTAGCATATTTTCTCCTTCTGTTTTAAGTAAAAAATCAAAATATTTGTGTGTATGCAATTATAAAAACTATATTGCTTCACAATTACCTTATAACTTACCATAGGTGATTGCGAAACTCAAAAACTTAAGCTATTGCATACACAACATATACTGTTTCGAAGCGAAAGCTAAGCCCGAAGGAAGCGTTGGAGCGAAGAAATAGTATATGTTGTGTATGCAATTACAAAAACTATATTGTTTCGCAATTACCTTATAACTTACCAATTGAAAAGGAGATTAACAGATGGTCTTATTAGTCGTTGACACTCAGAATCTGATTGTTACCAGAGAGCTATATCAGTTTGATAAGCTTGTGGGTAATATCAAACACCTTCTCGCAGAGGCAAGAAATCATAACATTGAGGTTATTTATGTCCGCCATGACGATGGTGCCGGTGAACAGTTAACACAAGGTAATATGGAGTTCGAGATATACGATGAGTTTGCTCCTATGACAAATGAGAGGATCTTTGATAAGAAGGTTAACAGTGTCTTTCGAAATACTGGCTTGTTAGAATATCTGAAGGATAAAAACGAAACAGATATTATGCTTGTGGGCTTACAGACAGATTATTGCATCGACGCAACCGTGAAATGCGGCTTCGAGCACGGTTTTCATATGATCATTCCTGAACATACAAATTCCACTGTGGATAACGAGTTCATGACCGGAGAAACGACCTATCACTATTATAATAAAAAGATATGGAATGTTCGATATGCGGAATGCATTCCTTTCGAAGAGGCCGTTCAACTGCTCCAAAAAACAAATTAAGTATGATAACATTTTATTGTCTTTTATTACTATAATCCTCTATATGTTACAAATCCCGGAAACGCGAGTAAGGCTGGAATCTTAGCCAAGACTGCATCTCCGGGATTTTTCATTGATCTTGAAACATCTATGCTTGTCTTACTTTATCACTTCTTTCTTTTTCGACCTCTTTGCTCTTAGCCATATTCTTCATTGCCCGTGATGTCCTTCTCAATGATTCCCCCTACGCCCAGTTCAAGAATTTTTAATCGTTCTCAAGAATCTTCAATCAATTTTTTCAAGAATTTGTTTATACTCCTACATACAATACCTTGTCTTTCAAGATACTTAAGACACTCTTCCGCTGTTCGCTTCATACAAAATATCTGCTATATTCATCGTAGATTTTCTGTGGGAGACCAATACCACCGTCTTTTGCCCACAGGCATCCTTTAAGGATTTTAGAATAATTCCCTCATTCAACGAATCCAGATTACTGGTGGGCTCATCCAATAGCATCAAGGGTGCATCATGAAGAAATGCTCTTGCTATCCCAATCCTCTGCTTTTCCCCGCCGGACAGTGTATCTCCCAGTTCTCCCACCGGTGTATCATAGCCCCTTGGCAGTGTCATGATAAATTCATGAACAGATGCTTTCTTTGCAGCCTCTACAACCTCTTCCCTGGTTGCACCAGGCTTACCGACTGCAATATTGCTCTCTATGGTATCATGGAACAGATAGACCTCCTGTGTAACATAAGACTCCAGCTCCCTTAAATTATTCGTATTAATCTCCTTCACATTTCTGCCCGAGAGCTGAACCTCACCCCCAGAGACATCCCAAAATCGCATTAAAAGCTTTAATAATGTGGATTTTCCTGAACCGCTTGTACCATGTATGCCAATCACCTTATCCTTTGGCAGCTCCATAGAAATGTTCTTTAGTATTAATTCCTCGTCATAGGCAAAATCAACCCTGCATACCCTTGCCCCTGTAAAGTCCACACTTTCCTTTCCCTGAACCTCCACTACCTGGGGTGATTCCTCTAAAAGCGAAAGTACCCTTTCTCCGCTGGCAAGTGTCTGATTGAGATTATTGGATAGATTGGACAACGCTACCACAGGGCCAAAGGAACTCATCATGGATATCGTTACGATCAGCAGCTGTCCAAAGTTGGCTCGGTTATCCTGATAGGCTAGCAGCATAAAAAGAAGCATACCAAAAGAAAAAAATAAGATGGTAAGATTAGTAACAGACTGCTGCGAAGCCTCAAGCCGATTCATTTTTCTTTGCAATCCGCCAAGCTCCTCACAGCGTCTCTTCATCTGATCTCTTCTAACATCTCCTCTTTCGTACTGAATTGTCTCATCCAAGCCTCTCAAGGAATCCAGAACAAAGCTATTCATCTCCCCAAAGCCTTGCCTAAATTCCATACCGACTTTTGAGCCTCTTCGTCCGTTCCAAAAAGGAATGATAATACCTACCACCGCATATCCCAGCAGTGCGATCATACCAGCAGCAAAGGAATAACGCCCAATAAACAGCGCCATGACAAGTGATGTGAGAAATCCGATTGCAATGGGTGAAATCGTATGGGCATAAAACACCTCTAAAAGCTCGATGTCAGAAGTTAGGATTGAGATTAGATTCCCTTTATCTCTGCCCTCCAACTTTGCCGGACAAAGCCTTCTAAGTGCTGCAAATACCTTATGGCGAATGATGGCCAGCAGCTTGAAGGCAATGTAATGATTACAATACTGTTCTCCATAATGTAAAATCCCCCGCAAAACTGCTGCCAGGATAAGCAGGCTCCCCAGCAAGCCAAGGCTTAATTGTCCCTTATCTGCCATCCCTTTTGTCAGCTCTGCAATACCCATTTTATCCGGTAATCCGGACAGCAGCCCATACCCTGCCAAAACAGTTAGAAAGATTGCGCATAAGTAGCCCAGCACCCCCAGCAACACAGCCAGCAGCATAACCGGTAGCAACGGTCGAATCAGCACAATTAACTGTTTCATAATCACAATACCATTTCGTCTGTTTCCTTGCTGTTTCATTCCACCACCGCCCCTCTGATCTCAGTCTCTCTTTCCTTCGCTTGTAGGATTGCACGGTCATTCTGCGCCCTTACCTCTGTCTGTAATCTCTCACTGACTACCCGTTTTCTTCCCTCCATTTGTCCCTGGGTTTGGGAGTCTCCAACGCTTACCTTAGTATACTTCTCTAAGTCACTCTGGAAACTTAATAATTCCCTATAGCCCCCATCTTGCAGCATTAATTCCTTATGACTGCCTGATTGAATGACCTGCCCCTCTTGCAACATATAGATTCGATCAGCGTCTACCACATTAGCCAGCCTGTGGGAAATCAGAATAACCGTTTTCTTTTTTGTCAGCTCCTTTATTACCTCCATAATCATCTCTTCACTTTCCACATCAATATTAGAGGTTGCTTCATCAAATATATAAACCGGTGTATCATGCAGCAGTGCCCTTCCCAGCGCCAGCCTCTGGCATTGCCCTCCGGAAAGATTACTTCCTTTTTCCAGTACCATGGTATCAAGTCCCTGCTGTGTCTGAAAGAATTCCCATAGATTCACCTTTTCCAGAGCTTCTCTCAGCTCCTGTTCGGAGGCCTTTGGTCTTCCCATGAGCAGCAGCTCCCTTACACTCCCCTTTTGCAGATAGCTGTTATGCGTGACCAGGGTAATATTTTGCATGAGGCTATCCTCGGAAAGCTCCGACAATTCCTTCTCCTGAATCAACAGACTTCCTTTATAATTGCGGTTTCTGCCCATCAATATCCCGGCAATCGTACTCTTTCCGCACCCGGAGGCTCCTACCAGCGCGGTAAAGCTGCGGGCAGGAAACTCAATTGAGATATCCTTTAGAATTTCACGCTCCTTGTGATAAGAAAAGTTTACCTTCTCGAATTTGATCTGAAGCTCTCCCTCCCTTAGCCTCTTGGATTTTTCCTCCGGCTCCGGTAGATCAAGAAGTGCGAAAATCTTATCACTGGCAGCCATACCATTCATAGCAATATGAAAAAATGAACCCAGAAGCCGAAGGGGAAGAAAGAACTCCGCAGCCAGTAAAATGATCATAAGCGTATCCCCCAAGCCTTCCCTGCCGGACAAATAACCGGATAGAGCCACAAGCATTCCTGCGGCAGCACCACCATATGCCATAATGTCCATAACACTCGTGGAATTCAACTGCATCGTCAGCACCTTCATCGTGACCCTGCGAAACCGCTCTGCTTCCTCATCCATTCGGTCTGCTTTTTCTTTGTCAGCCTGATAAATCTTTAAGGTGGTCAGGCCTTGCAGATTTTCTAAAAAGCTGTCACCAAGCTCCGTATAGATACCCCAGTATTTTTTCAACAGCCGTTTCGCAAATTTTTGTACAAAAATAATGGAAACAGGAATTAAGGGTATGCAAAGCAGCAGCACCAGACTTGCTTTAAAATTAATAAAGCTTAGAAAGCCGAATAAAGTCAGAGGTGCCAGCATTCCATAAATCAGCTGCGGCAGATATCTCCCGAAATATGTCTCCAGCTGTTCTACTCCTTCTGCCGCCACCTGCACGATCTCTGAGGTTGCCACACTTTCCCGATAAGCCGCTCCCAGCCTCAGAAGCTTTTCGTAAATTCTGTCACGCAGAACCAGCTTTACTTTGGAACTGGCATGGTAAGATGCATAGGTAGCCTGTCTGCTGCAAACATATCGTCCAAGGATGGCAGCTACAATTATTGCTGTACTGCCTATAATCCTCTGTTCTTTTAGTTCCCCGTAGAAGGCTGACTCCACCAGTCCGGCTGCTATAAATACAAGCAGCATCTGACAAAGCAAAGACAGCCATTGCCACAGTACCTGATAATAGATATGTTTTTTAGAATTGGATAAAAGCTTGATCAATCTTTTTTTAATCATATCGTTACCTCTTTCTTAAAATGCAAAAGAAGCCTTCATGAAAACGCGGAACCACTTATCGTTAACGTTCCTCTTAATCGTCCATTTGTAGGGACGCTCAATGAGATATGTAAAATGCTCTGTATTTCATTTCACATTATCTTCGTTCTAACGATTTGTACTTCACCCTACTGTTTCAGGCTTCTATTGTTTTTGCTTTTTTCCGTCTCTTGCTCAATTTGTTTCTGTATCCTTACATTATTCTGTATCCTTACATTATTCTGTATCCTTTTATCATTCTGTACCCTTATATCTTTTTGTACTCTTATATTATTCTGAACCTTCTGATGCAATTTTTCTCTCGGACTTTATGGTTTTTACCCCAACAAAAAAATATAGTATATGGCAAACCCATACGACTGCCAGTACTGCTCTGCCGATTGGCACATTACTCATCATAAGAAAGCCCACTGTCATGACCAAGGTAACTGTACCTACCACTGAGCACTTTGTTTTGATGGTCATCGCCTTCTTCTCAACAAAGCTCTCCATATGCCGCTTGTAAAAACTGGTCTTGATAAACCAGGTATGAAGTCTCTCAGAGCTTTTTGCAAAGAAGAATACCGTTGCCATATAAAAAGGTACAGTAGGAAGAAATGGCAGAACAATCCCAACTGTACCTATCCCCAGGCATACAAAGCCCGCTATAACCCCCAGCAATCGTAATGGGTTCTTTTTATGATTCATAGTTACCTCCCAGATTCAATTAGTCTCAACTAACTCTCATTTTAGAATTAAAACTACTACTTGTCAATCTACATTCTCTTGACGATAATTTTTGTCAATAACTCACCATTGTCATTCGGCTCGGTTTCTTTCTTGTTATAAATCAACTGACAGTCCGATTAGTCACATCTCGCATCGACTTCAAATGAATAATTTCCAGCGCAAAAAAAAGAAAGCTTGCTTGTGCTAGCTTTCCTTTTTTCACAAAATATGTTACGGTTCCAACCGAATGCTTGAAGCTACTGTCTTGTAATTCCTTCCTGTTTCAGTTTTCCAATAATCAAAGAATACCTTATCAGCAAAGGGGTAAGTATCAAAATCAATACTGATACCAGACTCACTACAACACCATTAAATATTTCATTCCCTGACATGCGGATTATTCCAAAATCATAACCAAAATACCTCATTACTCCCAATAGCAAAAGAAGTGCAAAAATAACGTCAGCTGTTAAGAAGGAGCGTTGCGCCTTTTCATAAAATGTAATCTTCTCCGTTACACTCGAGTATGTGTTCAGTTCAAGCCCATCATTTTTCTTTTCAATAATTAACAGCTCCTTATTAACATTCCCTGGTGCAGTTCCAAAGGATATTCCCTTTTTCCCATAGAATCTCATCCTGCCATAGCCAAGGGACAACTTCCCATAATTAATGTTTTTCTTAAATACTGCTAATCCTAACTCTTCTAAGAAATCAATATATTCGCTCGCTTCTCGCTTCGACTTGTCAGCAACAATATCTACTATATATGTGTATTCCTTAGGGGCGCATTCCTCAAAGAAATATCCCCAGTTCGAAAGACGAACCAATCGAAATCCCTTGGAAGCCATTTCATTCAACCATTTTTCTTGTCCAAGGATAGGATCCAGGAAAAATCTATACCGTCTCGTTGCCATAGGTATCGCCTCCTTCTATAATGCAATGAGCAGTTGAACATAACTCTTCTAATCTTTGCAGCTCTTTTAAAGCGATCTCGTTTCCTGTTTCGGTTATTTTGTATTCCTTTTTTCTGTCGTCCTCTAAGTTTATGCATCGTTCGATCCAATTCTTTTTTTCTAATACATTTATGATCCCATATAATGTTCCTGCACCTAATATGACTCTGCCTGATGTCATATCTGCAACGAACTTCATAATCCCATACCCATGCTTTGGCTTGTAGACAGAGAGCAGGACATAGAAGGTCGCCTCTGTGAGAGCTCCGCCTTTTATATTTTCATGCAAAAAATCTCATCTCCTATATCGTTAAACGTAATACAACTATATCATTAAACGTAATAGATGTCAACTAAGTTCTACCTATTTCAGCTCTGAAAGGTAAACTTCTTTAACGTAACCTGTTTTCACCCAAAATAGCAATTGTGGAAATCTTTTCTCTGTTTTATGGATTTCCAGGTAAGTTATCCACATCATATATTTAGACTCATT
>JAEWMZ010000265.1 GCA_023392995.1 Bacillota bacterium
ACTGTATTTTGGATTTAAGGTAGCAGCTTTAAATTTCGGCAAACTATTCAACTACTTGAATAGTTTAGCTTCATGTACCTTGGAACCGGAATTCTGTTAAATGATATCCCCCAATACCGTGACGAATAGGCAAAAAAGTCATTTATTCAGCTCAAAATATTGTTGTGTTAAATTTTCAAGGTACAAATATAAACCTAATTTATTTTGAAGGTGTCTTTTGACACTCCAATCCTAAAAGATTTAATTAGTTGCGGAGGGAATCATTTTTCTATATTCTGGTTACACTTTCTCTTATCTCCAGGGAGGTATTCAGTGCTATTTTGAAGGAGGCATCACTGGGATCGTTAATCTTCTCTATTAACCGGATAACAGCCCTTGTACCAAGCAGCTCTTTTGCCACGCGAATCGTGGTCAGCTTTGGTGAGGTGACATAGGCCATGGGGGTATCGTCAAAGCCCACAATGGAAATATCCTGGGGTATCTTATAACCGGCTTCCTTTAAGGCGCGCATACAGGAGATTGCGATAATGTCATTATCAGAGAAAAATGCAGTGGGTAGTTTAGGATTTTTCTCAAGGTAAATCTTCATATCTTCATAAGCACCTTCTGTTGTAGGGCGAAGACGAATGGTATTGAAGATGCTGTCGCAGGTTTCAGAGGAACGATTCACGGCCTTAACAAAGCCCTCGTGGCGCTCCTTAAAGTTATTGATTTCAACAGAGGAGGCTAAATGACCGATTCTCTTATGCCCGTGCTCCATTAAATGGTTGGTAGCTAGAAAGGCACCCTGGATATTATCTATGACAATGCAATCCAAGTTATAGTTTTCAAAATAACTGTCCAGAACCACAACAGCCCGGTTGGCAGATGAAAACCACTTGATATCCTCCTCAGACATTTCTGTGGCTAACAGAATAAGACCGGCACATTCGGACAGATTCAAAGAACGCAGCTGCTCCTTGCGATCCTGATTACCATAGAGATAGGTGACGAGGAGGCTGTAGCCGTCTTTTTTGACCTGTTTGCTGATGCCCTCAATTACTTCTGAGAAGAAGGGAGTATCTCCGTATACCATACCGTGCTTTTTGAAAATAACCAAATTGATAAACAAAGAACGGGACTTACCGAGACTTGATTTCTCGGACTTATGAATCCCATATTCTTTTGCTGCCCGAAGGATCTTTTCACGGGTCTCTGGGCTGATGCCCTCTTTATTATTTAAGGCAATTGATATGGCAGAAGGAGATACGCCAAGAATTGCCGCGAGTTCTTTGGATGAAATAGCCATAATTTATTCTCCAGTTTCTATTTGTTTACCTGTTTAAATTTTAGTGGATTCTTATTTTTTTGTCAAGAATTTCTACTAAATAATTAAAATAAATTACTATAATTATATTGCTAAATGGTGCGCTAAATAATATGCTAAATTAGAAACAAAAGGGCGCATGCTTTGCTGATATTCTTGTTTATTTGTTATAATTGACGGTATTAAGTGTTGTGTATTGTGCAGAATGTATAATGTGCACTTGACTAGGCAGAAGGATAGATTTACAATTAATTATATAAATTGAGTAGTGATAAGCAAACTAGTATAAAGTACTATATTCTAAAAAATATTTAATAATTATCATGAATTTATTGAAGTATGGAAAAAGTAAACACGACAACGGAGGTAGCATAATGCTAAAAGAAAAACCAGTACCCTTTCCTTTTGAAAAAGGAATTAGAGTTATTGTAGACACCGACTGTGACTGCGAGTGTGATGACCAGTATGCAGTGGCACATTTTCTCATGACTCCGAAGCTGGATGTAAAGGCAGTCATTGCAGCTCATTATGGACAAGAGAATTCAGAGCAGGCCAGTTATGATGAGATTGTTAAGGTTACTGAGCTAATGGGCTTGAAGGGGGAAGTGAATATTCTACATGGAGCACCGACAGCATTAGCAGACGAACATACGGCAATTGATAACGAAGGGGCGAGATTTATCATCGAAGAAGCAATGAAGGAAGATGATAGACCTTTGTTTGTATGTCATCAAGGAGCGGTTACCAATCTTGCCTGCGCCTATTTGATGGAACCTAAAATTGCAGAACGACTGACTGTCATATGGATCGGCGGAGGTGCTTATCCGACGGGAGGTAGAGAGTTTAATCAGAATAATGACTTGAATGCAGCAAGAATTCTGTTTAAATCTGACTTAAGATTATGGCAGGTACCGATGAATGTCTATACTACCATGCGCTTCTCCTTTGCGGAGATTCTGACCAGAATTTATCCCTGTGGAGAGATTGGAAAGTACCTGTATGAGAAAACCATGACAAAGGGAAAAATAATAATGAATAGCATTCATGCTCTCATATCAGCAAATATGGAAAGCAAGAAAGGGCAAGGTGCAACAACCTCCTCTGGTCCTATGAGTATGGATGCAATTGATGTGGAGGTATTCTGTAATGCTGAAACCTGGTCTCTCGGGGATTCTCCCTGTGTAGGACTGCTTCACAACCCTACGATAGGAAAGTGGCATTTGGAAACTGCCCCTTGTGATCTTCTCCCAGATGGAAGCTATGACCTGTCAAAGCCCGGCAGCAGGCAGATCCGTGTTTATGATGAGATTGACGCGAGATTTATTTTGGATGATATGTGTGCAAAATTTAAATATTACTTTGGTGATTAATTTTAGAAAAGGATGAGGCAGATGGATTTAAAAAAGATTGCATTTGATCGAAGATTAGAAGTTCTGGATATGGTATATAGTAAAAAATCCGGCCATATCGGCGGAAGTATGTCCTGTATGGATGTCCTGACCAGCTTATATTATTCCGTAATGGATGTACAAAAGATCAAGGAACATCAGGAGGATCGGGATCGTTTTATCCTAAGTAAGGGGCATTGCTCTGAGGCTTTATATACGGTGCTTGCCGACTGTGGCTTCTATGATAAGGCAGAGCTTGAGACCTATACCAGATTTGGAACAAAGTTTGCAGAGCATCCGACTAAGGGAATTCCTGGTATTGAGATAGCAACGGGAGCTTTGGGTCATGGGTTGTCTGCGGGAATAGGAATGGCGATTTCGCTTAAGAACAGAAAGTCAAAGGCTCATGTCTATGTACTCATGGGAGATGGGGAGCAGGCGGAAGGTTCTATCTGGGAAGCAGCCATGTCAGCATCAAAGTACGAGTTAGATAATTTGACCATGATTGTTGACCGAAACCGCCTTCAAATCAGCGGCGGCACAGAGGAGGTTATGCCTCTGGATCATCTGGAGGAGAAGTATCAAGCCTTTGGATGCCATGTTGTAACCTGTGACGGACATAATTATGAGGAATTAATTCCTGCGCTGACGGAACGCAGCAGCAAGCAGCCAACTGTGGTAATTGCAAATACCATCAAAGGCTATGGCTCTTCCATTATGGAAAACAAAGCTGATTGGCATCATAATATTCCAAATGCAGAGGAATATGAGCAGATCAAAGCAGACTTAACAAAGAAAGGAATGGAGGTGTCGTAATATGGCAAAGGTATCCTGCAGAAAAGCATTTACAGCAAAATTACTTGAGTTAGCAAGAGAGAATGATAAGATTTATGCGGTTGCGACGGACTCCAGAGGCAGTGTAACCATTGGTAAATTCGCAGAGGAATTTCCTGACCGCTTCATCGAATGCGGTATTGCGGAGCAGAACGCAGTTGGTGTTGCCAGCGGTCTCGCAAAGGATGGCAACAATGTATTCGTCACAGGCCCGGCCTGTTTCCTGGCGGCACGTGCCTATGAACAGGTAAAGGTAGACGTTGCCTACAATAAAACCAATGTGAAGATTGTTGGTGTCAGCTCCGGTGTCAGTTACGGCCCACTTGGCGGAACCCATACCTCCCTTCATGATTATGCGAGTATGAGAGCTTTGGCAAATATGCTGGTGCTGGCTCCTTCCGACAATATACAGACAGAATATCTCACGGAGTATCTGGCAGCGAATCATCAGCCAACCTATATGCGTATGGGACGCGGAGATGTGGAAAGTGTATATGAAGCCGGAGAAAGCTTTGAGATCGGTAAAGCAAAGCAGGTTTGTGATGGTACGGATATCACTATCATTGCCTGTGGCGAAATGGTAATTGTAGCAAAGAAAGCAGCTGAAAAGCTAAAGGAACAGGGAATCAGTGCAAGAGTTCTCGATATGTTTACAATAAAGCCGCTGGATGTTGACAGCGTTGTAAAAGCGGCAAAGGAAACAAAGGGTATCATTACCCTGGAAGAGCACAGTATCTACGGCGGACTTGGTGAAGCAGTTACTCATGTGGTAAGTGAGCAGGCACCGACCAGAGTTAAGATTCTTGGATTCCCGGATGAGGAAATCAAGATTGGTAATTCGAAAGAGCTCTTTGAGCACTACGGATTAACGCCGGAGAATGTAGCTGGTGTTGCTGAGAAGCTGCTGAATAGATAAGAACTGAGCGGGAACACAGGAAAACAGGAATATAGTAATAAAGGAATAAGATACGAAACGGAAGGTCTGTGGCAGCTGTAACAAAGCTGTTGCCAGTCTTCCATATAGAATAAAAGCTGCTAATAACGGAGGAACCTATGTATATTCTTTCAATTGATCAAAGTACGGCAGGAACAAAAGCCATCCTGTTCACTGCAGAGGGTGAATTAATCTCACGTACTGATCTTCCACACCGCCAGATTACCAACGATAAGGGTTGGGTTGAGCATGATCCGGTGGAGATATACCAAAACACAATCAAGGTCTGTAAAAAGGTAGTAGAAGAGAGTAAGCTGGATAAATCCCTAATCAAAGCCATTGGAATCTCGAATCAGCGTGAAACCGCGGTATGCTGGAATAAAGAGACGGGGGAACCGGTTTATAATGCCATTGTATGGCAATGCGGCCGTGCGGCTGATATTACAGAGGAGATCAGAAAAGCCGGTAAGGAAGAGTTGGTTCGTCGTGTTACAGGTCTGAATTTATCGCCCTTCTTCTCGGCACCAAAGTTCTCCTGGATTGTACGAAATGTACCAAAAGCGAAAGAGCTGCTGCAGGAAGATCAGCTCTATTGCGGCAATATCGATGCCTGGCTGCTCTATCAGCTTACGGGCGGAAAAGAGTTTAAAACCGACTACTCCAATGCCTCAAGAACCGAGTTATTAAATTTGGATACTCTGCAATGGGATTCGGATATGATAGAGCTCTTTCGCCTAAGAGAATCAGCTCTGCCAAAGATTCATCACAGTGATAGTATTTTTGGATATACAACACTAGAAGGGCTCTTTGATACACCGATCCCGATTCACGCTATGATGGGGGACAGTCATGCCGCCCTTTATGCGAATGGCTGCCACAGCTCCTTCACAGCAAAGGCAACCTTCGGAACCGGAACCTCCGTAATGATGAATGCCGGATTCGAACGTCCCAAGACAACCTCAAAGGGTGTGGTAGAATCCCTGGCCTGGGGAATAAACAAAAAGATAAGCTATTCCCTGGAAGGCAATATCAACTATAGCGGAGCCATTATCAAATGGCTGATAGAAGATATCAAGCTAATTGCAAATGCGAAAGAATCCGAGGAAATTGCAGCCTCCACCGAAAGCACCAACGGAGTCTACCTTGTTCCTGCATTTTCCGGTCTCGGAGCTCCTTACTGGAACAATGAAGCAAGAGCAATCCTGTGTGGAATGTCAGCCTCCACAAAAAAAGAGCATATTGTACGTGCCGCCCTGGAAGCCATCGCATTTCAAATCAAAGACATCGTAGAGGAGCTAAACACCTGCTGCCAAAATCCTCTTCACAAACTTTGCGTAGATGGAGGCGCTACCAAAAACCAGCTCCTGATGCAGTTTGTAACCGACATCCTAAATGTTGACTTGGCTGTATCAAAAACGGAAGAACTATCCGCCGCAGGCGTAGCCTACCTGGCTGCAATCGCCTCCGGCTGCACCACCACAGAAGCCATCTTCTCCCATGACCTTCACACCTCCATGAAACCACGCATGGGAGCCGAACAGAGGGAAAAGAATTATGAGGGCTGGAAAAACGCAGTAAACCTGCTCTTAAAATAATAAAACAATCAAATTCAATACATGATTAACGAACTAAAAGCAAAAATCAGAATTAAATAAAATAAAAAATAGTAGCAAGCAAGTAGTTCTAGATATTAGTATGACCAACAACACAATAGCTAATTATAATATTTAATTCATCGCAAGCAAATAGAATCAAAGAACAAATAGAAAAGAAGAAAAGTTAAAGAACAAAGAATCACAACCTATATCCCTGAAACTTCGCAGTCCACAGCACCTGCCAGGCTTGCTTCATCAGCGGCAAAACCCCTGCCGAACCA
>JAEWMZ010000278.1 GCA_023392995.1 Bacillota bacterium
CGCCACTCTTCCTGGCTTGTTATGCTCCCTTGCTTCCTGTTGCTTTTTCTTTATCTTATGAGTTAATTTTATATGCCCAACTTAAAATGAACTTTAAAGTTAACTTTAAATTAACCTTAAATTTGCACCGTTTTTACATTGGAAAAGCTGAAGGAATCAAAGGGTATTTGCAGAGATGATCTTATCGATATAAAATATCCGTATAAGGTAAGAGAAGAATAAGATCCCCTAGAATGATATACACAAGAAAAAATACAAAAAAATAACCTCTAACGAATTTAATAGAAGTTATTATATAGAAGTTAATTATTTTACCTTGAATACAGGCCATTTTGCTAAATGAATTCTTTCAACTTCACAGCTGCCGTTATTTAAATTTCGGCAGCTGTAAGTCTTTAGCACCAAAACCAGACAAGAATCTCTTAAGTCAGAGATTTCATCTTGCCCGCAATCAGATCTCCGATTAGCTGATACCCAGCTACACTGCAATGAAGCTGATCCTTATTATAGGGATAAGGCACCATCTTATCATACTGCTCCAATACTACCTGTTTATTTCTTAGCTGATAGTAAGCTTCTCCGGGAATGTACGTCATTCGTTCCAGAGATTCTGCCTTTCCCCATTGATTCAGCCGATAGGGAGAATAGTTGTCGTCCTCTGTTCCGGGGCAGGCACCGTAAACACTCCAGGTATATTGATTGATACCGCTGTCATGCCAAAGATCCAGTACCGGTATACTGTTGCTCTGTGCTACCGCCTTCATCGTATTGGAAAGGGTCTCCAAGCTTTCTCCTGTACCTGGCGGGTATTCTCCATAACCGTCAACGTCGATATATTGGTACCGACCTGCGCAGTGGGGGGGCACAATCAGTAGTCTGCAAGTAAGGTTATTCGCATTTGACAATTCCTTATAAATACGGTTGATACAGTATTGGGTCATCCCAGCGATGGTAGGGTCGGTCTCACCGGGGAAATAACAATCTCCTGGCTTGCCGTCCCGATTTTTTCTATTATTATAGCCTGCATACAATATGATCAGATCCATTTTCCGAACCAGGTCCGCCGTTAAGGACGGCAATACTCCCTCCGCTCCTACTCCTCCGTCCACAATTTCAATTAGTCCCAAACCGCCTTTACAATGTCTTAATACGTTACAACCTAATTCTTCTTCCAGCCAGGTCGTCCATATTCCAGCCTGGGTCATACTGTCTCCCAAGCATAGCACATTCTTATTCTTCCAGCTCATACACTCCCATCCTCTCTATGCGCTGTATTGTATTCCGATCATCTGATGCCCCTCCAGCTTATCCACCTGAAAGCTTATATATCCGGCCTCCTGCTGGTATTTTAGATCCTTTTTCTCGAGCAAAAGCTGCACCCCGGTCACCGTTCTCTCACCTGCAAATACCTGCATTTTAATCTGATAAAGAGGTATCACATCCTCCACAGTAAAGATTTCTTCTGACCTTTTCTCTGCCACATAGTGAAGCAGATGTACAATATCACGGCTATACTCATCCTGGGTATTGAGTGTACAAAGCAGAGTAGAAGGCCCGCTATGACGGAGCAGCTTGGCAGGAAGCAGCAGCTCCAACATATCCCGGAACATCTCCTTGCACCACGAGGGAGCGTTCTTGCGGTATATTTCAAAGATGGGGTGAGCGCAGTATAATACATCTCCCTTTCTGACAACCTCAGCTCCATTTATAACTCCTGAAGAGGGCGCGTGCAAATGGCTGCAGAACTTTTCTCCTCCCCGTTCAAAATATGGGGCTACCCTGTTCATAAGCACCTCTGCATCAATAACGGCAAAGTCATTGCCCTTCCCGTACATAACAAATTCTTCTTTGGGCAGACTTTTTCCGATACAGGCATTCGGCAGGATAAATTCACGGCTGTATTCTGATCTTCCCATTGCTTCGATTCCATACAGAGTGCTCACAGCCTTCTGTGGCAAGCAGGCGTCACATACTCCAAGAACTCTGCCCCCTCCACCCACATAATCCTTCAGCTGCTGCTCAAGCTCCGGGCTAAAGGGAATGTCTCCCGGCAAGATAACCACCGGATACTGCTCCATATCCGCCTTAGTATCAATGATGTCAAACTGATAGGATAGTTCGGAAAGCATATGGACTGCACCAATCAGAGATCCGGGAAGCCCTGTATCCTTTAATACATCCTCCCGGTACTCCGATGGAGAAAGCACTGCGATCTCCGTTCTCGCCTTTGCCCCTTTACAGTACTTTTCCTTTCGGCTTACGCTTCCATATACGTCCTGGATCAATTCATAGGTCGCCTTTGAAAGTTTTCCCCGAGGATGCAGCTGATCTCCGATGGAGCAGCCGGTTCCCAGGGCAAGCATCTGGAAGCATTCATACTCCAATGCCGCTTTGTTTTTCAGGGAATGAAAATCACCCCAGGCGGTATGGAACTTACCGGTCATACCGATCATATCCTTCCCCAGGGTTCTTGCGTAACGAACCACTGCCGGAAAATGGTCATAGCCCCAGCTGCCGCTGGGCAGGGATTCAATCTCTAGATGACTGTAGGCATCTTTCGCCTCCAAAATGGTAGTGTCCATACGGTTATCATTGTAAAAGACAGATATGCCCGGCGCATAGCTTAAGATAAATTCGCTGATCTCCTGCTTAAATTCCTTTAGCATAAGCGCCGCATATTTTTCCCGCTCCCTGCGGTTATCCGGATCAATCCTCAACTGTTTCATCTTAGCTTTGCAGTTCGGACAGCAGCAGTCTGCCTGGATCACAATATCCATAAATATCCCATCCAATCGGTGTATACCGACTACCTCGATGATATCAAGTAGATGCTCCTTAAAAAATCCCCTATAGCCACTGTTAAGACAGATGGAATTGTAAAAATGGGGCTCGGGAACGCCGTGAAGATTAATATAATTCCCATCTTCATCAATGCACAGCCACTCCGGATGCTCCCGCATAATTCTGGCATCCCAGCGGACGGTGGTGTATACAGGCACACGAATCCCATTTTCATGGCAGGCATCAATTTGCTCCAGCAGCAGATTATGGTTTTTCAGCTCCGGGTGGATTAACTCCGGATTCCGCTTTGACGGATAATATAGCCAGCCATGATGGCATCTGGCAAAACAGGTCACGGAATCGACATAGGCTTCTTTTAATGTAGCCGCAAATTCCTCCGCACAGAAATCCTCTGCGATTTCTTTAATCAATTCACTGGTGTGAAAATCCATATGTATCTGACGATACTTTATTTCTTCCATATACAATTCCTCTCTTTTGATGTTCTAATCTATCAATATGCTTGCGATACTCATATACCGCAATTATTTTTCATACAATCCTCAGTTAGTTATTCCTTAACCGCTCCGGCTGCCAGACCGGACTCCACTTTCTCCTGAAACAGCAGATAGAATATCATAGGTACCGTTACCGTAATTATGATAGCAGCCATTAATAAACCGTATTCCGTCCCTCGTTCTCCATTAAAGTTTAATATACCAAGCGCAATCGGCTTTAAGTTCCTGTTTTTAATAAATAAAAGCGGGAACAGAACATTATTCCAGCCATTTAAGAAATTAAAAATGGAAACCGTAGCGATAGCTGGCTTGGTAAGCGGCAGCATGACATGACGGTAGATCTGGAAATAGGTAGCTCCATCCATCAGAGAAGCCTCCTCCAAGGATTTATTGACCCCTTTCATATAATTCGTGAGTATGACAATCGTAAAGGGCAGATTAAACGCTACATAAACCAGTACCAGCGCCAGAATATTATCTGACAGCTTAAGCACACCGATCATGTAAGAGATGGGTACAATTACCGTATGCATGGGTATCATCATGCCAAGCAGAAAGAACACCACGATAAATCCATTTATTCTAAAAGCAAAGCGGGATAGCACATAGGCAGCCATGGTAGAGATAATGGCAAGTATGATAACCGATAAGCCAGCTTGAATCAGACTGTTTAGAAAATATCGGCTCATATTAGCACCCTCCCAAGCTTCCAGGTAATTTTTCCATTGCCAGATTTCGGGCAGAGAAAAAGGTGCTGAGAAAATTTCTCTTTTTGTTTTAAAGGAAGATAGAAGCGTAAAGGCCATAGGTGCTGCAAAAATCAGTGCCATCAGGATCAAAAACAAATACATCAGGATTTTCTGTAAGGATATTCTTTTATCCAAAGTTCTTCACCGCCTTCTCTTCCCGGCTTCTCGTAAGCCGGTTGCTTAGCAAGGTTCCCGCCAGACATATTCCGAAGATTATAACTCCGATTGCACTTCCCACACCGTTATGCTTATACTTAAATGCTTCATTATAGAGCAGAGTCGTAGGCAGATTTGTGAGTCCGTTAGGACCTCCTCCCGTCATGGCAAATACCAGATCAAAGACCTTTACTGAACCAATGATGTCCATCATAATACACATGGATAAGGTGGATTTCAGCATAGGGATTGTGATATGAAAAAACTTTTTAAGGGAACTCGCTCCGTCAATAGAAGCTGCCTCGTAAATATCCGCTGGTATGGTGGTTAGCCCGGCAAGCAGAATCACCATATAGTATCCGATGCCGGCCCAGATGTTAACTGTAACAATAGAGTTCATGGCTGTATCTGCATTCACCAGCCAAGGCGTTACCCATGTCTCCAGCCCGATTTTGCTTAACAGGGCATTTAACGCTCCGGTAGGCATAAATACAAAATACCACATCAGACCGACAGCAGATAACGGAAATACCGTAGGGACAAAGTACAGAACCTTGAAAACACGGTAGCCTTTAAATTTAGTATTTAAAGCTACAGCCAGAAGAAGTGCAATGGGTGTATGAAAGATTACACTGAACAAAACCATTTTTGCCATATTCTTCAGTGCAAGTATAAAATCCTGATTCGAAAAAGCGTCCAGATAATTACGAATCCCTACATAGGTGATTTTAGAACCTGCAATACCATTCCAGTCCATCACCGAAAAATACAAGGCTCCAAATAAGGGTATGATCTGAAATACAATATAAATCAGCAAGGACGGTATAAGAAATAGGGCTAGTATCAACAGCGTCTTTCTGTTTCTAAATTTTATCATTTTAATTCTCCTAACAGGAATAACCCCTGATATAAAATGCGCCTGTCCATGGGCTATCTTGTACTATATCCTCATCTCAGGCGCATTTTCTTATATACAATAAAGCTTCCTCTGATAATTAATTATTACTGTCTATTTCAGCCTGTATCTCTTTCGCCGCGTCCTGTGCGGTGGCATCGATAAACATGCTGACAATGGAATTTCTTGTTCTGTCCTGCATGGAAGGAAGAGGATCAAAGTCAAAAACATCTACGCCCACACCGGAGGAATTTCCACCAAGCGCTAAATTTTTTACTAACAACTCCGGACACTTTGATTCATCCAGTTGAATATCAGATCTGGGAATAAGAACTCCTGCTTCCTCTGCAAATCTTTTTGCTGCATCCTTATTCGTCAGCATTTTAATCAGCTCTACCGTCAGCTCCTTCTCTCTTCCCTCTAATTTACCATTTATCATATAACAGCCTAAGGTCTGCATATTTTCATTTTTCAACTCCGGCTTTTCTTCAAAGTAAGGGAAGTTTGCGACATCGATGTCCTTGGCAACCGGTGTCTTCGTCTCATCCGAAAAATTCGTGATATTCCAGGGTCCTGTAATTACCATAGCCGCTTCTCCCTGCTGGAACTGGGATAACGCAATATCGTCGGTGAGACCAGCGGCACTCTTATCAAAGGCGCCTACATCAACCAGATCCTTCACATATTGAAGAGACTGCACCACATCCTCATCCGTCCATTTTTTCTCTCTGCTTCCTAAAAGCTTGGCAGCATCCGTACCAACCCATTTATAGAATATCTGATCATGAAGATGTCCTGCCATATAAGAGCTCTGAGCACCCATGGCAATCGGAATTACACCCGTCGCCTTCAGTTTCTCTATTGCTGTAAGGAGCTCACTCCAGGTCTCCGGAAACTTGTCGATACCTGCAGCTTGAAACAGAGCCTTGTTGTAATAAATGCCAATGACTCCGGATTCCATAGGGATTGCATATGTTCCTTCATGTCCCGGTACATTAAAATACGAAAGAGAACCCTCCGTAAAGCCGGAACCCCAGTCCTTGTCCGCCTTCAAATACTCGGATACATCCAAAAGAAGACCATTATCAATATAATCCGCCAGATTGGCAACACCCTGGATTCGGAAAATATTTGCCAGACTTCCGGAAGCAATATCCGCTGCCATAAGATTATTAAAGGCACTTTCATCGCTCTGTGAATCATCCACAATTGTTACTTCCGGATGCTTGTCTTTAAACTCATCAAGAATTTGATTAAAGATCCCAACCTGGTTCGAAGTGCCCGCAATTCTAGTCAAGATACGAATCGTCACAGCTTCCTCCTGGTTCCCATTTGCCGACTGCGAATCAGGCTGCTCAGATGCCTTATCACCCCCTCCGCTATTCCCGCAGCCTCCAAGCAAGCCGACGGACATAACAATTGTTAATAAAATCGCCATCCATTTTTTCAGTTTCATAAATACCTCCCAATTAATAATTTATCATTACATGGAGATTCTAACCTACAAGTTATCGAATATGAATGGTCAAAATCTAGTTTATATGTATATTTTACAGCTAAGAATTTGTTTTGTTTTCGTTGATATTGACAATACAAATCCCACTCTATATGATAAGGATAAGTTAACCGTGAAACTTGTAAACTCTATCTAGTGTAATTTAAATTACACTTTCAAAGGATGCCCAATGAAGAAACAGCAATCCAATACCATCAAACGAAAATTCTTTATTTCCATGAGCCTTATGACCGCCGCCATCATATTCATTCTGCTCCCCTGTGTCCTGGTCACCTTCTACAGGCAGTATCTGGAGCAGCAGACAATATCCTCTGTCAATCAGCTTAATTATATTAGCAAGCAAATGGATTATTATCTATTTTCCCTTGATAATTACTCTAAAATGATCATAACAAATTCTGAGGTACAAAGCTATTCCATGAAATACAGAGATACTCCGGAGCGCTTTACCGCTAAGGATAAAAAGAATATGCAGAATGTAATCAGAAGGTTTTTACAGTCCATACCCTATATTCATTCCGCCTCTGTCTATGCCCCTGATCATAGCTTTATTGTGTCAACAGCCGTATCCAATTATAAGTCTGACCTTAATTCTGTGCTGCCCTGCAAGGAGCCCATATATCTGATTCGAACGAAGTATTCCAATATAACCCTTCATACTCCGATCCAGGTGCTTTCTATGTTCAGGCCTTTTTATGATATAGACTCCGGCTCCTTATTAGGTTATCTTGAAATAAGCATTCCGGAAGAAGATATTTCGAATATTTATCGGTCAAATTCAACGGCAACAAGCAAATTTTTTATTTCGGATATGTCAGGGATGATCGTAAGCACTGACGGCTCCTATGAGCTTGGCGAAAGCTTTGCTCCTATCGAGGCTCGAAAATTAAATATACCTGTAAGATTCCAGGTCGGAAGCACTGCTATCTGCTTTACTACCTATATGGAAAGCCTGGACTGGTATATTATTAATATGATCGATTTGTCCGAATTTTACCGGCCAATTTATATTATTCTGGCTATCACCGCCGCTACAGGCTTCCTGTTCATAGCCATATCCATGTTGATCTCCAAAAAGATCTCAGATACGATAACCCAGCCGCTTTATCATCTGATCTCCCACATTCAAAAAATTAAGCAGGGTCATTGGCTGCCTGTGAATGAAAAGCCGGATGACACGGATGTAGGGCTACTATTCAAGGAGTTTGACAGCATGATCCTTGCTCAGGAGAAATTAAAGGATGAGCTGCTGGCTTCCCAGAAACATAAAAACAAGATCTCCTTAGAACTACTTCAGCAGCAGGTAAATCCCCATTTTCTTTATAATACACTGGATAACATATGCTCTCTTGCCACCCTGGAGGAAAAAGACACCTTAATTCAAATTGTCATGAACCTGTCGACCTTCTATCGCGGGAGCTTAAGTAACGGTAATTTTGTTATCACTGTGAAAGAGGAATTGGAGATTATAGACGCCTATATTCGAATTATGCAGATTCGTTATTATAATAAATTTTCCTACCATATTGATTGTCCTGAGGAGCTTTATCCCTTCAGCTGCCTGAAGCTTTTGCTGCAGCCAATTGTAGAGAACAGTATCTATCATGGGATTCGAGATCTGGATCGTATGGGTCTGATATCTATTAGGGTATACGCGCAGGATGATCAAATCGTTTTTCAGATTCAGGATAATGGAAGTGGTATCTCTGAAGAGGCACAGCAAAAGATCTGGACTGCCCCGGAGGAGCATTTTGGAATTAAGAATATCCATGAAAGAGTCCAGCTGCACTATGGCTCGGAATTCGGACTAACCATGGAGTCACCCCCTGAGGGTGGTTTAATCACCTGTATTAGCATACCGAAAAGGAGGAGAATCATTGATGCAAGTCAATCTAATCATAGCCGATGACGAATATTTTATCCGCCAAAAGATTAAAAAATTAGTTCCTTATGAAGAGCTTGGTATAAATCTTCTCGGAGAATGTGAGAACGGGGCAGAGGTCATCGACATGCTCTCTAAAAATCCTGTCGATATTATCCTCCTCGATATTCGAATGCCAAAACTTACGGGAATTGAGGTTGCAAAATATGTATCTGAACATAAGCCCGAAGTAAAAATAATTATTCTCTCGGGCTTTAATGATTTCGAATATGCTCGATCCACCTTTCGTTATGGCGTATTCGATTATTTGTTAAAGCCCGTGGAACCTGAGGCACTGGCCTCCGTACTTAGAGCCTGCGTGACTAAGCTGGAGCAGGATCGTTCCCATCATCAACAGATGCAGAAGCTTTATCACTACAAGAAATGTATGAGCTTAACTGAAGTATTAAAGGGCACCTTGGCTGTAGAAGAGCTTTGTCTTGAATATCCTGAATATAAGAATGTTAACTATTCCTTGTACGCAGCCTTTTATACCATAATGGAGTGCGAAACGGATTCTAAGAAGCTGGTCTGCCTTTACCGCATGCAAGGAATTGAATGTGAATATTATATTGAATCTGAGCATATCTTCTTTATTCAGTTCTTCTTAACCGATGACACGCTGGAATCTCTATGCCATTATATTGGCAAGTGCTTTGTCCGGGATGAAAAAACCGGATGTTATTTTACCTTTAGCAGACTTTTCTTGATGAAGGATAACTGGCAGTCCTTCCATCAGACGGCATTCTTTTCCCTGGGATACCGCTATTTCAGCCCATCGGCGGATTTAACCGGCTTCCTCTCCTTGCCGCCTGCCTCAGCTCCGTTGCCAGAGCTGTCCGGTATCCGCCACAATCTTATATTGATTATAAATGCTGCGGACTCGTCCGGCTACAAGACCTTCATTGAGACCCTGTTTCATTTAATGGAAGAAAAAAAATCCTATGGCTATTTATCCATTGTAGTAACAGAGGTATTACAAACCTTCTCTATCCGCTTCCCGGCCTCGGACATAAGTGCGATAAAATATAGAAACGATATTAATGCCCTGCTGGAGGATGAGTATCAATTAACCGATCTTATGAATACCCTATTGAACTATGGACTTCAATATATGGATACCAGTAAAATGATCCCTTCAGACTTAAAGCTCAGCAAAAAAATATCCTCCTATATCCAGGAGCATTATAAGGAGCCTGATCTGACTGTAGCTAAGCTGGGCGAGCTATTTCAGTTGAATGTCTCTTATATGGGAAGTATCTTTAAGAAAACAAACCAGTTATCTATTCTCCAGTATCTAACCCATATACGGCTGGAGGCAGCTAAAAAGCTTCTCCTGAGCGAACAGTATAAAGTTGGTGAGGTAGCTGAGCTTGTCGGCTTTACCGATGTTTTCTATTTCAGTAAAAGATTCAAAAAAATGTATGGTTTTTCACCAAAGGATTTTTTAGCAGTGAAGGATGAGTGCGCTACCTCAGAAAAACTGTGAGGCAATAATGTAGCGATGGGTAGAATCTGACGGAATCCTTTCTTGCTTCTTAAGATTAGGATGGTTATAATGAAAAGAAGTAATTCTTAACTATAAAATGACCTTTATGAAATTGGAGGCACTACTATGAGTGATTCAAAAGAAAAGCCTATTATCCCGCCCTATCTTCATCAGGCGAAATATTATGAGACGGATCAAATGACCATTGTTCATCATTCCAACTATATCAGATGGTTTGAGGAGGCAAGACTGTATTATCTGGAACAGCTGGGCTTAGGTTACGATAAGATTGAAGCTGCCGGAATATACTCCCCTGTTTTGGGTGTAAATTGCCGCTACAAATCAGCCGTCCGTTTTAATGAAACTGTGAGGATTAAGACATATCTTCGTTTCTTTGATGGGATTAAGATGAAGCTGGAATATGAAATTATAGATGACAAGACAAATAAGCTTCGTGTGGTGGGAAGTTCGGAGCACTGTTTTGTAACTAAGGAGTTTATGCCTGTCAGCTTAAAGAAGGATTATAAAGAGATGTATCAGATTCTTTTCAATGGTCTGGAGGAAGCCTAATTACTGCAATGACCGGACTATCTTAATCGTAATTAGGTATTGACATGCAAAGCATTTCGCTTCCTGCATTGACCATCCTACAGCCAAATGTCGAGCAGAGTGACATATAGAGTATTTTACTTCCTTCACCCCGCGTTCTACGATCCAATGTCCGTCAGGGTGACTAATCACCTTTATAGATAAGCGCGCCATACAACGGGGGCTGTAAAATTTCCATGCTGCTACATATATTGGTACCAACTTATTGGCCTGGAAAGCACCCTAATTCTATTATATTACTATCTTTACCATATAAAGAGTTTATATTAATACTGTAAAGATGATTGATTTACCATCTTCACTTTTTACGCTTATTTTTCCCTGATGAGCTTCTACAATTGACTTTGCAATAGATAACCCAATTCCATATCCTCCGGTTTCCCTTGCACGGGAGGAATCCGCC
>JAEWMZ010000179.1 GCA_023392995.1 Bacillota bacterium
TTAATATCTTCCTTTTCAATTGTTTTTTGTAGATTAACATAGCATTACCAAAAAGTCAATTTATTATTGCGCCATCAAAATACTTATCTCATTGCCTCTGCGCAATAAACATATCAATATCTTCAACGATATACTTTGCTCCCGTAGAATGCAGCACATCAAAAAACTCTCCCAGGTAATCGAATACTCCGTATTCTTTAAACCGTTTCATTGTTTCGGCTCCAGTCATGTTATGCTGGTTTTTGTATTGCTCAATACAAAACACCTTGAATTGTAATGTCTGACTCATATGCTTCACCTCAATAATCGGGAAGTTCTAATGTTCCCGTCTCAACTTCCATTCGATACAGATCAAATAATTTATCTGTACTATACTGCCATACCTTCGTATTCTCATCTTCAAGAAATGAATACAACTGTGTTGAGTATAGCATTTCAATCGCCGTATTTTCATCCAACTGATATATTACTACAATCTTATTCACTACAGCTGCTGTTATCATAGGCAGGATTGCGGAGAATTTATCTCTATCCATCATATTCACCCTCCACCATTCAATTAGCGACAGTAGTTTATCCCATAACACGTATTTATTGCCATCAACTCTGTTTTTTATATTATACCCACTATAGTTTGAAAAAACAAGTTAATTTGCCGGTCTATCGATTGACTTACTAGACCGCGATAATGCTTAGCTCAAGGTGATTACATCTACACTACAGTAACAATTTCTATATTTTTTGTATCATCATATGACATATAAACCATCTCTTTCATTCGTTAGCATCACTACAAAGCTCTTGAAACTTTGCTACCTACTCAGAATTACAGGTTCGCAATAATTAATATTCCAAGCATTGCTACCCCGATTACTTCAACGACTAACCCAATACTGTTTATTACTGTAATGTACTTTTGTTTAAAAATCGTCTTCAGCAAGAAAAACACTACAATTCCCACAAGCCCGCCGATCGTATTCCCAAGCAAATCTGTAATATCACTGGCACCAATGGCAAATATAAATTGCAGCGCTTCAAATAACAAGCTAATGAAGAGACCTGGCAGTGCCTTTCTTAACAAAGACCAATCCGGCTTAAAGATACTAACATACACACCTAACGGTACAAATACCAGTATATTATAGATTATTTCACTTATATCCACGTGTCCATTGATGATTGCTGACCCCCGAAAGGGGACGAAATTAATATTCCTTATATGATCTAACTCACTAAAATTAATGCTAAACTTGAATAATATTAACCAGGCTAAAAGTACCATATATATGCCAAATACTGTATATGAAATATTTTCCTGCTTTTTTGACTTGAACATCTTATTCTATTCCCCTCCCTATAATTTATCTACGATTGGCGCCAAGTACTCTTTAATCTTTTTATACTGATTGTTGGAAATGCTGATTTTAGTTCCTTCCCGGGAGATATAATCAAGTTCCTCCATTTTTGCTATGGCTCTGTTTATGGTCTTAATGCTTAACCCTGTTCGTTCCGACATTTCTTTTCTTGTTTGCTTAATCACAATCTTACTGTCAGTTTTCATATTTTCATAAAGTTCAGTAAGAAAATAAGTGATTCGATCCATGCCTTGCAGGAATAAGAATACCCTTTCTTTTCTTGCTTGCTCCAGCAAGGTTTTTCCCATATCTTCTATTTCCATATGTAGGGCATTCATATCATTTAACATCCAGGTCTGATACTTATTACGGGATATCTTAAACATCGTGCAGGGGGTAACCGTGATTAATGTGGTCTTATAATGATCTATTTTTAAAAGTATCTCCATAGCACCAAAGGCTTTTATCTCATCGAACCAAATATAATCATATACAATTCCAAGGATTCGATAATCAATTCCCCTAACAATACCCTCAATTAAAATATATACAAAGTTAACCTCGGTACCTTCTTCAATAAAAACACTATTCTTATCCTTATATACGATCTCCATGGATTCTAAAAACCACCTGGGAGCATTACGCAGATATCGATTCAGATACTCTTTTCTATCACCATTCAGATTATTAATTTCGGTAACCACTTTATTCATGTTTCCTTCTAGCAAAAAGATCGCTCCATTTCCTTTAACAGTCTATCTTTAATATTATCATTTGCAAATGAAATTTCAATGGCATTATTGAAAAATTTACAAATATTTTCTTTTTCCAAGCTTAATTCATGATAAACGTTGTCTAATTCACCCGTACTTGTAATCCCGCTCACCATGCGATTATCTGTATTAACGGTAACCAATAATCCATGCTCCATAAAAGCTTTCAGTGGATAGTCTGCCCAGCTGCTCGCTGCCTTCGTTTGAAAGTTACTGGTAGGACATACCTCTATACCAATTCGTTTTTGCCTACAGCTATTTAATAAATTCTGATCTTTTATTAATGCAATACCGTGACCAATTCTTTTCGCTCCAAGATGAACCGCTTCTCTTACTTCTTCGACACTGCCGCATTCCCCTGCGTGAATCGTAAATGGCATCCTCCATTTTATCGCCTGGGCAAACAGCTCTCTTTGTAAGTGGGTCGGATAACTTGATTCATCTCCAGCCAGATCCAAGGCACAAACGCTTTCCTCCCTATATTCACATGCAACCTTAAGCATCTCAATATTTTGCTCCGCTGAGAAATGGCGTAATCCACATACGATAATGGAACTATCAATTGAGAAGTCTTCCTTTGCCTTTTTTATCCCGGAGATAACCGCCTCTAATACCTGATAAAGCTTAAGACCTCTTTGCAAATGAAACATCGGTGCAAAACGCAGTTCTAAATACGTTACATTTTCATTCGCAGCATTCTTTAATAAGTCATACGCAGCTAAGGTTAAACCCTTCTCGGTCTGCAGACATTGAATTGGCAAATCAAATTTTGTAAGATACTCCGTGAGGCTGGTACAGTCCGGTGCTACTCTTAATCTTTTCTCTAAATCGTCCTCTATCACAATTCCTAGATCCTTTAACAGATATTCCACGACCGGAATACTTAGTGAACCATCCAAATGACAATGTAAATCAATCTTTGGGCTTTGCTGCAACCAATTCTCTATCATGCTTATCCCCACGCCTTTCATTTTTTGATGGCCTATTCTAGAAGCGAATCTATTCACAATGCAAATAAATTGACCTCTGGAATGGATTCGCTTCTGGAATAGGCCTTAATACATAGTTTGAAAATGATTTTCTTTCGAACTTATCCCGCTCAAAACTTAATATGCTTTTTGAATATTATTGAAAAATACTGAATGGAAGGACCCGCAGTTAATGCTGTGATTATCGTAATAACTCCAAGGCGCCCCCCCAGAAGGACTCCTATTAGAATCATAAGGATATCAAAAACCACTTTTGTTTTCTTATATTCCACTTTCACTTTATCGCAGATTACCATTACAAGCCCTGTAAATGGATCTAATCCGATATCCACTGCAATAAATATTGCTACACCAATATACAATAATAGGCAGCCAATCATCACAGAAAAACTTCGCACCAAGAGATGCTCCGATGCAAATAGATGGGGATATAACATGGCTCCGAAATTAACGAATAGCCCATAAGGTAATATATAGATTAAGGTTCCTATATTTACATACTTCCTTCCAACAAAAAATAAAAGGATGATAAGAACAATATTCACATAATTGGAGGCTGTTCCCAGCTGTTCTGTCGAAAGTGATAAGACGTTGCGAAAGCCATCATACACAATGCCGATTGGGTCATTTCCTAAATTACCACCACTATTAAATGCTATTCCTATTCCAACAAGTAATATACCTATAAGAGCATATAACACACGTTTTAAGCTAATCTTCATTTTTTTCCTCTCTAACATAGATCTATTTCACCCTGGATTCGTCAGAACACGCATTGTACCGCTCTGATACCTTTTCCGGGGTATCCTTCGTTGCAATTTTGGGGCGAACACTATATTTTACCCGGTGAAAGCCTACACTATTTCCCTTCCCGGTATTTTACTTTCTGATTTTTTACTTTAGAATTTTGAAAGGGACTATCTTAAAATGCAGCTAGCAGATTTGATTTACCTTAATACACTGTTTGAAGGATATTTGACATAATTTGTTTGCGGAATGCGAATATCTTATATACGATTTCAGCACACAAATCATGCCGGATGTCTGTAAACCTGTATGTGAGGTAAATCATATCCGCCGGACTACATTTGCGACAGTCCCTGAATGACTAAAATTGACTTAACTTCTCCAAAAGAGATGTACCAATGGCTCCTGCAAAAGC
>JAEWMZ010000313.1 GCA_023392995.1 Bacillota bacterium
CCCTAACAGTTATCTGGTTTCCTAACATTCAGATACCTCCCTTTTGAGGATTTCTTGTCACTCTAACACTCCTTTCGCCAAACATCCATAGAGTACCGAATGTGAAAAAAGTCTCCTTCCTCCACGAAGGGTTTTTTGGCTATGAGGCAGTCGAATGTAAAATATTCTATATTTCACATTCGACTGTATGGTTCCAGGATGCCGGTTGTGAAATGCTCTATATTTCACACTAACGGACATTCGGCCTTTAGGTCGCTCAATTCCGGATGTGAAATGTTCTATATTTCACACTATATGCTTGGGTGACTAAGAATATTCTCCATAGGACAGGATATCACTACATAGCTCGTTCTAATTCCTGATATACCATTTCTTCCACGTATCTTACCTGCTTTTTACTCATAGCAAAATGAAAAATGGATTCAGAAGCATGAATGAATTCGTAAAAATTACAATTTCCCGTTCTTTCTCCGATACCAAAGAGCGTACAATCAATAAAATCCGCCCCAGCTTTCGCTCCAATGACAGAATTTGCGACTGCCATTCCCAAATCATTATGCACATGAAGCTCTATTTTCATATCTGAATTTGCCCGGACGGTTTCGATGATTTCTTTGGTTCTGGTGGGCGTCAGGGTACCTACTGTATCCGCTACCCGGATCACGTTGACACCGTTTTTGTTAAGCTCCTTCATTAGGCTCAGAATAAATCCCAGGTCTGATCTTGAGGCGTCCTCCAGTCCGACTGTCACTTCAACTTCCTGCTTTCTGGCAGCCTCTACACATTCCAGTACATTTTTAATAACCCAGCTTTTATTCTTTTTTAATTTGCTATAGATTTGTACATAGGATACAGGAGTACCGATATGAATAATATCCGGTTTACAGACAATGGATCTTTTCACATCCGAAAGATCCATTCTGCTCCATACTGAAATCTTGGCATTCTTTTTATTTTCAATAATTCTTCGTATACTGTCTTCCTCTTCCTCACTTAGCACAGGGGTGCCTGCCTCAATCTCATATACACCGATCTCATCCAGAAATTTTGCTATTTTTACCTTATCCTCTGTCCGAAGAGCAATTCCCGGGCTCTGCTCTCCATCCCGTAGAGTTGTATCAATGATATGCTTCATCTCCTTCATGCAGGGTAACCTCCTTTACAATCAACATAAATTCTTCATCACTAAGACTTCTCCTATGCTCGGTACAAAAGCTTTTGACCTGCCGGAGTATTCTTTCTATCCCTTGCTCATTCTTAATTACAATCCCCAGCTCCGCAAGTTTTAAGCATATTGCTTTGGAACCGGAATGCTTCCCTATGACCAACTCAAACCTGCCCCCTACAAGGCTGGGTGAATAAGCCTCATAAGTGGCAGGATTCTTATTAATACCATCGACATGGATTCCGGCTTCCACCTGGAAGATATGCTTACCAATGATGGGTTTTTTATTACTAATGGGTTTCCCTGTGAATTTTTCATATAGCCCTACCAGCTGGGGCAGTACTGTCAGGTCTCGGTTGGGCTTATGGCGGATCGCCAGACGCATTGCCATCAATACCTCCTCGGTTGCCCCGTTATTCTTACAGCCGGCAAAGCTGGTAGTAATGTTCTTTCCATAATAGGCAGCCCATTGTAAGGCCAGGGCATTGGCACAGCCATAGGTATTCTCAGGACAAAAGATCACTGTAGTGCCCGGCAGATAACCTTGAATTTCCTCCAGAACCTTTTCATATTCCGAATAGCAAAGCAGATCATCCAGACCTACAATTCGAAGTAATTTGTGATTTTGATAGGCACGCAGTTTAATAATTTCCCTTGCATCATTTAGCTGCAGTTCAAAGATCACCTTCTCCAGACTACCCTCATGGCGACAGACATAGCGGTAAAAGGCTGGAAATTCACTAACCTCATCCTCAAATTCAATATTCAGAATGAATTTCTGCCCCTCCGGTAAATACTCCATTTTCCGGTATACCGGAACAGACAGCTCAATTGCATCCACACCAATGGTAAACAACAATTCACAAAACTGATGTAAGTCTTCTTTGGATGGCAGACTATGATCAAATGAGGTCAGGGTATTGTCAATTAAATGAATCATTCCACCATCACTCCTTTGCTAAATTCGATTAACCCCTGTTTATATCATTAACTCCTGCACCGGTTTTCCGTCCACAAAATGCTGCTCTACAATGGTTTCCACATCGTCCTCTGTCAGGTTTCCATACCAGACCCCCTCGGGATAGACCACCGCAACAGGACCCTTCTCACAGATTCCAAAGCATCCGGTATTGGTTATCATAACTTCACCGGACAAATCATTTTCCTCGATCACCTCCATGAATCTTTGAACGATATCAACGGAGTCCTTCGAATAGCAATAACCCTTCTGCTGTCCGTTCACACGGCAGCTGGTACAGACAAAGATGTGATGCTTTACACTTACCATAATTTTTTACCTTCCTTTCATTGTACACGTCGTGTCCCAATATTATTACTCGCCTATGAATTTGGAGACGATTGCTTTTGGTTCATCTCCTTTGCTGCCCAGATAACGGAGTCTTCAATTCTGTCGTAGGTTGTGAATATCCTGATACCCTTTTGAATTAATTTAGACTTTGGTGCCTCACCAATTCTCATCGCTATGACTGCATCGCAGTCAGAAATCGTATGTATAATGGAATCCATCTTATCCAGCTTTTCATCACACTCTGCTAAGCCCTCACAGTATTTTGGAACCTTTCTTTTTTCTTTAAAGATTGCGTTGCCCTTACTGTATTCATAAACATAGAATTCTGAGACCTGGCCAAAATGCTGATCAACCACCATACCGCTCTTGGTGGCCACCGCCATATGAAAGGTCTTTTCCGATTGGAATTCTATGGAACGATCCTGCTCCAGGGTACCGATCGCATCCGCCCGGCACTGTTTACAATGATACATTTGCTTTAGAATAGGTTCACTGGCTTTTCGGATCTCCTGGATTTCCTTATTGGATACCAGCGGTAAATCCTCGAACACACTTCCCTTCACCGGTATCAGCTGCATGATGTTGGTGATGGTGGCTCCCAGTTCCTTTGCCTTTGCTACCACCTCAGGAATTTCCTGATCATTGATTCCCTTTAGAACTACGATGTTGATTTTACAGACAATACCCTGCCTGGTCAGCATTTTGATGCCTGCCAACTGGTTGGATAACAGGATAGAAGCTGCTGTTTCGTCATAATATTTGGTGCCCATATAGTCAATGTACTTATATATTTTCGCTCCCGTTTTCGGCTGAATTGTATTCATTGTAACAGTGACATGGGTTACTCCTAGATTAATCAATTCATTGGCATATTGAGGCAGCATTAAGCCATTGGTGGATAAGCAAAAGGTAATCTTCTTATCGTGCTCCCGGATCAGAGTCAGTACCCGTTTTGTCTCCTCAAAATTCGCCAGTGCGTCTCCGGGTCCAGCGATTCCAACGACGGTCAGATTGTCAACCTTGCTTCTTACTTCTAAGTACCTTTGGAACGCTTCCTCCGGATTTAGTACCTTCGTGGTCACTCCAGGTCTGCTTTCGTTTGGACAGTCAAATTTACGCAGACAATAGTTGCAGCTGATGTTGCATTTTGGTGCGATTGGCAGATGCATTCTTGCATATTTATGTGCCTGGCAGTTATAGCAGGGATGCATGGTGGTTCTCTCTTCCAGGGTCAAGGTTTTTTCTGTTTCTTCCTGGGTCAATGGTTGTTCTTGCGTTTCCTCCATAGGTTCACCTTCAATCTTCTTGGTTTTCGCTAGGTTCTCGTCTTCGGTTACACTCTTATTCTCTAACTGCTTTTGATCTCTACGAACGCTTTGTTCTACCTGAATCTTTTGATCTGTATATGCTCTTTGTTCCACATGGGAAGCTTCCGGGTCATAGGACTCTCTTTCTTCTCCGTTCCAGGGCTTGATTTCCTGCGCCGTAATGTCTTCTTTATAATATTGCTGATAAAGCTGTTCGCGGAAGGTAGTTTCTTTTCGATCCAAGATTGCGTTGGAGATCTCATCCAAGAAGGTCAATGATCCTTCATAACCTATGCTTCGCAGCCTCTGTCCACCCATACGATCGTGAATTGGAAAGCTTCTTCGAACCAGCGGAATGCCCAGCTTTTCTGCAATCCTCCTTCCATCGGAGCTCCCGATGAGTAGATTCACCCCGTGCTCTCTTGCAGCTTCTTCAATGGTCTGAAAGTCTACCTCGTCGATTATCTTAAACTCCGGGTAAAAGAAAGCATCGGCTACGGTTTGAATTTCCTGCTCTAACAATTCTTTCAGCTTTGAACATTTGGAACCCGTAGCAGTAATCAGGGGCATAATTCCATTTTCCACACACATTCGGACGGTACTGATTACAAAATCAGGCTCTCCGTATATGGCTGCCTTTGCTTCCGCATTATATTTATGGGAATCGATCATGGCATCCAGATACCGTTCCCGTTCCTTTTTTATTTTTTCTGGGATCTGGTGGCCTGATATATCTTCCAGTATTCGCATGAGCGCGTCATTATCCCGGAGTCCTACCGGTAAGTTGCATTTGACACAGGGAACACCATAGGTCTCCTGCAGATACTCGCCAGAAGATTTTTTCCCTTCACTCACTGCGGAAAGCTCCAGCGTTATTCTTGCCCCTGCCATCCTTCGTATATCTTCTAGCGCCGTTCCTGACTGGGGCAGTCTTTGGTAGGTGTCCGAATGCCCTCCGTCCAGATTCTCAGAAAGATCCGGAAGCAGGATATAATCTATCTCAAATTCCGCCAGCAGCTCCTTCAGATACCTGGTATCCGCCGGTGACAGCTGGCTGGTAATGATATTTACTCTATTATGCTTATTCTGATCCATGGGTACAGACTTAACAATATGATACAGAGCCGTCATAAAGCCTTCAAATTGTGTTCCTCCATAGCCCGGGGAGGGGATTCCAAGAATCGTAATATCCTTATGCTCCGGATATTCCTCATAAAACTTATCAATGATTCTGCCAATGTCTTCTCCAATGGTTTCTGCCAGACAGGTTGTAGCGACACCGATTACTTCCGGCTGATAGACCCGGATTAAATTGAGCAGTCCCTGGATCAGGTTTTTCTCCCCTCCGTATACGGTTCCTTCCTCTGTTAATGAGGAGGAGGCTATATCAACAGGTTCATTATAATGAGTTGCCATATGCCTGCGGATATAAGTGCTGCAGCCCTGTGAGCCGTGAAGGATTGACACACATTTTTTGATTCCATACATTGCCGTCATAACACCCATTGGCATGCACATCTTACACGGATTAACGGTTAAGTTCACTAAAGTTCCTCTCATAGGAATCCCTCCATTCCAAGCTCGACTACAGCTTTTTCATTCTTGTTGAGAATATTGCAGTTCAGCAATTTCGCTCAACTTATAATAACGGATCGTATCCAACCCCCTATTACAGTCCTGAGGCCATATACTTCCATACCGGATGATTCATGCTCAAATTAATCTCCTTTGTAAAGTTCACCACTCCATCAAAGCCGCATAGAGGATGCTTTCTCTCATGATTATGATCACAAAAGGCTATTCCCAGCTTATAAGCCAGGGGACGTTCCTTAACGCCACCCACCAGGATATCTGCTCCCTTTTCCTTCATAAACTTTTCCAGCTCCGCGGGATTTGCATCATCCAGTATAATTGTGTCCTTCGTAACCAGCTGCTCAATGATTTCATAATCCTCTTTTTTCCCGGTCTGAGTACCAACCACAACCGTTTCCATTCCCAGAGAATTGAATTGATGAATCAGTGAAATAGCTTTAAAGCCGCCGCCCACATAAATAGCAGCCTTTTTCCCCTCCAGATTCCTCCGGTACTGCGCAAGAAAGTCTGATAGTCTTAAGGTCTCCTTCTCTGCCATTGCAAGGGCCTTTTTCTTCGCCTCTTCATCCTTTAATGCTTCTGCAATCTTAATCAGGGAATTTACCGTATCTTCGATTCCATAGAAGCTGATCTTGATAAAGGGGATTCCCATCTCTTCCTCCATACGGTTTGCCAGATAGGTGCTGGAACCGGCACACTGCACGATGTTTAGCTGGGCGGCTGGTGCCTGCAGCAGTGTTTCGTAGTTAGAATCTCCGGTAATTGTTGCTATGACCGGAATGCCAATTTGTCTTAAGTACTCTTTTACAATCCAGATCTCGCCAGCCAGATTAAAGTCGCCCAGAATATTTACTCCATATCTTTTTTCCTGTGCCTGGTGGGGCTTTAACAGCTCCATTATTGCATTACAGGCCATTTTATAGCCAACCGATTTATTCCCGGAGAACCCAGGGGATTTTACCGGCAGAACGCGGATACCATGTTTTGCTGACATGCTCTTACAGACTGCATCAATGTCATCACCGATGACTCCTACAATGCAGGTGGCATAGACAAAAATCAGCTTTGGATGATGCTGCTCCACCACCTCTTCAATGGCTGCCGTCAGCCTCTTCTCTCCGCCAAAAATAACATCCTGTTCCTGCAAATCTGTAGAAAAGCTATTGCGGTATAAATCATCCCCGCTGCTCAGGCTTCCCCGGATGTCCCAGGTATAGCTGGCACATCCGATTGGTCCATGAACAATATGGAAGGCATCCGTAATTGGATTCAGCACAACTCTGGCTCCGCAGTAGACACAGGCTCTCTGGCTGACCGACCCGGATACGCTGTTACTGTCACAGCGCATACCGTTTCCGCCGCAGCCATCCTGCTTTCTTAGTATAAAATCCTTTCGTGCATCTAAAACATTCGCGCTCTCCATAGGACACTCTTCCCTTTCTATATTTATCTGCATTTAGGTATTTGCGAAACTCATTAACTAAGCTATTGTATACACAGCAGACACTGTTTCGAAGCGGAAGCTAAGCCCGAAGGAAGCGTTGGAGCGAAGAAATAGTGTCTGCTGTGTATACAATTACAAGAACTATATTGTTTCGCTTTTTCTTTTTTCCTACATTACCATCTCAAAGTCTTCTTCGGTACTGTCTCTGTCGAATCGATCCATGAGGGCATTCGTAATCAGCTCTGCCAATCTCATTCCTCCCTTATAACCCACTAACGGCATATAGGAATGGATATAACGATCAATTATAGGAAAGCCTGCTCTAACAAAGGGGATATCCTCCGCTCTGGCAATGTATTTACCATGGGTTCCTCCAATGAGTACATCCACACCTTCCGCCTTAATCCACTGATGCAGCTCGAAGAGATCACCCGATGCTTTAGCCCGACAGCCTTCCACACCAAATTTTACGAATAATTCCTCTGCTGCCTTTTCAAAGGCATCTCCCGGTGTTCCGGTCACAAGGTATTTTGGAATCATCCCCATCTCAAGAACAAATTCAGCAATACTTAGTACTGTATCCGGGTCTCCGAAGATTGCCACTTTCTTATTATAGGTATAGGGATGGATGTCAATTAACACATCCACTAATTGACCACGCTCTTCCTCCAGGGAATAGGGCACCTCATTTTTGTTATACTCCTGAAGAGCCATGACGTATTCATCCGTTCTGCCTATTCCAATCGGTAAGGATAAAAGCCGGTAAGGTACACTGCATTTTTTAGATAAGGTTTCTGCCGGCACCTCACTGGCAAACTTTCCAAAAGCAATGGTTTGATTGGAATCGCCAAGGCTGATAATCTCCTCCACTGTGGTGCCTCCCTTAGGATATAACTCGAAGGTTCCCGTCATTGGAGCATCCATAACCCCGCTGGTATCCGGAAGCATGGTGTAGGCTACCCCCATTTCCTTTGCAATACGCTTCATCTCTCTCATATCCCCTGGATTCACAAAGCCTGGCATAATTGCTACCTTGCCGTTTTTCTTGCCTGAGGCTTTGGATAAGTAACGGATAAAGCCTGCCACCATGTTACTAAAGCCTGTAACATGGGAACCATAATAGCTGGGTGTATTACAGTGAACCATGTACTTCCCGTCCGGTACTTCGATGTCTTGAATGAAAGCATTCAAATCATCTCCGATGGTCTCCGAAAGGCAGGTGGTATGCACTGCAATAATCTTAGGATTATAGATATCAAAAATATTCTTGGCTGAGGTTTTTAAATTAGAACCGCCGCCGAATACGGATGCACCTTCGGTAAAGGAGCTAGTGGAAGCCATTGCAGGGTCTTTAAAATGTCTGGTTAAGAACATTCTGTGGAAAGAACAGCAGCCCTGGGAACCATGGCTATGAGGCATACATTCATGAACACCTAATGCTGCATACATGGCACCCACCGGCTGGCAGGTCTTTGCCGGATTGACTCTCAGTGCACTTCTTTGGGTAGTTTCTTTTGTCGTATAATCTAGCATACTTACGCACCTCCTAATGTACCTTCGAGAATTGGAGTTGTCTTCCAGGGTGCCTTAACATAACTCCAAGCCGGGGTATAAATGCCCATTGCAACGTCTCTTGCAAAATTAACTGCACCGCGAAAGCCAGAATAGGGTCCGCTGTAATCATAGGAATGCAGCTGCCTTGATAAGGTTCCGCCCTTCTGTGCCACATACTTATCCTTAATACCGGAGAAGAAAATATCCGGCTTTAACAGCTTTAAGAATTCTTCTGTCTCAAAATGATTCAGATCATCCACCATATAAGTGCCATCCGGCATATCCTTTACCATACCACCATAATAGTCGATCAGCTTTTCTTCCTTCAGCTTATTCAAATCCTCTTCTGATAAATAAACATGGAATTTTTCAGGGTCGGGTTTTACGGTGATGGATTCGATGTTCTTACTGTCTGCATCAATCTTAACAAAGGGAATCACCTCACGACCTTCATATTCCTCCCTGTGTCCGAATTCATAACCGGCTAAGACCGTATGCATTCCAAGATCATTTAACAGAAACTGAAAATGATGTGATCTGGAACCACCTACATAAAGAGCCGCGGTCTTTCCCTTCAGCTTACTCTTATAATAAGCCATTCCCTCTTCGATCTGCTCTAATTCATCGGCGATTACCGCTTCTGTTCTTGCAGTCAGTTCCGGGTCATTAAAGAATTTCGCCATATTCCGCAAAGACTCAATGGTCGCCTCAACACCAACAAAGTTAACCTTCATCCAGGGCGTACCATACTTCGTTTCAATCAATTCCGCAATATAGTTAATGGAACGATGACATTGAACTACACTTAAATTGGCCTGATGAGAATTTGCAATATCATCCATGCTGGCACCTCCGGTAAATACAGATACAATCTCATAGCCGATTCTTTTTAAGATTCGCTCTGTTTCCCAGCCATCTCCGCCGATGTTATATTCTCCGAGCAGATTGATGGAGAATTTATTCTCAATCTTACGGTCACCTTCACCGATGACAAATTTCATTAACTGATTATTGGCAATATGATGACCTGCCGACTGGCTGACACCTTTGTAACCCTCACAGCTGAAGGCAATACATTTAATGCCGTATTCCTTCTCCGCCCATTTTGCAACCGCATGGATATCGTCACCGATCAAACCTACGGGACAGGTGGAGCAGATCATAATTGTCTTTGGATGGAATAATTCCATCGCCTCCGTTATCGCCTGCTTCAGCTTCTTCTCACCACCGAATACGATGTCCGGCTCCTGGAGGTCTGTGGAAAAGCAATACTGTAAGTAATTGTCCTCCCCTTCCTTTGTCTTAGCCTTATGTCTTCTTGTTCCCCAGGTATAATAGGAACATCCGATAGGCCCGTGGACAATGGTAAAGGCATCCTTAATTGGTCCGATTACAACGCCCTTACAGCCGGCAAAGCAACAGCCCCTCTGGGTGATAATACCGGGAACGGTTCGGACATTTGCTGCAATCACATTATTTTCGCTATGATTAACATCCACCATATGCTCTTTTCGATTTTTATATACTCTGGAGCTGTACTGATCCAGAACCTTATTCATTACATCCATAGCAACCTCCTCATCAATATGCTTCTATCGTTGCTTCTCCGTTACGCACACGGTAGCTCTCATTGATCGGAAGAATGAAGATCTTCCCATCTCCCGGGTTACCTGTACAGTTCACGTCCATAATTGTATTCACAACCCGTTCCACTGCATCATCCTCTACAATCATGGTAAATACTCTCTTGGATATCAGCCGCTGTGATTCTGAGATGTACTCACCGGTGTGATTTGCCGGTATTTCACCGGAATCCACAATGGAGGTTAAAAGCGCCATATCGATCAGCTTTTTCCCTCTTCCAAGAACCTTTCTGCAGGTAAAGGCAGGTACTCCGGCTTTTGCTAACGCTTCTTTTGTAACGTTAACTTTATTCTGTCTGATAATAGCCATTACTTCCTTCATGACAATCCTCCTTGTTTTCCGAAGGAAAAATGCGACTGCCTACCAGGAGCAGAGGATTTTCCTCCTTGTTTTTCCGAAGGAAAAATGCGACTGCCTTTGCAGGAGCAGAGGATTTTCCTCCTTGTTTTCCAAATCCGCCTGATTACAAGCCCTTCTTCTTAGTACTGATGGTATACGCTTCCTCCACCGGACTTATGAAAATTCTTCCGTCTCCATAATTGCCGCTCTCTCCGGTTCTTGCATATTTCATAATGATTTTAACCACATCATCCTTATCACTCTCATCTACTACCATTAATAGCATTTCCTTTGGTATTTCATCATAAAATACTTCGCCAACCTTAACACCCTTTTGCTTACCGCGTCCGTAAACATCCATCTTGGTTACCGCAGGAAAGCCTGCTGACAATAATTCTGATAATACAGTTCCTACTTTTTCCGGACGAATGATTGCTCTTACTAATAACATAAAATCCTCCATTCTGCTGATCCCTTTGAATTTGGGTATCGCTCTATCACTTTTAGATATCCATCAACCCATGCTCCATTAATAGCTCCTCTAACCGCTCCTGCTTCATAGGCTTTGGAATAACAAACATATCATTACCATCGATCTTCTGGGCCAATTGACGATACTCATCTGCCTGATTGACTGTAGCATCAAAATCAATTACCGTTTTCTTATTAATCTCCGCTCTCTGCACCATATTATCTCTAGGTACAAAGTGAATCATCTGGGAGCCTAACTCCTTTGCAAAAGCGGATACTAACTCTGCCTCCCCATCTACCTTTCTGGAGTTACAGATGATACCACCAAGCCGAACGCCACCCGTATTAGCATACTTTTGAATACCCTTAGAAATATTATTAGCTGCGTATAACGCCATCATTTCACCGGATGCAACAATATATATTTCCTGTGCTTTTCCTTCACGGATTGGCATTGCAAAACCACCACATACAACGTCACCAAGTACGTCGTAAAATACATAATCAAGATCATCAGTGTAGGCTCCTAACTGCTCCAGCAGGTTAATGGAGGTAATAATACCACGTCCCGCACATCCGACTCCCGGCTCCGGACCGCCGGATTCCACACAACGGATGTTTGCAAAGCCATTCTTCATAATATAGCCAAGATCAATGTCCTCACCCTCTTCGCGAAGGGTATCCAGTACTGTTTTTTGTGCTAAGCCACCAAGGATTAATCTGGTGGAATCTGCTTTGGGATCACAGCCGACAATCATAATATTTTTTCCCATTTCTCCAAGGCCCGCTGTTAAGTTCTGTGTTGTAGTGGATTTACCGATTCCGCCTTTTCCGTAAATAGCAACCTGTCTCATACTCATTACCTCCTAATTTTTGTTCCGTTGTTAAAGTAACAGCCACAAGAAAATCCGTACGTAAATTTTCTTGAATTGCCGAAAGAGGGATTCCCCCAAACTACTTTCGGATGCAAATGAATCCATACGCTGATCCACTATGCTTGAACAAAAAAAACGTCATTACTTTGGTTGTAATGACGTCTCTGTCTTATAGAGCTCTTAGTAATATCCGAATGAAGAAGAGTTATTCGCTTCACGTATTTCTTACATGAGTCATTCCTAATTGGAATAATTCTTTCCGATGGATAATTTCTATGGTTGCAATTCTATCATCTGTACATTTCACTTTCAATACATGGTTTTGTCAAAATTATACGATTGGGAAAAGATGTTTTTGCACAATTTACACTAGTAAATTCCTTTTGCGAGTCCAAAAGTACCCACTGGTTCAAAAATGAACGCCGAATTTGCGATCTTCCTTCGATAAAATACCATATAAAACAAAAAAGTATCTTAAAAATTTAAGACACCTGTGTCATACTTCTATGCCCTTTAGAATAGTTATCCTCCTATAATATAAAAATCTGACTATTCACACTTGCACCACCTTATAATAGTCGATATTATATCTATAGTAATGCATATTTGTCAATACAATTTATAACTCTTTATTATTCTGACAAATCAAAGCATGTACCACACTTTTATTTGATTTTATCAGACGGAAAAGCTATAATATCAAGCAGATCAATCAATATTTTTATTATAAACGGGAGCTTATCATGGATCAAAACACTGTACTGACAACGCAAGAAGTTGCTGATATGTTGAAAATTGCAAAGAATACCGTGTATGAATTAATCAAACGCGGAGAATTGAATTCCTATAAAGCCGGGAAAAAAGTAAGAATTGACTTAAAGGATGTATTAGATTATAAGGAGCGAACCCAAACAGCACCTTCCGCTGTAAAGGCAGACTCTACCTTTTCTACCTTCTCTTCCTTGGCTCCCCAACCCTATTCAGGTTTTACTGCCAATGGTACCGGACAGACACCGGTCATTCTCTGTGGTCAAGATATCATATTGGATCTTATTACTCGTTACCTGGAGACAGACACCAGACACTTTCCTGTCCTGCGTTCCTTCGAAGGCAGTTATAACGGCTTATATTCCCTATATCATGGAACCGTGCATTTAACCACCGTACATCTTTGGGATCCTGAAACAAATCAGTATAATATCCCCTATGTAAAGCGACTGCTGCCCGGCATCCCTTCCCTTCTAGTGCATCTCGCCAGCAGATATCAGGGCTTTTATGTAGCAAAGGGAAATCCCAAAAGCATTCAAGGCTGGGACGACTTAAAGAGAAACGATATCACAATAATTAACCGGGAAAAAGGAAGCGGTACCAGAATTCTTCTGGATGGACATTTGAAAAGACTTGGCGTAACCGGAAGCAGGATTCCCGGCTATCACCGGGAAAGCACTTCTCATCTGGCAATTGCCAGTACGGTTGCAAGAGGTGGTGCAGACCTGGGTCTTGGGAATGAAAAATCTGCTCTTCAGGTCAGTGGTATTGATTTCATTCCCCTGCAAGCGGAGCAATTAGATATTGTTTTTCGAAAGGAAGATATGGATCATCCTGAGTTTAAGGCCATAATTAAGGTGATCAATTCAAAGGAATTTAAGCAGGAATTATCAGGCTTAGGAGGCTATGAACTGGATCGGATCGGCGAAATAGAAGAAATTTAACCAGGGCGTTCAAAGCAGTGCAATGAGTTTTCAGACTCGCCCTAAATGCCAATCAAGAAATACAGATTAACTTTTCCGGATCAAGATATACGTTCCAGGGTGCCTTACGATCCTTTAGCTCTGTCCAACGGTCTTTTGACATCTCCCACTGTAAGATATATTCTCTCGAATTTGGCTCCGGCTTTCCCTTACTAAGATATACGGTGATACGAAAGGGAGCTTCATTGGTATACACCGGCCATAGCTCATATACATTCTCACCTGGCTCTTCTGCCATCTTTATATGGTTGGCACGAATTCCCACATGGGCTATGGTAGAACGGCTTTCTGACGGCTGCAGGCTGATTCCCCAATCCTTTGCCTCAATTCTTCCATCCGCCAGCGTAGCAGCGGCGGATATATTTTTGCAGCCGGTAACTTTTGCTACTGGTAATGTCGTAGGATGCATAAAGATCTCATCCCTTTCACCGCAAATTTCTTTGCCGCCATGGTCAATCACCATGATTCTTTTACACAACCGATACGCTTCCTCCATATTATGAGTTACAAAAAGAGTGGAACCCTTATAATCGCTGAGGGTTTCCATCAATTGATTTACCATCTGATTTCTTAAGAATTCATCTAACGCAGAGAAGGGTTCATCTAACAGCAGTACCTCCGGCTCAACGACAAGTGCTCTGGCTAACGCTACTCTCTGCTGCTGCCCCCCAGACAATTCTGCCGGATAACGCTTCTCTAAAGTCTTCAGATGCATCATCTCGATGGCTCTATGTACCTTCTGTATTCTCTGGTCTTTTGGCAATTTGTTTAAGGAAAAGCCAATATTCTTCTCAACTGTCATATGAGGATAAAGCGCATAATTTTGAAATAAGAAACCTACCTTTCGCTGCTGACAGGGTAGATTGATTTTTTTCTCTGAATCAAATAGAACACGGTCATTTAAGATTATCTTACCCTCATCCGGAGTTTCTATCCCGGCGATACAACGAAGCGTCATGCTCTTACCAGAGCCGGAAGCCCCCAGAATACCCAGGATATTCTGATCCGCCTCAAAGTCCACCTTAAGCTGAAAACCTTTTAATCTCTTTCTTATGTTAACGCTCAGATTCATATATAACTCCCATGCCTTTCCTATTGTTGTTCTCCCATTTCGATATAATAAGATTATGACACCTATAATCTCATTATTGTTGGTTGAAACCGTTCTTTCAGCCTAATGGACATTCGACCGTATGGTCAGAATGTGTAGGATATGAGATATTGTGCATTTCACCTATCTCCCTCTTCTTCCTCGGATAAATTTCTGTTGGTACTCCAGCCAGTAATTCATAAGAAAAATCACAAGGAAGGAAATTATCATAATCAAAGCAACCCACAGATAGGCCAGCTCCTCATTACCGCCCTCCACTGCAAAATAAATTGCCATAGGAATGGTCTGCGTTCTTCCCGGAATATTTCCCGCCAGCATCATGGTTGCTCCAAACTCACCCAGAGCTCTCGCAAAGGCAAGAATTCCTCCTGCCACTATACCAGGCCAGGCCAGAGGTATACTCACTCTTAAGAAAACTTTCCATTCCGGTACTCCCAGGGTTCTTGCAGCGTAGAGTATGTTTTGATCAATCTGTTCAAAAGCTCCCTTGGCTGTCTTATACATCATCGGGAAGGAAACTACAACCGCCGCAATTACGGTAGCACTCCAAGAAAATATGATATTGGTATCAAAATACTGCAGAATCCTACCCACCGGTCCTCTCCTTCCAACTAATACCAGTAAGAGAAAACCTACGACCGTCGGCGGTAAAACCATGGGCAGTATAAAGATGCCGTCGATAAGACCCTTCCCCCTTTTTCGATACCCCGACATCCAATAAGCAGCCAGTAACCCCAGCACAAATGTGATGATAGTTGCTGCCAGGGTTGTTTTTACAGATACAATCAGCGGTGATATATCAAATTCCATGGCATTACTCTCCTTCCTCAGGCTCTAACGAAAATTCGACCTTTGAGCCTCTCAACGCCGGATGTGAAGTGTTCTACATTTCACACGAATGAACCTTCGACCTCTGGTCATGGGGTTCAAGAGGTAAATAAGAATAAAGCAGATACCATCGCTAGAACCTCCATTGTTCATTCGAATTCCTATGATATCTGCTTTATAGAATGTCTATTTTCAAACGCTTCTGTTAATCAAAGGTAAACCCATACTGATCCAATATTTCCTGCGCCTCCTCCGTGTCCAGGAACTTTACAAAGGTATTTGCTATCTTCGGATGCTTACTGTCTTTCACTACCGCTGCCGGATACTCTACTGTGGTATGGGTGAAGGAAGGGGCCGTAGCTATAATCTTTACCTTAGTGGAATTAATTGCATCCGTACGATATACAATACCTGCATCTGCGTTCCCACGTTCCACCCAGGTCAGAACTTCGGTAACATCCTTGGCATATACGGCCTTTTTCTTTACAGAATCAAGTATACCATAATAGGTAAGCACTTCCTGACCATATTGACCTGCCGGCACGCTTGAAGGCTCTCCCATCGCTATAATATCCACGGAAGTTCCGGTTAAGTCTGAAAATTTCTTAAGCTTCAGCTTAGAATCCTTAGGAACAATGAGAACTACTTTATTGTAAGCGATCGTTCTGATGGTGTCGTTATATAACAGCTTTTCCTCTTTTAGTGCATTCATTTGCTTTGTTGCAGCAGAGATAAATACATCCACCGGAGACCCCTGCTCAATCTGTTTTTGCAACGCACCTGAGGAACCGTAGTTAAAGGTCAAAGTAACATTGGGATATTTTTTGTTATAGAGCTTTGCAATATCCGTCATTGCATCCGCAGTGCTTGCTGCTGCCGAAATCGTCAACGAATATTTGGCTGTGGATTTTGCAAAAGCATTCACGGGAAAAAGAGAAAAAAGAACCGCCACTAACACCAATACTGAAACTAATCTTTTTGTACGTTTCATAACTTCATCCTCCAATTATAATTTTTTTGTTTTGTGAGCATTATTTGGATCCGCTTTGTGATGTTTCATTTAATTTAATATCATCTTATAATACGTTATGTAATGTTTCATCACGTTTTGTTATCAAAAAGTATACGTTTCCTTTCTCTAATTTACAATACATTGAATCATAGAAATAACCGGATATTTCTCTTCGAAATTTGGTTAATATTCACAATCATAAAACGGTACAAAAAAATGCGATTAAAACGGTTATCCATTTTAACCACATTATTTAAGTTCGGATATGATTATAGCACTGAAGTAATTGTTACTCATCCCAGGCTACCTCAGTGCTGAAACAAGTGCTTCTGTTAAAAAGACAGCTTTTACAGCAGCCTGTCAAGGATTACCGAATCGGGCAAGCCCCCGCAGCACACTCTTTATCCAGAATCTCCCGCTCTTCCGAGTCATCCAGCATAGCCAATAGCTCATAATCAATGGGCTTCAGCTGCTTCATACGATTTTCGTAATCTTCCTTCGTAGTACATTCATAAGGGAGTAGCGGATAGGTCTCTTCCAGTAAGGGCAACAAAGTAATACCAACCATATACTCAAAGTTATGATAAATCCACTGAGTTACTTCCTCCCACTCATTCTCACGGACATGAACCGTAATGGAGGAGTTGTGATCTGACCAGTATAACATACTAAGCTTGTAAAGCTCCAACTGTTCCAGTGCTCCCACCTCATACTTCGTTCTTCCTTCCGGCGCTTTAATCGGGAATTCTATTACTTTAATCGTACAGTCTTCCTCTGTCTGCCCAACCTCATTATGAATCGGATAACACCCCTGCTCCGCTATCATCTGATAAAGCGGGTCGGTCACGGCGATCCGAATCCTTCTGATATAATAATTAGAATGAGCATAATGGATACCGGAGCTTACGCAGGGAAGGGTGGATAGGCTTCCCTCCGGTTTCAGGGTCGTCATAAGCTTGGGTGCTTCAATTCCAAGTTCCTCACAGTAACGATATCCCTCCTGATGCACTGTATCTCTCAGCTCGGATAACAGCTGCGCCAAATCCTCATAGCTCATGCCGGTTCTATTGACCATATCCATCATTCCGGTAAGTGAAACTCCAATAATACGATCCTCCTGCATTACCTTGTTCCACTGAGGCAGCTCTACCTCTACCAGCGTCATTCTTATGGCAACTCTCGTTGAGAGCTTTATAACCTCAAGTAAGCTTTCCTTATCCAGCGTATGTTCTTTCACAAAGGCCATCATATTATTTGTGGTAAGATTACAGCACTGCTTTGACTGTAATAAAATCTCACCACAGGGATTACAGCCGCGGAAGGAGGGCTTTCTTCTGGCCGCCTCTGCGCCATTAATAAAACCGGGCTCTCCATTGATTTTTATGGAGTTAATAATCTCTGTGATGCGGTTCAGGGAGGGTCTGTGCTTATACAGAATTGAATTATTACTCATCTTACGATGAGAGATCTCTTTATCCTCAATCCAGTTCCCGTCTACCACCTTGTATATATTCCTTTTTGCTCGAATAACCTCCTCGTCATCCTCATCACATATTACCATCATAGCACTTCGCCTTACTCCCCCAGAAACCACATTCTCACTGATAATGGTGGCAATGTCAAGAATATCAATCGACTTAAGTTTTCCGTCCTCTCTTCTTAAAAAGACCCGATTCAGTTTTTCAAACATCCTTTTAATTGAAGTATGTCCTGAGGCTCTGCCCCCAAATCGTTTTAATCGCTCCCCCTCTGGTCTGACATAGCTGTAATCCAAAACCACCTTATGAAGACCGCCATACTGCTCCAGGGTGATCAGATTAAAATAAAGCTCCAGAGCTTCACACCAGCCCTCCTTGCTGTCACCTATCTTAAGAATTGCCTTCTCTGGCTCCTCCTTAGGAAGGGTCAGCTGCGTATGCTCCATCTCTTCCTTCGTTGCATAGAGGCGCGCCTCTCTATGATATACGCTTTCCATGTCAAGGTGTCTTACTGGCGGCAGCCCTTCCACATGCGCCCGGTCAATTCGAATGCCTACTCCACTGCCTACCATCAGCAGATAGAATACATCCACCAAATCCCTCATTACCTCAATATCAGTAAATGCACAGTTATAATTGGACAGGGGATATTCCTTCACAATCTCTGTTCCCCCCATATAAAGCGTTCTTCCGGAAGGAAAGGTTCGAAGCTGAAACAGCTGGTCATAAAGTAGTTCTGCCTCCTTTATCTCCCGGCTCCAATTGATATCCAGACCCTTTTGCTGTTTAAAGCGTATTCCCAGCTCTACATTATACTCCGTGGTGCGCAAAACCGTCTCCCACCAGCGCTCCCTTCTTTTTTTATCATCCATATATCTGGAATAGGTTCTCAGATATACAAACTCTCCTAAACGACTTAAGGGGCTGTCTTTCTTTTCATATATTTTTAAAAATTCATTTGATAGCAGCTGTTCCATAGAAATCTCCATTCTACCGTAATCACCACGGTATTTATTCCATTATCATCTATTTTTTCCGCAATCACATATACATTATTTCCATATCTCGCAGACTTTATGTACAACATGTTGTATTAGTATTATATTCAACCACAATATATATGTCAATAGTCTGTCTATCAGAGCAATAAGAGATTTTAAAAATCCATAGAATAATCCGCCTTCACTGTCACTTTCTGTCGATATTGAGCATATATAGTATAGTAAGCACATGGAAAGGAAGGGATCCCTATGTTGTTTAGTTTAATTACACAAGCAAACTTCTTTGTCATCATCATTGCACTTATGATTATTTTCTTCCTTCTTGGTTTTCTATTCGGCAGTCTCCGGAATAGGAGAGGAAGAGACCAGAAGTCCAGAACTACAACAAATGCGAATCAAAACACGCTACCATCCCTCGAGGAGGCCTTTGGCACAGATGACCGGGAAGCTTATTACAAACAACAAAATCAAACACAAACACCATATTTATATCTAAATCAAGACCTAAACAAAAATCAGAATCAGAGTTTAATTCTGAATCAAAATCCAGAGCAAGGTATGACTCAACCTATGAATTCAACTTCCAATCAAACCTTGAATCAAGGCCTGAATCAAACTCAAGACCAAACGCAAAACCAAAGCCAATCGCAAGACCAAAATCAAACCCAAGAGCAAAGCGAAAGCCAAGAGCAATCTCCATATCAAGGTCAAATTCAGACTCATATCAGAAGCCGGCAACCGGGTTCTACCTACCGTTCCTATAATAACTTCTGGTAATGATCTGAGAAGAATGCAAAACAATACAGTAATTAAATTCCCATGCGAGGAACACGTGCCCACCGGGCACATGAAAAAGGCTGCCTGGAACGTATCTCAATACGCTCCAGGCAGCCTTCACTGTATTCTGCTAAGCTAACATGCTTTGCCGTTTCCTTATGGGAATTATCCCAATTTTTTGGATACCTTAATTGTTCTTATTACAAAAAATATAATTATTCCAAAAATGATAAATAAGAATATTGGCAGGAAAAAGACCGGAAGTGCCTTAGTCTGCATGCTATTTAAATTCAAAAAAGAAAATGTAACTAAAATAAATGCTTTTAGAAGAATCATCATTGTTAACAAATTTGAATATACAAATCCTCGGTTCTTATCTGTAATCTCGGTAGGTACATTCCATATGGATGGAAAAAAACATACAACGGTCAAAAATAGATATAAAAGCGTACCGATTATAGGCAGTGATAACAGTTCTGCTTTATTCCCCCACCGGTCGACCTCACCCAGGGCATTATAGTGACCCGGGATTTTATCCGGTATATTACTCCAGTTTAAAATCAAAACTGCGAACATGCCAATTAGTAATAGAATACTAATAATCTCCAAGAAAATCTGAAACTTGGTGTGTCTTAATTTTATCTTTTTATTGTCCACTAACCAATTACCTCCCACCTGTTATTAACCAGGTTCTTCTTATAAACTGCTCTTTCCTAGTATTATATTCCTTGAAGATAATTCTGTCTATCTGGATTCGATTCCATAAAAGATTTTTATTTCACACCCCAACACTTCCTATCCCTCAAAGGCCTCACTCTGTTTTAATATTGCTTCTTTCCTGCTCTTGCCTCTGGCAAATAAGGAACTCAGCACCATGAATGCCACAAGAATGATTAAAAGTATAATGGTATTGTTTCTTGCCTGTGAACCAATGGTACCGCTGATTACTTCCTTGAACAAGCCTACGGAATAGGTCATTGGCATATATGGATACAATACATTAAAGAACTTAGGTACGGTTTCCATCGGGAAGGTTCCTCCGCAGGAGGTCAATTGCAGAATCAAAAGCACTATGGTAAGGAACTTGCCGACATCCTTTAAATATATCATTAAAAATTGTACAATTGCTATAAACACCATGGAAACCAAGCAGCAGGCAGCATAGTAATATACCGGATGGGCAACCTGAAGTCCCAGAGAGTACTGAAGTATCCATGCTAATATAACAGCCTGTGCAAAGCCGATCGCCAGATAAATGAAGCCTCTTGCCAACTTATGCTCTGAATTCTCTGTCAATATCTTAAACTTAGCTTTTGAGTCCATATAAATTCCAACGAACATAATCAGAGCACCTACCCAAAGGGAAAGGGACATGAAGTATGGTGCAAAGGCAGTTCCATAATTCGGTACTGAAACAACATTGTCTGTTACAACCTCTACCGGATCCTTTGCATAATCGGCAATGCCATTTAAGTTGGCCAGCTGATCATTGGTATCAGTAATGGCATCGGAAACACCATCCTTCGCTTCTGTAATGCCATCGTTCAGCTTTACTGTGCCATCCTCCACCTTTTGTGCTCCATCCGCTAGATCTGCGGCTGCATCTGATAGCTTACCGGTTGCTGTGCTGATGGTAGTAACACCCTCAGATAACGTTGCTGAGCCTTCTGCAAGCTGTGCAGAACCGGACTTAGCACTTTGAAGGCCTGCTGACAATGTTGCTAAGGCAGCTTTTAGCTGCGGCAGGCTGCCGGTACCTTCTGATAACGCTGCAGCACCGGTACTGATCTGTTGTGATGCCTGTTTTAAAGTGGTGCTGGCCTGTTTCAGAGTCTCAATACTTTTTGCATTGGCCGGATCAGACATCTTGGAAACAAACGCCGCAAATACCTGATCCTTCATGATACCAGGATTTACTTGAGTGACATATTGCTTTATAAAGCTGGAAGTACTATCTACCGTTGAAATCAGAGTATCTACCCCTGTGGTATATTGAATCAGTCCGTCATTTAACTGCTGTGCTCCGGCTGCAAGCTTCTTAGCTCCTGTTGTTAAATCTCCGATATTTTCTGTAGAAGCGCTAAGCTTATTGGCACCCTTTAGCAATTCGGAAAGCCCGCTGTCCA